>DATHQX010000069.1:0-56839 GCA_035482295.1 Verrucomicrobiia bacterium
CGATCCCTGCCGCAAGCGCCGCCCAGTTAACCAGAGCTCCACCTTCAATGATAAGGCTGGTGATCTCCCGTTTGCCAAGTTCAGCCATCACGCGGTCGAGGTCGGGACGGCCACCCACCGTTGGGGATCCTGCGGGAAAGACGATCGTGTTGTCACCCGGAGGCCGCCGCATCGGGACCTGCTCCACCATTACTCCGCGGGCCTCCAATTCACGCCGTTTGTTCTCTTCGGCGAAGCAGCAGAAAACGATGAGGTCCTGACGCGCCGTCTTGACCACCCGAGAATCCAGTGGAATACGAAGGCGCGAATCAAGAATCACGCGCAGCAGCGGCCGTCGCCGCGGACGTCCAGTGCGATCGGTGAGCAGGGGATCGTCGGCGATGACCGTACCAACGCCGACCATGATGGCATCGTTGGCGTGCCGCAGCTGATGCACATGTTCACGGGCGGCTGCGCTGGTAATCCAACCGCCGCTGGCAGTCAACGACCCCAGTGCGGAGGGCGTGTCGGACTCGCCCGGCGGCGGTGCTATTTTGCCATCGAGCGTCATCGCGGTCTTCAGTGTGACGAATGGCAGCTTGTGGCGAATGTATCGAGCGAAGGCCTCGTTCAGATTCTTAGCTTCGGCTTGGCAGAGGCCTTCATGCACTTCGATGCCGGCGGCCTCCAGCTTGGCAATGCCTCGCCCTCCGACCAGCGGATTGGGATCGCGCATGGCCACAAAAACGCGCCGAATACCTGTCGCAATGACTTCATCGGCACAGGGCCCGGTGCGACCCACATGCGAGCAGGGCTCCAGATTCAGGTATAGCGATGCACCACGGGCGCGCCCGCCAGCCTCTTCCAGCGCCAGTACCTCGGCGTGCTTCTTGCCGGCGAAGGTATGCGTGCCACGGCCGACGACTTCGCCATCGGCGGCGACCACAATAGCTCCCACGCACGGATTTGGCGAAGTCAGGGCAACGCCCCCTCTGGCGAGCTCCAGGGCTTGTTCCATCAACTGCTCGTCGCTTAGGCGTTCTTGCATCAGTCGAAGAGAGAGTTCACGAAATCCTGCGAATTGAAGGGCAGCAGATCACCGGCTTTTTCGCCGACACCTACATACCTCACCGGCAGACCGAGCTCTTTGCAGATGGCGACAACCACTCCCCCCTTGGCGGTTCCGTCCAGCTTAGTGAGCACGATGCCGGTCACGCCTGCCGATTGCGTGAACAGCCGCGCCTGCTGCAATCCGTTCTGTCCGGTGGTCGCGTCCATCACCAGCAGCGTCTCGTGGGGAGCCGTGGTGCTGAAGCGCTGCGCAGTGCGCCGCATCTTGGCCAGTTCTTCCATCAGGCTGCTCTTGGTGTGCAGACGGCCTGCGGTATCGACGATGACGTAATCGATTTTGCGCGCCTTGGCGGCCTGCAGCGCGTCGAAGAGCACGGCTGCCGGATCGCCGCCCGGCTTGTTCTTGATGACTTCCGTTCCGGTGCGGTCGCCCCAGATTTCGAGCTGCTCGATGGCTGCCGCGCGAAAGGTGTCAGCTGCGGCGAGCAACACCGTCTTACCTTGCGATCGCAGAAGTTGCGCCAGCTTGCCGATCGACGTGGTCTTGCCCACTCCGTTCACTCCGACTACTAGAATGACTTCGGGCTCGCCATCAACTTTCTGCACTGGCTTCTGCTCGGCGGCATTGAGGATCGCCAGCAACTCTTCCTTGAGGACGCGCTTCAGTTCGTCGACGTTCTCCACCTGTTTGCGATCGACCTTTTCGCGGAGAGCCTCCAAGACCGTTGCGGTAGTTGCGGTGCCTAGGTCCGCCGAAATAAGAGTCTCCTCAAGATCGTCGAGGGTCTGGCGATCGATTTCCTTGCGAAAAGCCACGACATCTTCAATGCGTTCGCTCAGGCTCTCACGCGTGCGCGTGACAGCCTCTTTCATGCGCTTTAGGAAACTGGGCTTTTCTTCCGTACTGCCGAATAGGGTTTGAATCATGTCGAATTCCGTCGGGAGAAGTCGCAAATCTGCGCAGAGCAGACAGCGGTTGCGACGACCTCGGCGCGAAGCTTCATTATAGACAAGCACGCATGATGGAACGGCGCGCGCTGCCGCTTTGTTCATTCACGGCGCGTACGAATCCCATAACGGTAGCGCGTCATCCAAGTGACTTAGTCCAAAGGAGGGCCGATGCCGAGCTGTGAGCACGTGAACCAAGCGAATCCTGATGTGGCAGCCTTGGACGATGGCTGTACCGAATGTCGCAAAACCGGTCAGCGCTGGGTGCAACTGCGCAAATGTCTCATCTGCGGACATATTGGCTGCTGCGATTCTTCTCCCGGCCAGCACGCGACTCAGCACTTCAAGCAGACCGGCCATCCAGTGATGCAGGCGTTTCAGTCCGGCAGCTGGAAGTGGTGCTACGAACACGAAACGTACGTATGACGACACTTTTCGCCTTTCGCGCTTCGCTTTTCGCCAGAGAAGGCGGCCATAATCCTGCGTCTTCTTTGACGGCGGCTTGGGGAAGTATTCTGGCGAGCAGCGAAAGACGAATAGCGAAAAGCTCTAGCGAAAGGCGGCTTGCTGTACTCTGAACACGATGACCTTGCACTCGCCGACTGCGCGCCTCATCCTCCGAAAATCTTTGCTTGTAGCCATGTTGCTGGCGCTGTTGTGTACGCTGGCTTCGGCGCAAGTGCCGTCGCCTTGGGTCGACACTAAGCCGCTCTCAGTCGATACCGGCGCCACCGGACTGAAGCTGATGCTACGCCGTCTGCACACCACGGCGCGGCTGATGCACACCGTCGCACACCCTGACGACGAAGACGGTGGCATGCTGACGCTCGAGTCGCGCGGCCATGGCGACAGCGTTCTGCAACTGACGCTCAACCGCGGCGAGGGCGGCCAGAACATGATCGGCAGCGATCTGTTCGATGAATTGGGTATCATTCGCACCTTGGAGTTGCTCTCTGCGGATCGCTATTACGGTGTCGAGCAGCGTTTTACACGCGTCGCAGATTTCGGCTTCTCCAAGACTCCGCAAGAAACCTTCGACAAATGGGGAGGTCACGACGTCGCCCTGGCCGACATGGTGCGCGTCATTCGCACCTTTCGGCCGGATGTCATCTGCACGCGCTTTCAGGGCGCAGAGCGCGACGGGCATGGCAACCATCAGGCATCTGGAATTCTGACGCGCGAAGCCTTCCACGCCGCAGCCGATCCCCACCGATTTCCGGAGCAGATTCGCGAAGGCTTGCAACCGTGGCAGGCGCAGAAGCTCTACATGGACAACGTCCGCTCCAACGAGGACTGGACCATCAAGCTCGAAACTTCGCAGAAGGATGCGCTTCTTGGCGAGACTTACGTACAGTTTGCCTGGAAGGGACTACAGCACCAGCTGTCGCAGGGCGCCGGCGCTTGGCACTTCAACACGGATGGTCCGCGTTACAGCTACTACAAGCTGATCGACACCGCATCCGGCAAAACTGTTGCCGCTAACACGCATGAGAACGATTTCTTCGACGGCATTGATACTTCCTTGCCAGCGCTGGCAGACCGTCTTGGCGCCGATCAGTCGAAGGTACCGTCAATTAAAGCGCAATTAGAAGCCATCATCAAGACAGTCGATGACGCTACAAACGTCGCCGACAAAGATCCCCAGTCTGCCGGCGCGCCTCTGCTGCGCGGGCTGAATCTTACGCGTGCGCTCATCGCCAAGGTAGAAGCGTCCAGCCTGACCGGCGCCGAGAAGGCGGACCTGCTGGCCAATCTGCGCGGCAAGGAGCATCAGTTCGAGCAGGCGGCTAATCTGGCCTTCGGCATGGAGCTGCAGCTTAGTCCAGGAACGCCTGACGGTCGCCCAATGGCTGCCGAGCTGCCCAGCGACGAAGGCAATGTTCTGGCAGCGGTCATCACGGCAGGGAATCCGTTTCTGCTGCGCGCTTCGCTCCACAACGGCAGCGCGGCGCCGATGAACCTGAAACAATTCGCCCTCGACGTTCCCGATGGCTGGAAGGCCGAGCTATTCCTGGACAAGATGCCGAAGCAGATCGCGCCGGGCGACAGTTGCGCGCTGACCTTCAAGGTATCGCCGCCATTGACTGCAGAGCCTACCAAGGCCTACTTCCATCGCGATAACCCGGAGATCGATGCGGTCTACAAGATCGACGAGCCGAAGTATCTGACGCTGGCGCTTCCGCCGCCGCCGGTTTCTGTGCACGTGGTCTACAGCATCAATGGCGCTGAGGGAGTGATCCACAGCTTTGCCCGGACGCCCATGCACAACGACAAGGGCGATGTCTGGTCGATGCCGTTGGCTGTCGTGCCGCCGTACTCGGTCGAAGCCTCACCGTCGACGCAGATCATTCTGGCAGGCGCGAATCCTTCCGCCGACCTCGGTGTCCTTGTCCGCACGACCAGCGACAAAGGCAGTGGCACCGTGCATCCGGAAACGCCACAGGGCTGGACCATCGAGCCGAAGATGGCGAACATCGACTTCAAGCAGCCCGGCCAGCAAGCGGCTCAATTCAAGGAATGGCCGGACGGCGCCAAAGAAGGCCGCTACCAGGTCCACGCGTTGCTAACGGCTGAGAGTCACGACTATGACGATGGTTACAGCCTGGTCGCTCGTCCGGATATTGGCGGATTCTTCTATTACCAGCCCGCGCGTCAGCGTGCCAGCGTGGTCGAGGTGAAGATTCCGCAAGGCGTCAAGATCGGTTACGTCATGGGAGCGGGTGACGACATCCCTGATGTCCTGCGCGAACTCGGGCTGAACATCACCATGCTCACTCCCGAAGATGTCGAGCACGCCGACCTCAGCCGCTTCGGAACGATTGTCCTAGGCATTCGCGCCTACGACACGCAGGACGCGGTGAAGAAGAACAACCAGCGGCTACTCGACTACGTTCGCAATGGCGGCACTCTGCTGGTGCAGTACAACACTTCTCCCAGCGACTTCAACGACGGCCACTACACGCCTTATCCCGCCCAGCTTAGCCGCGAACGCGTCACCGTCGAGCAGGCGCCGGTCACGATTCTGGATCCGCAGAGTCCTGTCTTCCACTACCCCAACGCCATCACGCAAGCCGACTTCGATGGCTGGGTGCAGGAACGCGGTCTGTACTTCATGGATCAGTGGGATTCGCACTACACACCGCTACTGGCGTGCAACGATCCTGGCGAGCAGCCGCAAAAAGGCGGTCTCCTGCTGGCGCAATACGGCAAAGGCCATTACATCTACACTGGGTATGCTTTCTTCCGACAGCTGCCTTTCGGGGTGCCGGGAGCGATTCGACTCTACGTGAATCTGCTGAGTGTAGGCCATGAGCCCAGCTAATTCGGCGGAACAGCCTCCGGGGCCACCATCGCAGGGCACCTCGAAGCGTGATGGCGTCGAACTGGTTCGAGGCATCGGGTTGGCGCAAGCTACCACGCTGAACATGATCGATATGATCGGCGTGGGGCCGTTCATCACCCTGCCACTGATCATCGCCGCTGCGGGTGGTCCTCAAGCCATGCTGGGGTGGATCCTCGGCGCAGTCTTCGCGCTGTGTGATGGGCTGGTCTGGGCTGAACTGGGCGCGGCCATGCCGAACGCCGGCGGTTCCTACGAATACCTCAAGCAAATCTACGGTCCGAATTCCCTTGGCCGTCTGCTTTCGTTCCTCTTCATCTGGCAGCTCTCGTTCAGTGCTCCGCTTTCTATCGCGTCAGGATGCATTGGCTTGTCCCACTATGCGGGGTATCTGTGGCCGGGCCTCGAGCGCACGATATTTGCCAACGCATTTCATCTCCCCCTGCCGCTGATAGGCACGCTTGAGGTGCGTGTGCTGGTCATGCCGGCGACGTGCGTTGCGATTGCAACATGCGCGGTTGTGGTCTTCCTGCTCTATCGGCGCATCACCGCGATTGGAAAACTGGCGGAGCTGCTGTGGGTGGGCGTCGCGCTGGCTGTTGGCTGGGTCATCGTGGCCGGGCTTACGCACTTCAATGCCGCCCGCGCGTTCGATTTCCCTCCCGGCGCGTTCTCGCTCTCATCGGGATTCTTCCTCGGGCTCGGCTCGGCGATGCTCATAGCGACCTACGATTACTGGGGCTACTACAACGTCTGTTTCCTGGGCGGGGAAGTAAAGGACCCGGGCAAGACGATCCCGCGCGCTCTGATCATCTCCATTGGCGCTGTCGCTGCAATCTACATCGTGATGAACATCGCGGTGCTGGGCGTGATCCCATGGCGCGAGCTGGCCTCCCACTCAGCCGATCAGGACAACTACGTCATGGCCATCGTGATGCAACGCATCTACGGCACCTGGGCCGGCCGCGTGATCGCCGTACTGATCATGTGGACTGCGTTTGCTTCCGTGTTTTCGTTGCTGCTGGGATATTCGCGTGTACCCTACGCGGCGGCGCTCGACGGCAACTACTTCCGCGCCTTCGCCCGACTTGATCGCGAACGGCGCATTCCTACTGTGTCGCTGCTTGCGCTTGGCGGCGTGGCAATGTTGTTCTGCTTTCTGCGATTGGCGGATGTTATCGCGGCACTGGTCGTCATTCGCATTCTGTTGCAATTCATCGTGCAGGCTGTCGGCGTAATGGTCCTGCGTAAACGCCGTCCCGACATGCCACGACCGTTTCGTATGTGGCTGTATCCGGTTCCAGCTCTGCTCGCAATTGCCGGATTCGTATTCATTTTGATTTCGCGCAAGAATTTCTTCCGCGAAATTCAATATGCTTTCGCGATCCTGTTTGCGGGACTGGTCATCTATCTGATTCGTTCCTGGCGCAGGAAGGAATGGCCCTTCGTACAAATTGAGCACGGCGCTTAGAGATTTTCATTTTCGACAGTGTCTGACACCAACATGGGTGGAGCGCTCTTTCAGGCGTGCATTTTGAGCAAGAGCGTTGGTGGCGACCTTAGCCACTGAGGCCCATAAAGTGTCACCTCAGCGGGTAAAGCCGTCATGGTGATGAAATCTGCCGATGCACGCCTGAAGGCGTGCTCCACCACTAATGCCGAAGACGATTTATTAACCTGAGGACGATCAGCGACTGGTCACTCCGCGCAAGCTACTCGGAACGCCGCCTTCTAATTGCAACCCACCAAGGCTCACCTTCCCCTGCAACCGTAGTCTGATCAGCGATGGCCACGAGTGGAGCATGGCACGATGGGACGTCTTCGTTTCAGCCAAGTAAGCAGCCACTGCTCTCCAGCATCTCCGGCTCGCTACAACCTCAGCCGTCCGATCCGTCCTCTACCCAACCCAAGCTGATCGCTCCCGCGCGTGGTGCGATGGGTCCGTTGCACGAGCCGCTGTTTCGATCGCTCTGGATCGCCGCCGTGATCAGCTACACGGGAACCTGGATGCAGAATGTCGGCGCAGCCTGGCTCATGACTTCGCTCACCATGTCTCCCCTGATGGTGGGCCTGGTGCAGGCCGCGGGCAGCATTGCCGTTTTTCTGGTCGTGCTACCCGCGGGTGCGCTTGCCGACATGGTCGACCGCCGTAAGCTCCTGCTCTTCACCCAGTCCTGGATGGTGTTGGCCGCTGCAGCTCTGGCCGGACTCACGCTGGCCGGAAAGATTACGCCGGGGCTACTCCTGCTGCTGACCTTCTTTATGGGATTTGGTGCGGTGCTGAATGACCCGGCCTGGCAGGCAATCACGCCCGAGATCGTTTCACGCGAAAACTTTGCTGCCGGAGTCGCCTGGAATTCCGCCGGCTTCAACGTTGCTCGTGCCATTGGCCCAGCCTTCGGCGGTCTTATCATCGCCGCCGCCGGATCGGGCATCGCATTTCTGCTCAACGCCGTATCGTTTTTCGGCGTCATTTATTTTCTTTACCGCTGGCAGCACCGGCCCGCCAAGACACTGCTCAGCACGCGCCGCATGATGAGTACCATGTTCGACGGCGTTCGCCACATGCGGGGCTCTCGGTCCGTGAAAGCCGTGCTGGTGCGCAGCGCCGCTTTCAGCATTTCGGCCAGCGCGTTGCCGGCGTTGCTGCCGCTGCTGGCGCATCCTTTCGGATCGCAGGGCTATGGTTTGCTGCTAGGCTTCTTCGGTGTAGGTGCACTGACCGGCGCGGCCTTCATGCCGCTGGTTCGAAAGCACATTCAGTCGGATGCGCTGGTGTCGATCTCCACCGCGATCTTTGCGTTCACCACCTACGCCGCGCCAGAATGGTGCACCTTCGCGCTACTGTCGCTCACGATGTTCCTTGCTGGACTGGCCTGGATCCAGATCCTGGCCAGCCTTAACGTTGCTGCGCAAACCATGTGTCCAGGACACATGCGCGCCCGCGCCATTGCCATGTATCTGCTGGTTCTCCAGGGTGGCCTCGCTGGCGGTGCCGCGCTTTGGGGTGAGATCGCCGAGCTGGCGGGTACCCAGCGCTCGTTGACCTACGCGGCGGTTGCACTACTGGCAGGAATCCCCGCTGCCACCTGGTTCCGGCTGCCTTCGGCCGATCTCCAGCCGAGCGCCGCGGGAATGGATTAGAATTACGGAATCCCGATCCAGTTTCTTGCAACCAACATTTCCTGTGGAGGCCTCTGTGAAAAAAGAAGTAATGATGGCAATCCTGCTGTTGGCACTCGGTAGCTCAATTTGTGCGAACGCTGCTGCATCGCCGCAAGCCAAGACCGACCAGAAACCCACCATTGCGATGGTCTACGACCGCACGCTAAGCGGCGTGGAGCGCGAAGTGGTCTCGGGTGCCGAAGCAATGCCAGACGACAAGTTCAACTTCGCGCCAACTCAGGGCGAGTTCAAAGGTGTACGGACTTTCGCTCAGCAGATCAAGCACATTGCGGCCGTCAATTACATGCTTGGCGCAGCCATTCTATCCGAAAAGCCGCCGGTTGATCTCGGTGGGGAGAACGGACCTGACAACATCACTTCCAAGGCCGACGCTGTTAAGTTCCTGAAGGACTCCTTCACCTATCTGCACAAAGCGCTCAATTCACTTGATGAGAGCAACCTTCTTGGCCAGGTACAGAGCCCTTTCGGTTCCAATAAAGTGAGCCGGATGGGACTCTCGCTGATCGCCATCAGCCACCCATTTGACCACTATGGCCAGATGGTCGAGTACCTACGCATGAACGGCATCGTGCCCCCAGCCAGTCGCAGCAATTAACCATTTCGCGACTCCGGATTCCGACAAGGGGGGCGAAACTGCGCCCCTTTTCGTTTGCGAGCAAACTGTTCCGGCAATCTAGGGCATCAGTTCCAAAAGTTCTTTCGCAGGAAAATCCGGAAACTTCTCGTCCGGCACTGGGTTTGAGCAGTCATAACTCAACGAACCCAGGTTATCGGAAGATGAATTCCTCGGGCCTTTTGCGAAGACTGAATGCCGTGGTAGTGCTGATGACCACCTCGAACGCCCCGTTCTCGACAGCAGCCATATTCGTGGCTGCCGGTACGTGGCAGAGAGTCTCCAAGGAGTTTTACCGCATGAAGAAAGCAATGATAGGCGCGCTGCTCACGCTGGCTCTGGCCTGTAGTGGGACTGCGCTTTATGCCCAGATGCAGGATCAGGGGCAGCCGCCCGCCCAAGGGCAGGGCATGCAGCAGGGCATGCAACGGATGGGCCCCATGTCCACCGACGAGCGCCTGCAACACCTGACCCAGATGCTTAACCTTAGCAGTGATCAGCAGGCCAAGATCCGGCCGATTCTGGAAAACGAATCCCAGCAGATGCAGACTCTGCGCGGCGACACTTCAATGTCGCGCGAAGACAAAATGACGAAGATGCGCTCGCTGCGTGAGGGCACGATGAGCCAGATCACGCCGATCTTGACTTCCGAACAACAGCAGAAGTGGCAGCAAATGCAGCAACGGCACATGCCTCCGCCGGGAGCGTCGGCGGCTCCGAATGGCGCGGCAGCACCTCCGCCACAGCAGTAACGGACGATTTATCCTCAAGAAGCATCTGGCTGGGCACGTCCCGGCTGGGTGCTTTTTGTATGTGGGGGACTTGAAACGGAATTGTCATCCCCAGCCAAGCCGAGGGATCTGCGGTTGGTGCGGGATGGAACAGCATGGTTGTCCGCGACGACCCGCAGGTCCTCCACTCGGGCTAAGGCCGTCTGTAGGTATATCAACTCTTCTTCTCGCCACCTCTCGTAAGGGCTGAATGCAGAGTGGCGACGGCTGACTGGCTGCCCACAGCTACAATGTCCCCATGCGCATTCTCGGCGGCCTCTTTTTCCTGATCATCGCTTCCATCGCTGTCTTCGCCCAGGTCAACCCATCGCAAGTTCCGACGCCACCTGACGTCGCAGTGCCTCCGGGCGACGCCATCAAGTCGAAAAACGGCCTCGAATCGAAGGTCCTGAAACCAGGCACCAGCACCGGCCATCCCAGCAAAGACGACATCGTCACCATCGACTACAGCGCTTGGACATCAGAGGGTAAACTGTTCGACAGCTCCGTCGTGCGTGGTCACCCATCCGAGATGGCGCTGAAGAACATGCTACCCGGCCTGGCCGAAGGGTTGGAATTGATGACCGTCGGCGAGAGCCGCCGGCTTTGGATCCCGCAGTCGCAGGCTTTCAAGGGCCGGGAAGGGAAGCCGAAGGGCACGGTCGTCTTCGATGTGACGCTGCTTTCGATGCCCACGCACGCGCCTGATGATGTAAAGGCTCCTCCTGCGGATGCCGAGAAGACGCCGAGTGGCCTGGCGTATCAGGTGCTGCGGCCCGGAGAGGGGACGCATCACCCCACCGTGGCGGACATGGTAACGGTGCACTACACAGGTTGGACCTCCGACGGCAAGATGTTCGACAGTTCTCTCAGCCGCGGCACACCAACGACAATGCCGATGGATAAGGTCATCCCTGGTTGGACGGAAGGCCTGAAGCTGATGGTCGAAGGCGAGAAGATGCGTCTCTGGATTCCTGAACGGCTCGCGTACAAAGGCGAATCTCCTCCGTTTGGCATGCTGGTGTTCGATATCGAGCTGATCAAGATTCAGTGAACCAGTCGTCAGCAATCAGCATTCAGCCAACACAGTTACTGAGTGCGAAATGCCGTCTACCGCTTTTCTTGTTACGAATTGTCATCCCGATTAACGACGTTAGTCCGGGCAGGTGCTTGCGGTTCGCTACTCCGGGAAAGCTACCCCTTCGATGCAATATCTCTCCAAGCGCCTGCATCCATTGCCGTTAGCTGGCGTCAGCTCCCATCCCGCTTAAGCTGCGATACTGGGTTATTAAGCTGCGAGCCGTCTCCCTTCTTTTACGCCAAAGCATTCTTGAATGAGCAAGGCCGCGATATGGCGGGCGAGGGAGCAGCGTCCGACCGACGAAGGAAGCGACGAAAAAGAGGCAGGCGGAGGCTGCGCTCAGGATGACACTGGGTTGAGTCGCAAGCGCTGGCTCGCGCTGGCAAATTTCATGAGCGACTACTTAAAAGCCGTGCAGGAACGCGTCGTCATCTTTGACGGCGCCATGGGCACTTGTATTCAAGGGCTACAACCTTCCGCTCGACGAATTCTGGGGCAAGGACGGTTACAACGACGTCCTTGTCCTCAGCCGTCCTGACGTGGCGAAGGAAATTCACGCAGCTTACTTAGACGCGGGCACCGGCCTATTCGCGCCGCTGCATCCAGATGAGACCATCGGAGTGAAGCCGACGACCGGTTCCTGCTGGACCCGGAGCAGAGCACCTCGGCAATCATCGTGCATCATCCCAGCGCGAAGTGTTTCGTCGCCTAATCACTCAGTCTTGATTGAGACCAAAGGCCGTGACTTCGCCGCTATAGGTCGTGATGTAGAGTTTTCCGTTCACGACGATGGGTTCGCCATAAATCGGGCTCCCGACAAGTTGCTGCCACAATTGAGTTCCAGTACCGGCGTCGAATGCCATAATGTGGGAGTTTATCGATTCCTCCGATTCCCAGCCAACGTAGACGACTCCGTTAGCTACCGTCGGCGACGCGAAGTTACATTGGACTATGGCGCGAGACCATACTGTTGCCCCCGTCTGTGCGTTCAAGGCTACTAGTCCCGGCGCACCCTCATATCCGCACAGGTAGACGCTCCCGTTAGCAATCGACAATGAGTTGCCATATCCGACGCGGATGGCATGATGCCAGATTGCCGCACCTGTGGCGGCATCGAAGGCATACACGCCGCCGTCAGCCGAGTTCATATAGACAACTCCGTTTTGTACTGCCGGCGAGGAAGCAGTAAATGCACTCATTTCCTGCCGCCACACTAGCGTCCCGTCAGAAGCATTCAGCGCAAACAGAAATTGACTCACGCCCATGTAGAGGACGCCATTGACAAGCGCTCCCGCCGAACCAGTCCCCTGGCTGGTATTCGTGTTATAGCTCCACTGGATCTGTCCCGTAGACGCGTCGAGCGCGGAAATCACCCCGAAATCGTCGGCAACGTAAACCAGGCCATTCCCGACGGTGGGTGCGGTTTGAACTGCGTGGACGTTGCCGTTACTCCAAAGGATCTGGCCGTTCAGAGCATTCACTGCGTAAACCGCGCCGGTGTAGTACGGGGTGTAGAAACCAACTCCCACGTAGAGTACATTCCCGACCACCGCTGGAGCGGCCACGAAAAATTGCCCCTGCAGTGTCTGCTGCCAAACTACAGCGCCTGTGCCGGCGTTGAGCGCGAAAAGCTGACCTGTATCGAAAGTGATGTCGTACAGCAGACCGTTCGCTAATACCGGCGATGCATAAATCACATCGCTGACCGGATGCGCCTGCCAGACGATTCCAAGCTGATTGACGTTCGATGCACTCAATGCCCTCTCATAGGGATTGAACCCGAGTCGGTCATTGCCAAACTGAAAGTCAGGCCAGCCCGTTACCTGTGCGGAGGCAACTGCTGTTGCCAGGGCGAGGAACAGAAGCGTAAGAGCGGTTGATGTGCGTGATGGAGTCAGCAGAAAACGGGTGGCGGAACGAAGATTGGGGGACATCATCAACCCTCCCTTGGTGCGGCGGGAAAGTATACTTCAAAATCTTCTCGGTAAGCGATGGATATCAATGAGAGCGGAATCCATTACCTCCATGTAACAATGCACCCTTTAGGTTGGCATCGAAGGAAGTCTGTCTAAGCGCGCGGCGAGAAATCCTGCCTGAGAGCACTTCAATGAAATGCATCTAATCGGTTTGTATGGCTATGAAAAAGCAGCTCAGTCACATGAAGAGAGCGCGCCATGACATTGGCGAAGGCGCCGTCCCGGCCGACAAACTCAAACAGGAATTTCCACGTATAGCGCTTCCTATCAAGCCGCCTTACCCGCCGATGGAGGCCAAACTCGTTGACGACATTCCACACGGCGACAGCTGGCTTTACGAGCACAAGTGGGATGGCTTTCGCTGTCTGGCATTCCGCAAGGGCAAACAGGTGCTGTTGCAGTCGAAGGCCGGCCAGCCGTTGGGAAGATACTTCCCCGAAGTGGTTGCCGCCCTGCAGAAGTTGAAGCCGGAGCAGTTTGTGTTAGACGGCGAGTTGGTGATCCTTCACGACGGAGTATTGTCGTTCGACGAGTTGCTGATGCGAATTCATCCTGCGGCCAGCCGCGTCAAGAAACTCTCGGAGGCGACGCCTGCAACGTATTTAGTTTTCGATCTGCTGGTCGCCGAAAAAGGGAAATCGATTGTCGAAGAGCCCTTGAGCGATCGCCGCGAGAGGTTAGAGCGCTTTGTAAGGAGCCTGGGCAAGCAGAAATTGGTTCGCTTGTCGCCGGCGACTCGCGAGTACGACACCGCAAAGAAATGGTTAACCGAATTGGCCGCAACGGGTTTCGACGGCGTTGTGGCGAAGGAACTGGAGCGCGCGTATGCGTCCGGCGAGCGCAAGGCGATGCGCAAGATTAAAGCTATCCGCACCTGTGACTGCGTCGTCGGTGGCTTCCGCTATGCCAGCAAGGGTGGGGAAGTAGGCTCGCTGTTGTTGGGCCTCTATGACGATGACGGCAAGCTGAACCATGTCGGCTTCAGTTCAAGTTTCGCCGCGCCCGAGCGAAAGAAACTGAAGACGCTCTTGAAGCCTTACATGGGAGGATCGGGCTTCTCCGGACACGCTCCCGGCGGTCCTAGCCGATGGAGCACCGAGCGCAGCGGCGAGTGGGAGCCACTCGATCCGAAGTTGGTCTGTGAAGTCCGCTACGATCACTTCTCAGGCGGAAGGTTTCGTCATGGAACGAAGTTTCTGCATTGGCGTCCAGAGAAGAAGCCGCGAAGCTGTACGTACGAACAGGTTAGGAAGGCAGCCGTGAGCGAAGAGCTCTCGACGACGAGCTAGAACATTGCCAGAGGATCTACGGCGCAATCTCCCATACCACGCCAACCTGATTACCGCCGCCCCAATCGGTCGTCCCGTAGAGCCGGCCGGCGCTGTCGAAGATCACGCCGCTGTAAGGGGTAGCGCCGTCCGCTCCATTGAAGCTATGGAGGTTTTGCTCGAGCCAACTGTTACCGTTCTTGGCGAGTTTGAATACCTGTCCTTCGTTGCTCGAACCGCCGCCGCCGGTAGTGCCGTATACGTTGCCCACGTTGTCGAGGTTTACCGGTCCAGTGACCCCGCCGGTTGGGCTATCGACCACCTGGAAGCTCCAGCCATTCCCGAAAGGACTCAACTGGAAGACCACGCCGCCACCGTTTGGTCCACCATCAGTGTTGTCGCCGTAGAGATTGCCGGCCGCATCCATCACCAGCGCAGTCATCGGGAATTGACCGTCGCTCTCGCCCTGAAACTCGTGAAGCAGTTTGAAGGTCCAATTCTGGCCGGAAGGACTGAGTTCGAAGACGGTTCCATACTGATTGAAGCCGCCGGCATAGGCAGTGCCGTAGAGATTTCCACGGCTATCGCGAAGCAGGGTAGACATCGGCGAGGCGCCGTCCGCGCCTCCGGTAAACTCGTAGAGCGGAGTCAGTCCCCAGTGGCCGTTGCCTGACGGGATCAGTTCGTAGATCGTTCCACAGGCGTAGGAGCAGATTCCGATACCGCCGCCGAACGAAGCTCCGTAGAGATTGCCGGCTTCATCGAAGACAACCCCTCCGTAAGGAGTGCTGATGCCGTCGATACCTTCTGGAAAGCGAAAGAGGACAGTCTCTTTCCATCCACACATAGCCGTGCCGCAGAAGCTTGCCGGAGGTGTGACCTTGAAGACTGTGCCGCAACCATAGCCAATGGTGCAGCTGTCCGCACCGCCGTAGACGGTCGTGCCATACAGGGCGCCGTCCGGGCCGATCGTCAGCGGCGCCTGCGGTGTCTGGCCGTCATAATCCCCCTGAAACGCATACAGGGTGGTGAAGATCCAACCGCCATTTTTCAGGCTGAGACGGAACACTGTGCCGCAGCCGCCAACCTCCCCGCAAACGCCTTGCATGTTCCCGCCGGTCGACGTTGTGCCGTAGAGATTGCCGGCACGATCCATGACCAAGCCTGACAACGGATGCGATCCGTCGTGTTCGCCGGTAAAACTGTGGAGGACACTGTACGTCTGGGCCGGAACGACACGCACGATCGACAACAGGATCGTAATGAGAGCGGCGACTAGCTTGGCTGTGGGCATCAGGATGAGACTCCAGGGGAAAAGCGGCGCCTTGCTCGGGTCAGGAATCGAGGAAGAGCGCACGCTGCGCTTGGATTCTACAACGATTTGTCTGCGGGCCCCTGTGTGAAAATTGTTTTAGTGGCAGGTCATCGGTGTGGCGGAACTGAGCTCCGCTTAAGCCAAGGATGATACTCGGGTGCTCAACTCGTTCTCGTTTCGAATGAGCGGGAGCATGAACGAGCGGGAAGCTGAAATCGACCGACTCCAGTCAGGGGGAAATCCCACACGACGGACGGCCATTACATGGATAATGGCAGAAACGGTCAACGCCGAACTTTAGAGCCACTCGTCTGGGATGAGTTACATTACGTCATTTTTGTACTAGCCTTCCCTGGTATTGGTCGGGCGCTATACTGCCGAATGCGTCTCCCCACTCCGACTGAGTCCACGAGCGCCATGCAGGTTCAATCAGGTTTTTTACAGCGCTGTAAAACCCTGGCCTGCCGTATCAATATCAAGCTCAATTCGACCGTCGCGCCACGGCGAGTGGGGAGGACATTCTTTGGGCATCGCTTTCGGTGCGACATTCGTGACTTCATCCAGGTGAGAATTTACTTCTTTCATATCTGGGAACCCAGGTTGACCAGCTTCATGCAACAGCGGATCAAGGCCGGGGACACCGTCGTGGATGTCGGCGCAAACATAGGCTATTTCTCCTGTCTCATGTCCAACCTTGTAGGGGAGACGGGGCAGGTCCTGGCAATTGAAGCTTCCCCTGGCATTTTCAGTCAGTTGACAGCTAACGTGCAGGAGAATGGCTGTAGTAACGTTCAAATGCTGAACCTTGCCGTATGGGAGAGACCCGGCGAAATAACCATGTACCTGGAACACCCGCGAAACCAGGGCAGGACGACGTTGTTAGCCCAGAGCTCTGGGGCGCCGGTGGGCACTATTCGATGCGACCGGCTCGTGAACATTTTGTCGCCATACATCGAGGATATATCGTTCATCAAGGTTGACGTAGAAGGCGCGGAACGGCCCGTGCTGGAGGACATCCTGGCCAATGTTTCACGCTTCAAGCGGCCCTTAAACGTGGTGGCGGAGATTTCGCCGAACAATGCAGACTTGATTGCGGAGTTCGCTAAATCAGGTTTCGATTGTTTCCGGCTGGAGAATGTCTACGATGTCGGCTTCTACATGGCCGCAAGGGCGAAAGACCCGGCCGCGCTAGATCCGTGTCTCAAACCAATCGCCGCGTCGGACGGCCATCTCGATGGAGATTATGTGTTTGTTCTGCGTTGAGGCCCGATGCCCGCGCCCACGTTCGACCTTCTGTTGGGCTAACGTGGGCCAGTAAGGTGAGGTTGTGGAAGACCCAGGTTGGCGTCTAACGAGGGGACGCGAACCTGGGGCACCAAACGCTGATCGAACGTGTTGTGATCGTTCACGCCGCTACGGCGCGACTGCGGCTCAGCACGACATAGCGTTCTGATGCCATCAGGATGCCGCGCAGGTCTTCGCAGTGACAACAATCCACAGCGCCCATGGCGAGCGCCTCGGACCACATACGATCGTCTGCCAAGCGGTGAATGCACACAAATGCCGTTGCCGGAAAGTCGTGGCACAACTCTTTTAATTCGCCCGGACCCACTAACTCCAGATCGATCACTGCGAACGGAGCGCGATAGCGCGCCACGGCTGACTTCAATTCGCCGGCCGACTGCGTGATCACCAGATTGCGGAATTCTTTCCGTAGCGAGTCGCCGAGACGCTGCGCCGCGGGGGCGTCGTGATGAGCGAGTACTGCATTAATCGGACGCATGGCATGCTCCTCGGAGATTGAGGGAGGATGACGTCTGCCATCCAGCTACTTGTTGGACTGACGGTCTCCGCACCACACGATGCGGTCAGAATCTTCCTGGCAGACGAAGGCGCGTGATTGGCTACTTTACATCGCCGGCTTGCGTCGCCGGCTCAAAAGCTTCAGGCTGAAGCTTGCCATTGCGCTTCAGCAGAATCTCGACCTTGCCTTCGGCCTCTTCCAGCTCTTTGCGGCAGGAACCTGAGAGTTTCATGCCCTCGTCAAAAAGCTCTAGCGCCCGATCGAGAGAGACGTCGCCCTTTTCCAGTTCACCAACAATCTTCTCCAGACGATCCAGGCACTCTTCAAATTTCGGCAAGCTCGACTCCTTGCGCTAGATTGTAGTGCAAATCGAGTCGAACGAACGTGAAAATTCGATGCGTCAAACTATGCCGCAAAGGCCTCGAAAGGCGCGTTTCCTAATAGCGTGGACAGAGATGCCAGGGCTCTATACGACGGCGCCCTTGCTGGTGCCTAGCGCTTCCAGCACGTCCACGGCGCAGGAGTAGCGGCCGAAGGGCGCGCTAATCTGCGCACCCTGTACCATGTGCTTCACTGCTGCCAGCATGTCGCGAGCGATGGCCACGCCTTCGGCGCGTGCGGCGTCGGCGGTTGTCGCTCTGGCCATGCGCTCGAAAATGTCATCCGGGATCGAGACGCGCAGCTCGTTCTTCATGAACTCAGCATTGCGGGTCGAAGTCAGTGGCCAGATGCCGGCCACGACCGGCACCTTACAGTGCTCGATCCTTTTCATGAACTCCTCCAGCAGTCGGATGTCGAACACCGGCTGGGTGACCGCTAACTCGGCTCCGGCCTCGACTTTGTACTCAAAGCGGCGAATCTCCTCATCGATATTTGGGCTGCCGGGATTGGCACCCACGGCGATCACAAACGACGTCGAATTGCCTGTAGGATTGCCGCCGATATCGAGCCCGCGATTGAGATTGCGGACAATGTTCACCAGGCCAATCGAGTCGACATCGAAGACCGCGGTCGCGTCCGGATAGTCGCCCATCTTCGGCGGATCTCCGGTAATGCAGATCAGGTTGCGGATGCCGATGGCGCTCGCGCCCAGCAGGTCCGACTGAATGCCCAGCACGTTGCGATCGCGGCAGGTATAGTGCAGGATCGGCTCGATGCCGATGGACTGTTTCACCAGCAGACAGAGCGCCTGATTGCTCATGCGGGCCGAAGCGCGCGGGCTGTCGGGAATGTTAACGGCATCCACTCCGACCGACTTCAGGAACTTAGCGCCTTCCAGCTCGCGCTTGGCGTCGATGCCGCGCGGTGGCACGATCTCCACCATAGTCACGAATTCACCCGCGGCGATCTTGCGGCCCAGCTCTGAGCGCTCAGCCAGCGGCGGCGGATCGACCGGCTTGGCCTCCGTTGTCTTCGTAACCTTGTAGGCCGACACCCGCGCATTCCCGACCTTCAGGAAGTGCTTCATCATGTGCGTGTGCTCGGGCGTGGTGCCACAGCAGCCGCCGATCAGGCGCACTCCTACGTTGACGAAGCTTTCCATGAAGTTCGCCATGTACTCCGGCGAGCAGAGATAGATATTGCGGCCTTCGACCGAGCGCGGAATGCCGGCGTTCGGTTGTGCTGACATCGGGGCAGTAGTCACGGCGCGCACGCGTTCCAAGGCATCCAGCATGGCTACCGGACCGACGCTACAGTTACAGCCGATTACGTCGGCGCCCCAGGTTTCCAGCTGCGGGCCGTAGTGCTCCGGGCTGGAGCCGTCGAGACAGTTGCCGTCTTCGTCGATCGTCACCTGCGCGACAACCGGCAGCTCAGGATTCACATCACGCGCCGCCAGAATCGCCTGATGCAACTCCTCAAGGTAACCGAAAGTCTCCAGAATCAGGAGGTCTACACCTTCTTCGTTCAGCGCAGCAATCTGCTGACGGAAGGCCTCGCGGGCCTCTCCTAGCGCGATCTTGCCTAGCGGCTCAATCCGGACGCCTAGTGGCCCCACGGCTCCAGCCACCAGGGCGTCGAAGCTCTTCGCCGCTTCGCGAGCCACGCGAGCACCATGACGATTGATCTCGATCAATTTGTCGACGCACCCATGCCTCGACAGGCGAAACGAATTCGCGCCGAAGGTGTTTGTCTCAATGACCTCCGCGCCGGCCTTCAGGTAATCCTGGTGAATGCTGCGGATGAGGTCGGGCGCCGAGAGGTTCAGCTCGTCGTAGCAGCGATTGATGAAAATCCCTTTGGAGTACAGCAGGGTACCCATGGCGCCGTCACATAAGATAGCGCCCTTCTGCAACCGGGAGAGAAATCCTGTTGACATGGTTTTTCGCAAATAATGCAGTGAAAATACGGCTTTTTGAAACTTTACACCCAGACGGCGCAAAGCACCATTAACCAGCCGCGGCACCCTTGCCATGTGGGTGCGCAGGCATTCGAGGAAGTCAGGCAACTAGTTACTACTCTGTTATAATTCAACGGTCTACAGCCCTCATGTCGAATAACACAGTCTCATTTGGCGACCGTCGAACGCGGGTCGCCGCTCTCATTCCGGCCCTGGCAGCAGTCGTGATGTTGGCAGCTTGCGGAGGCGGCTCGCCTACCACGACCACCAGCGGCGCCAAGAACCGTGCCTTCATCACCAACGCCTTTTCCGGCAATGTGCAGATCGTCGATTCGCAAAACGATACGACGCCGATGACCCAGGAAACCACTAACAGCGCCGGCCAGCTCGTACCCGGACAGCCGGTGACGATTGCCATATCTACCACGGTTACGCTGGAGGCCGAGAACCCGGCCCACACCACGACCGCAGTCTACGACCCCAGTACCTTTACCATCAATTTTGTCACTAATTCCTCGGAGACTGTGTCCGGTACTGGGGCCCTCACCAGTTCCACGGGAATGATGTTGTATTCGTCGGACGGCAGCACCATCTATGCTCCGGAGCCGAACCTGTCGGTCTCGCAAAATGCGCTGGGCGGCGTGGAACTGGTGAACACGTCTACGTTTGCGATCAGCGCGACCTATGCAGTCCCGTCGGCGCAATACATCGCGCTGAGTCCGAACGGACAATACCTGCTGGTCTTCGCCGCCAATTCCGATTCGCTCTGGATCATCAATCTGTCGGCCAGCCCGGTTACAACGACCCAGGTTTCCGGCTTTGCGCGCCCGATCAACGCCTTCTTCAGCAGTGACGGCAATACCGCTTATGTGCTGAATTGCGGACCTGAGTGCGGTTCGTCGAACCCAGCCTCGGTAGTGGCCTTCAACATTCCTTCGCAGACTATTACCAACACGGTTCCGGTTGGCGGCGCCAGCGTCGGCTTCTTGAATTCAACCACGCTCTACGTTGCCGGTAGCCCCGTGCCCCCGGGAACCAGCTCGACCTACGACGCAGTCAACATCAGCAACATGACGCGCATCACCACCAATTCGGTGGCCATAGGCGACGGCTTCCACACCACGATGGCACTGGCTCCGAACAACAAGCTCTACATCGGCGCCAATTCGTGCAGCAACACCACGACGGGATGCCTCTCGGTCGTCGATGTCGGCACGAATACCGCCGACGCGCCGCTGCCTCCGCGAGGCGTTATCACTAGCCTAATGTCGATTTCGAATCGCAACGTCATGTATGCCATCGAGGGTGGTGTCCTGCATATTTACGACACCGATACAGACCAGCTGCAGGCAACGCAGATCAACTTCACGGGAGCGGTCTACGCCGTGATACAGGTTGATCCGCTCGGCCAATAATTTTCTTTTAAGGTACAAGAGGCGGCCGTGCGCGGCCGCCTTCTTCATTGCGGTTCCAGCCGCAGATGGTGTGCCGCGGCGCGTTCCACCGCGTCCGGCGAGAACGGCAGTGGGAAGGTTTGTCCGTGGTAGTAAGCATTCCATTGATCGTTGTAGTGCTCGTCGAAGATGTTGCCCGACTGGCCGTTCACGATATCGAGCGTTGAGTCGTCGAGATTGGCGAAATCCACCGTCAGCCGCTCCGAAGGCGCGAACAGCTTAGCTACCTGCTTGATGGTGTGCATGTCGCCCGACCATGGCTGGCTGCCGGTTCCTGCACCTTTTTTCAGAATAGGGAAGTGGCCCCAGAAGGGATGCGTGATGTCGATCCGATGCACGTGTCCCCACTTCCACAGCGACAATATATGCGGCGCGCCAGGGTCGGAGACGGCAGCCTCGACCGCAGCGGTAAGCAACTGATCGTAGTTGGGGTAGCCTTGCGGCAGCCAACGTTCCGGCTGATGTGTCAGGATTTCCTCCAGCCAGACCGGCTCCAGAAACCAGCGGTAAAGCGTCCATTCATCGCCGAGCTTGCCTTTTAGCAGCATCTCCTTCAGCTTGTCACCGGAATAGACGGCAATGGTTGCCGCTACCGAATCCACGTCCATCGCGCCTCCCCAATTGCGCATCAGCTCGGCAGCTTCCTTGGCGCGCTTCGACGCCTTGGGCGTGTGATCGATGGAGTAAACGAAGCGTTCGGCGCAAAAGCGGTCGAAAGGAGACACCATGTCGGTCTGGATGGTCAGCATGTCGGCCGGCGTGAACTTCTTCGGCTCGCTCAGAAGCTTGTACAGCCGCTGGGTGCGATAAGGCGACATCCATTCAATGCTGAGCTGGTAGGGATAATCGTCGGGCGTGATCCGGCCGTTGGCGGTTGCCAAAATCCCGGAGGGGGGATCGAGAACGCTGGGCAGCCTGTCATAAGGAACGTAGCCGGTCCACTCGTGTGCGTCGTCCTCGCCGGGTTCAGGTACCGAGCCGTCGCCACTGGCGCGAATTGGAATCAGGCCCGTAGCCTGATAACCAATGTGTCCGTCGACGTCCGAATAGACAACGTTCTGTGCGGGCGCCCCGAATTGCGAGAATGCCGCTTGAAACTGTTGCCAGTTCTGCGCCGAGTCCACGGCGAACAATGGCACGCGTGCCGTCTGAGGATCGAAGGCCGTCCATTTCAGCGCCAGCTTGCGCGTTTCGCCGGGAATGACGGCGCTGATGATGGGACCATGCCGGGTGATGATCACGTCGAGTGCGATCTCCGGCTTGCCCTTGACTCTAATGATCTCCTGCCGATGCTGCGGCTGGACCCAGCCCTGCGGCGTCAGGTACTGGCCCTGATCGTTGAACTTTTCGACATACAGGTCCTCGACATTCGGCCCGAGATTTGTGAAGCCCCATGCGATCCGCCGGTTGTGCCCAACAATGACATACGGCAGGCCGGGCAGGGTCACTCCAGCCACGTCAAAGTCGCCTGCGGTCAGGTGCGCCTCGTACCAAATGTTCGGAATCTGGAGCTGCAGGTGCATATCGTTCGACAGGAGCGGCTTGCCTGATGCCGTGTGTACGCCCGAGACGACCCAGTTGTTGGAGCCGGGCCGCAGGTGCTGGTCAGCGTAGATCGGACCCGCCGCCGAGCGCAGACCTGCGAGGAATGCTTGCGATTGCTCAGGAAGAATGTTGGCCCCGTCGATAGCTTGGAAATGCTGGCCTTCAGACCAGCGAGTAGCCTTGACGCTACTTTGAGTTTTGGACGCGGGATGCTCCAACTCGGTCTTTTGTTTCGGCGAGGATTGCCGCTGCTCCTCTTCGTCGTCCTCCTGGGGCAGCTCGCCCGGCGCGTCATTCTCGATCGAACTGGGCGGGATTGGTGGGTGATCGCGCCACGAGGTATTCACGAACAAATCTGCGGTGAGCTCCGGCCCCAGCCGCGCCAGAATCTGCTCCTTCTCCAGCTTGTCCTTGTACAGCCAATGATTGAGGAACTCGGTCATCGACAAGCCGACGAGCAGCGAGTCTTCCACCGTCCAGACGTGCGGCGCGTAGCCGAGGAAGCGAAACTCTAGCGGAAGCGTCTTGCGATGCTGCTCGATGTAGGTGTTTACGCCGGCGGCATAGGCCTCAAACTGCGCACGTGTCTGCGGATCCATTTGCGCCGTTGCTTTTTCGGCGACATCGCGCAGTCCGAGAATGCGGTTTTCGCGATCGAACTTTACGTAGTCCGGCCCGAGAATCACAGCCAGATCGCCGGACGTGAAGCGCCGCAGCATGTCCATCTGCCACAGGCGATCCTGCGCCGTGACGTAGCCCTGAGTGAAAAAGAGATCGGGAATATTCGCGGCGGCAATGTTGGGGACGCCAAGCGAATCGTACGTCACGGTGACGGGAGCAGTAAGGCCGTTTAAACGCACGACGCCGTCGCGCTGCGCCTGTGAATTCTTGACTGCGCGGTAAAACCAAAAGTCGAATCCAAGGAATGCGACCAGCAGAAGTACTAGAGTGAGAATAACGATACGAAGAGCCAGGCTGGGCTTGGAACGGCGAACACCGGAAGCAGTTAGGTGCATGAGGAAAGTCGATTATAAGCGTTTCGCGGAGGCGTGAGGCGCGTATGGGGTTTTGAAAGGGAACAGCTTCAGAGCTTTAGGCAGTACGCCGATCTCAGTCGCCGGCAGGATCCACGCGTTTGCGCAACTCTCGACGAAGAATCTTTCCCGACGCGGTTCGAGGCAGCGCCTGAACAAAATAGATCTCGCGTGGCATCTTGTAGTTCGTGAGTCGCTCGGCCACGAAGGACTGGAGATTCTCCGCCATTTGCGTATTCGACAACTCGCCTTCGCGGAGCACGACAAATGCGCACGGCAGCTCTTCGCCATTCGCGTCGACGCGCGACACCACGCCGCAGTCGCGCACCGCCGGATGCTCCAGCATCACGCTCTCCACCTCGGCCGGAGCGATGGAGAACCCCTTGTACTTCATCATCTCCTTGCGCCGATCAACGATCGAGTACAACCCCTTCTCATCGACGCGAACGACATCGCCGCTCCAATACCAACCGTCGCGCAGCACCGCCTCGGTGGCTTCCGGAGCCTTCCAATATCCCAGCATGAACTGTGGTCCGCGCATCACCAGTTCGCCCAGTTCACCGGGTGCGACCTCGTTGCCGTTCTCGTCGACAACCCGGCAATCCGTTTGCGCCACCGGCGCGCCGACCGCCTCGGGCCGATACAGCTCAGGCGCCAGAAATCCGATGTGCGTCACCGGAGACGCTTCGGTCATGCCATATCCCTGACGAATGGGAATTCCGGTGCAGGCGGTGAAGCGTCGAGCCAGTTCCGGGGCCAGCGGCGCCGCGCCCGACTTCACCCACTTCAGCCGATGCTCGCGGGGAAATTTGCCTAGCTCCGCTGCCTGGCAATATGCCAGCAGCGTCGGCGGCACGCAGAGATTTACGGTTACCCCCTCTTCGGCGATGAGTTGCAACGAGGCGGCGCAATCGAAACGCGGCATCAGCACCAGCGTTAGCCCGGTCATCAGAGACAGATTTAGACCCACGGTGAGCCCGTAGATGTGGTACATCGGCAGGAAACACAGCATCACGTCGTCGGGCACCAGCGCGCCGAACTCTCCCGGCGTCAGCGTCTGATAGACGTTGGCGACGAGGTTGTGATGCGTCAGCATCACGCCTTTGGGCAAGCCGGTCGTGCCGCTGGAGTACGGAAGCGTCGCCAGCGTGACGCGAGGATCATTTTGTGGCTTGGGAAACGGTATCCCGCCCGTAGCCTCGAATAACGTCTCGAATGGCTCGGAGCCACTGGGGCCCGGCGTCCTGATCGTGTAGACCCGGCGCAGCGAACGCAGACCGGAAAGGTCGATGTTGGTCAGCAGCGAGCCGTCAGTGACCAGTGCGACGGCGTCAGCATTCTCCAACTGGTAGCGTACCTCGCGCTCACGATACGTGGGGTTGAGCGTGGTTGGCACCGCTCCCGCCAACGTGGCCGCATGAAAGGTCACGGCAAACTCCCAGCAGTTCGGCAGGAAGATGGCGATTTTCTCGCCGGGCTGGATGTCGGCGGCGATCATCCCCATGGCCGCCATCTCCACCATCTCGCCGTAGGCGGCGTACGTTAGCCGTTGCGGCGGCGCGCAGGAAGTGTCGATGATGGCAACTTTGGAGGCGTTACGGCGGCAGCAGTCCAG
This sequence comes from Verrucomicrobiia bacterium, assembly GCA_035482295.1. GTDB lineage: Bacteria > Acidobacteriota > Terriglobia > Terriglobales > Acidobacteriaceae > Bog-257. Next base: position 25,341 of record DATHQX010000069.1, read on the forward strand.
TACGACGTTGTGGACAAACTTGCCCTCGGGATCAGCGGAGAGTCTGGTACGCGGAAATTCAATCGAACTTGCCATAAGCCGTGCGGCAGAAGTTTATCAGCTTAATTGCTGGGCAAGTGCTTTCTCGTGGCGGGAGCAAGCCGCTCACTGTATAAGACGAACAGCTTCCACATACGTTATACGCCGAGGACAATTTTTATGCGAGGTCTATCGGGTAAGCGGATTCTCATCACTGGCGGTGCAAGTGGGATCGGAGCGGCCAGCGCAGCGCGTTTTGTCGACGAAGGCTGCAGAGTCGCCATTCTGGACCGGGACGCTGCAGGCTGCGAGAAATTCGCGCAGGATATTCCGGGAATCGTTGGCACCTTCCTTGCCGATGTCAGCGATCCGGCCAAGGTGCAACACGCTATCAGCAATGTCGTTGTCGGCCTGGGTGGGCTCGACGTTGTCATCAACAATGCGGGCATCAGTATTCGCCATAACTTCCTGGACATCACGGCCGAAGAATGGAATCAAGTGCTGGCCGTGAACTTGAGCGGCGTCTTCTACGTGGCCCAGGCCGCAGCGCGATACATGATGCGCCACGATGGCGGCGTCATTCTCAATATGGCGTCGACCAACGGCATCGTAGGTCATCCCTTCTACGCTGATTACAACGCAAGCAAGGCGGGCGTGATCGAACTAACGAAATCGATGGCGCTGGAGCTCGCGCCAAAGGTGCGCGTGAATGCTGTTGCCCCCGGATATGTTTTGACACCGATGCAGCGCGCTGAATACAACGGCGAGATGCTGGAGGCGGTGAACCAGAAGATCCCCTTGCGGCGACACGCGGAGCCGGCAGAGATCGCTGCGCTGTTTGCCTTCCTCGCCTCGGACGAGGCGTCCTATGTCACGGGAGCCGTTTATCCGATCGACGGAGGAGAGCTGGCGGGAGGACTGGCGAGTCGGTAAAGCAGTCGGAACTCAAACTAATCTTCTCTATCCCCGGGCCCCACTCCCTGACCCCTGCTGTTAAATTCCCAGGCCAGTCACGCGCCAACCCGCCCCATGGACTTTGTGGCGGATGTTCAGCGTGATCAGAAGCGCGGTCATGGATTCAACGATGCGGGCATTCTCCAGTTTGCCGCCGTCGATGGCGCGCACGCCGGGAATCTTCAAGGCAAGATCGGACGCAACCTGCCGGGCCCGGTCGTCGTCGCAGCACACAATCACGTCGCAATCCACGTCGCCATCGCCGTCCAGCACCGTCGCCGAAAGGCTGTGAAAGGCAGCGGCCACGATTACGTTCTTTCCGACGATTTCTTGCGCTTGCTCGGCAGCCGAGCCTTGCCAGACGCCCAGCAGGCGCGTGGAACGTCCGCCTACCGCCGTTGCCAACGGAACGGTGGCGTCGATTAATACCGTGCTCGGACGGAATACCGGCTTGAGCTGTTTGAGCAGCTCGGCCTGCCCGGCGAAGGGAACGGTCAAGACGATGGTGTCACACATCTTCACAGCAACGGAGTTCTCTACGCCTTCGACGCTGCCCAGTGCGCCGATCTTCTCTGCGATTTGCGCGGCGACCGTCCTGGCCCGCTCGCCGTCCCTTGACCCGATGACTACCTGTTCGCCGGCACGCGCCCAGCGCAGTGCCAGCCCGGACCCTTCGGGACCCGTACCTCCAACGATTGCGATCATGCGTTTCCGCCAGCCGTTACCGGCTCAACTGCACTGCCGGATACCGGATAAATGTAGTTGGTATAGGTTGTATTGCGTTGCGCGGGCACGCGTCCCAACTCGAGGATGCGCTCCTGGAACTCCGCGGCCGAGACATACTGGCCGAAGTCGGCACCCGCCAGCCGCGAAATGTTCTCCTCGAAGAGCGTACCGCCGTAGTCGTCCGCGCCCGCCAGCAGCGCCAGTTGCGACATCTCGCGGCCCAGCTTCACCCACGAGACCTGAATGTGATTGATCGAGCCCGCCAGCACTAGCCGCGCTAGTGCGTGAACCTTAAGGTGCTCGGATAACGTTCCGCCATCGCGCGCCAATCCCTGGGCAAAGAGTAGAGTGTGTTCGTGAATGAAGCCTAGCGGCACGAACTCGGTGAAGCCGCCGGTGCGCGACTGAATCTCGCGGAAGAGCAGCATCTGGTTCACCCACTGCTCCGGCGTCTCGGAATGCCCATACATCATTGTCGAGGTGCTGCGGATGCCGCACTGGTGCGCAGTCTCGATGACCTCGCGCCACTGCGCGGAACTCAGCTTGTTGCGCGAGAGTACCTGTCGCACATTGTCGTCGAGGATCTCGGCCGCCGTGCCGGGCAGCGTGTCCAGCCCATTCTCCTTCAGCATCAGCAGGTATTCGCGGATGGGCATGCCGGTCAGCTCGATGCCGTAAACCATCTCCATTGGAGAAAAGGCATGCGCGTGCATCCTGGGCGTTGCCGACTTCACCGCGCGCAAAATGTCTCGATAGTAAAACGGGGGGAGATTGCGCGGCAGCCCGCCCTGAATGCATACCTCCGTTGCGCCCCATTCTTTAGCCTCGCGGCACTTGTGCGCGACCTCTTCGAGGGATAGGAAGTAGGCAGTCTCGTCACGTGGCCCCACGCTGAAGGCGCAAAACTTGCAGCCTACAAAGCAGACGTTGGTGAAATTGATGTTGCGGGTAATGACATAGCTGATGAGGTCGCCGACCATCCGCCTACGCAGTTCGTTGGCCGCAACGACCATTCCAAACAGATCGTCGCCGTCGGCGTTGGCCAGCAGCACACATTCTTCACGTGTGAGAACCCCGCCATCGTGCGAGGCCAGCACCTTTTCGATGGCCGACCGTAGCGGCGACGAGACGCGCCGTTGAACATCAGTCCAGGTTGTGCCTTGCAGCGTCTGCCGATCGCACCAACTGAGCCCTTGCATCTGCTTTCCCCAATTTTCTTGTCATCCTAAGAGAGGCCTTCAGGTCGAGTCGAAGAACTCCTACAGCATCAAGGTTCATCGCAACGTTTACCGAAACAGATCTTTCTCCGCCGGTCGTACCATCTGGCGCGCACTACCGTTTCCGCGCCGGTAAGCGTAACCCCGGATTATACAAGCCGGAACACGCGAATCTTTGCCGCAAACCAATCCAGCTACGCAGGCGAGTTCGTCCGCCACTGCCTCCTCGGTGGCATGCATCTCGTACCCATATGCGTCCCGCTTGCCGCGATAGTCGTGAATCACCTTCATTCCGGCAACGCCGATCGCTACTTCGCACAGACCCTCGCGCCAGGCCCGCCCAAAGCTGTCTGCGATGATCACCGGGATATGTAGCCCGGTTCGCTTCTTCAGCCTGCGATGGATTCGAGCTGCAGACTCATCAGGATCAACTGGGAGCAAGACCGCCGTGTTCCCGCCATCAACATTTGAGACATCCACACCGCTGTTGGCGCACACCAAACCGTGCGCGGTTTGGGTGATGAGGATGTGCTTCTTGCGGACGACACGTTTGGCTTCGCTCAGGGCCAGTTCGACCACTCGTGCGTCAAGATTGTTCTTCGCCGCAAACTGGCGAGCAGCAGACGATGGCTTTAACGAGTCAAGCGCGACCTTGCGATCTTCTGCCTTGGAGACGATCTTGTGTTTCACGACCAGGATGTCGCCGTCATGTAGACGCAATCCGCCGAGAGCGAGTGCATCCACAACGAGATCGGCGACGGAGTCCCCGGCAAAAACGTCGCGGATGCCGCGAACAGGAATAGCCCGAAATTCGCCGGTCGGTAAGGAGGCAGTGCGATTGCGACGGTTCTTCACACCGCGGCTTCCCATGCGTCGACGTTGCGCTCTCCGAAGCCCCAGGAACGCAGAAGAACCTGGGCGCGGGTTGTGCCTTGGCGCTGCACCAGCAAGTCGAGTTCGTGCGGATTGTCGATGTCCAGGCCGATGCCGGGCATTTCGAGGATGATGAGTTCTTTGCCCGTCTTCTTCATTGCCTCACAGTGCGGCAGGAAACTGTCGTTGCCGAAGCGTAGAGGAATGATTGATGCCGGCCGCCGGAGGATGCAATTGCTGCCGCGCCGGTCGTAAGCCGGGACGAAAACTGCGCCTTCGCCCGGTGCAGCATCAAGCACGCGATGCAGTTCGTCGGGGGCGATCAGCGGAATGTCGGCGGGGACGACAATCGTCGTATCGTAACCGCGCTCTTCGCACCATGCGGTAGCCATCTCGATGGCCGCAGTCTCGCTCTCATTGCGCGTGTCTTCGATGATGATGAAGCCGAATTCGCGGGCGATCGCCTGCGCGCGCGTGTCGCCCGTGACCAGTGCTACGTCGACGCGGCCTTTGAGCCCTGCGGTCGCCGACATGACGTCACGAAGCATGGCCTCAGCCAGCTGCGAACGCTGCGTAGCATTCAGAGCGTCGGCCAGGCGCTGCTTGGCCGTGGTCAGGCTCTTGAACGGGATAAGCAGAATTGCGCCCATCGTCATGCCCCGGCGTTCTGCCGTAGTTCGCAGGCGTCGAGAAGGAACGCGGCGAGATTTCGTTTATCGCCGAGCGTGTGCATCATTGTGTTGGTGGCAAGGAAGCGAGCCGCCTTGTTGCTGGAATCCTCTCGGCTGGATGCTGATGGCTGAGTGCTGATTGCGTCCGCATCTGCAGCATCGATGACCAGGATGTCGAGAAAGTCGTCGTACGCCTGCGCGACGCCGTGGATCGTGCTGGGCCAGCCGTTCATCTGCATCAGTTGCCCCGCAGGCCCAGAGACGGCCGCTCCGCCAACGATCGGGCTGACTGCGACAATCAGTGCCGGCGTGCTGCGCAGCGCCTCTCGAATTCCGGGCACCGCCAGAATTGGCCCGATGCTCGTCACCGGATTGCTCGGTGCGAAAGCGATGGCCTCAGCTTGTCGTATCGCTTCGATCACGCCCGGAGCCGGAGTCGCGCCCTCCGCGCCTTCGAAACGCACTGCTTGAACTTCGACCTGGTGACGCTCGCGCACGAAATATTCCTGAAAGGTCAGTGTGCCCTTCGCCGTGTCAAGGATGGTCGATACGCGATTATCTGACATCGGCAGCACGTGCACCCTAATGCCGAATTTCCCCGCCAGCTCCGCCGTAGCCTCGCTCAATGTTTTGCCAGCGCGGAGCAGGGCAGTGCGCGTCAGATGTGTCGCCAGGTCAAGGTCGCCCAGGCTAAACCAACCCGGCTGATCGAGTTGCTTCATCCGTTCCAAACAGCGAAAGCTGTCACCGTCGACGCCCCATCCGCGATCCTTGCTCAGCAACCCGCCCAGTCCGTACAGCACCGAGTCGACATCGGGAGAGACATGGAGCCCCCACCACTCGATGTCATCGCCGGTGTTCACAATTACCGTCAGCTCTTCAGGTGCAACGACCTGCTGCAAGCCTTGAACCAGCTTAGTGCCGCCGGTACCGCCTGTGAATACGACGATCATCTACGCTGCCTTTGCATAACCGTGCGCGTCGACGGAAGCGCTTAGCCTTCCTGCCAGCAATCCACCACGCTGTCGCACTCTCTCCACATATTCGGGATAAACTGGCAATCTCTGCACCAGCTTCTGTCCCGCGGCCTCGGTGCGACGCTGCAAGTCGAGCAGATGCGGCCAGGGTGCCTCTGGATTTATGAAATCAGGCGTCAGCGGCGAGACGCCGCCCCAGTCGTTGATACCGCCCTCCAGCAACCGCTCGTAACCATTTTCCGTAAGATTCGGGGGCGCCTGGATATTCATCTCGCGCAGGATCAGCCGGGCCACCGCTAGCGTGCGCAACATGTCGCCCTGATCCGGCTCCGGCCAAGCCGCCATCGGAATCCGCGCCTTCGTTCGGAAGTTCTGGATGATGACTTCCTGCACATACCCGTATTGCGCGTGTAGACGCCTGATCGCGAACAGCGAATCCACCCGGTCTTCGATACTTTCACCGATGCCGATCAGAATTCCCGTGGTGAAGGGAACGCCAATCTTGCCTGCGTTTTCTATCGTTTTCAGTCGCAGTGCTGGAATCTTGTCTGGCGTATTGCCGGCCGGATGCGCGGCAGCAAGCGACGTGCTCGTGCTCTCCAGCATCAACCCTAGGCTGGGATTGCTCTCACGCAACCGATCGATCCAGGTCGCGCTCAGCAGCCCAGGGTTCGCATGCGGGAGCAAACGCGTCTCGCGTAGCACCAACTCGCACATGGCTTCCAAATAATGAAGTGTGCTGCGATAGCCTAAATGCCGCAGCGTCTCGCGCATCTGGGGGAAAATCGCTTCGGGCCGGTCGCCGAGAGAAAACAGCGCCTCCGTGCAGCCCAGCTTCTGCCCCTTATACGCAACCGCCAGAATCTCATCCGGCGTCATCGTGTGCGCGCCGGACTCGCCGGGGTCGCGACGAAACGTGCAGTAGCCGCAATAATCACGGCAGAGATTTGTCAGCGGAATAAAAACTTTGCGGGAATAGGTGACGACGCCCGGATGAAACTTTTTCTTTAAGGCCTGCGCTCCTGCCAGCAGTTCCGGCAGAAATTCGTCATCGCAACGCAATAATCGGCAGGCCTCTACCGCTGAAATCGGGCGCTCCTCCAACAATTCGCGCAGGTCAGAGCGCACGACGTCCGGCGGCAGATCTGCCGTTGTGTCTCGTCTTGTGGAAGCCGCTGGAATCATCGGGGTCCGCGCGTTCCCGGCGCAACCACGAGAATATCGTATGCAGCGCTGTCGTGCATCCAAGACTAGCCGGCTACTCGCGAAATACGCCATAGCGCCCGCGGAAATAGAGCAGCGGAATACCATCGCCGAGCCTAGAGTCGCGAACCTCGGCGACAAAGATGGTATGGTCGCCGGCCGGATGTGAGTCAACCTTGTAGCACTCCAGGTTCGCCAGAGCCTCGTCCAGTACCGGAGTTCCGCCGCTCATCTTGCCATACTGAATACCCAGCCGGTAAGCCGCATCGGGATTACGCTCCGGATCGGCGAAGAACTCCGACAACGCCTCTTGCTCCTCTTTCAAAACGCTCACGCCGAACTGTTGGTGCTCATTGAGGTGAAGGTAGGTTTCGGCCAGATGGTCGACGCACACAAGTACCAACGGCGGCCGCAGCGAGACCGAGCAAAACGCGCTAGCGGTCATACCGTGGACGTGCCCTTCGCTTGTCTCAACGGTGACAACAGTAATGCCGCTGGCAAAGCGCCCCAGCGCGGCGCGGAATTCATCGGGCGTAACTGGATCTTTCATGACTGAGCGTGAGTCGGAGTTCCCTGGTGACTGCAGTCGCTGAAAGCCAACTATACCCGATCGCTTCACCTCAGCCCCTCGTTTGCGGTAATCTTCCACCGCAGAGGAATTTGATGTGGGGAACTCAGCAAACGCCGCCTTCGCGCTTGTTGGGTGCCGGTGTGGGGTCTGAATGTATCCTCGGGCGTTTGCGTATCACCGCGCAAAATCGTATCCGGAAGCAATATCGCTGCTCGGCGAGTTGGGAGAAGACGCCAAGTTTCTAGCGGGAGGGCAGAGCCTCATCCCGCTGATGAAGCTGCGTCTCTCGACGCCTGCCCACCTCGTGGACCTCAACTTCGTTCCCGAAACTTCCTACATCCGCAGCGACGGCAGCTTGCGGTTTGGCGCAATGACCCGCCATTCTGAGATTGCAGCCTGCGCCGACGTCGAACGCATTCCGATTCTTCGCGATTGCGCCGCTGGCATCGCCGATCCACAGGTTCGTCATATGGGAACCATCGGCGGCTCCATCGCCGAAGCCGATCCCACGGGCGACTGGGCTCCGGTTCTGCAGGCTACTGGTGCCACAGTCAAGACTCTCAGCGCAAACGGTGAGCGCAGGCTGGATATTTCTGCGTTCATCCTCGACGCTTACACCACCGCGCTGCTACCGGCAGAGCTCATCACAGAAATCTCAATTCCAGTTCCGCAATCGCGCAGCGGAGGGGCCTATATCGCGCTGAAGCGCTGTGCTCCCGTGTACGCCAGTGCCAGTGTGGCCGTGCAGCTCACGTTGAACGAGGATCATACCTGCCAACAAGCGCGAATGTATTTGGGCGTGCTCGGACTGACGGCTACTCGCATCACCGCAGCCGAAGAGCTACTGCGTGGACAGGCCATCGGCGATCATCAAATGGAAGGTGTTCGCGAGGCCGTCATGGACGTCGCCGAGCCGATGTCGGACATGCGCGGCTCGGCTGAATATAAGCGCCACGCCGCTGGAGCACTGGCGAAGCTAGCGCTGGACGCGGGTTTGCGGCGGGCTCGCGGAGAACACGTGGAGGTCACGCATCTCTATGCCTGAGCACATCGCGCGGGTGCGTGTGAACGTGAAGGTAAATGGTAAGGCGTACCAACGTGAGGTCGAGCCACGCACGCTGCTGGTGCAGCTTCTGCGGGAAGATCTCAGCCTAACTGGTACCCACATTGGCTGCGATACCAGCTACTGCGGCGCTTGCACGGTGCTGCTGAACGGGAAGAGCGTGAAGTCGTGCACGGTATTCGCCTTTCAGGCGGATGGCGGCGAAGTACTGACGGTAGAAGGACTGGCGAAGGACGGCGAGTTGCACGCCGTGCAGCAAGCCTTCAGCGATTGCCATGGCTTCCAGTGCGGCTACTGCACGCCGGGATTTCTGATGAGTACCATGCAGTTGCTGGACGAGCATCCGCATCCCACAGAGTCAGAGATACGCAAAGGCATCGCCGGCAACACCTGCCGTTGTACCGGATATCAAAATATTTTCAAGGCAATTGAGGCGGCAGCTGAAGCAACGACGCTTTCAGCGCCGCACAGGAGTTAGGTTTGGCCATTAATTTTTCTGGCGAATTCAGCACGCCGCGTAGCCCGGGAGAGGTGTTCGACTTTCTCTCCGACCCAAACCGCTTCGCGCCGTTGCTCCCCGATTTTCAAAGCATGAGCATGCAGGACCCGACGCACTTTACCGTCAAGGTGAAAGTCGGCGTCGGCAACATTCGTGGCTCTGCCGAACTCAAGATGGAGCTGGCTGAGGCGGTGAAGCCACTGCGCGCACAATACAAAGGGCAGGGAAATGCCGTTGGCAGCCAGGTGACCGTCACTGCCGGCTTCGACCTGCAACCGAATGGCGAGAGCACGAAGGTCCTGTGGAAGGGCGAGACCAGCGTCTTCGGCAAGCTGGCGTCAATGGCCGGCGGCATGCTCGAGCCGCTGGGACGCAAGAACATCCAGAAGCTCATTGATGGATTGCAGAGCGCATTGGCGGCGCCAGCAGCGCCGGATGTTTCAGCGCCTGCTCCCGCACAAGGCGCGCCGGAAGCGAGCCCGGAGCTGCCATCGGTGACGCAAGATTCTGTGTTGAAAGCGTCGAGCTCCAGCCCGACGAAGAGTGAACCTATCGAACAAGGGGCTTCAGTCCCCGGTCAGCAGGGTGATGGCAACGACCATAAACAGCCAAACAACTGATTGGGTCGGACAATCGGTAAAGCGCAAGGAAGATGCGCGACTGGTCCGCGGCCGCGGTAGGTTTGTCGACGACATCAAGCTCCTCGGCATGCTGCACCTGGTTTTCGTGCGCTCGCCATACGCTCATGCGAAGATCAACAGCGTTGACGTAAGCGAGGCGGAAGCGTTGCCGGGGGTCATCTGTACGCTCACAGGACACGAAATCTCCAATCTGATTGATCCTTTCTTCGAGATCGGGCCACCGCCCAGCAGTCAGATACTTGACTATCCGATGGCGGTCGACCGTGCGCGCTATCAGGGCGAGCCTGTCGCAGCTGTGATCGCCGAGACACCTGCGATTGCCGAAGATGCCGCTGAGTTGGTGCGGGTGGAGTACGAACCGCTGGAAGTCGTGATCGACGCAGAGCTCGCGGCAACGGATCAGACTATTCTGCACGACAAGATGGGAACGAACGTCGTCTGGCGCGGCATCTTCGAATATGGAGATATCGAGAAGGCCTTCGCCGAAGCTGCTCACGTCATCGATATCGACCACCTTCACATGCATCGCTTCTCCAGCACGCCCTTGGAGAACAATGCGGTGATCGCGCAATGGGACGAAAACGACGAACGTCTCTACTTCTGGAGCAACAATTCTTTTCCCACCATTGGCATTCAGCTGCTCGCTCCTGCGCTCCACTTGCGCATGGACCAGGTGCGCGTGCAGACACATGACATCGGTGGCAGCTTCGGTATCAAGATCACCAACTATCCGCAGATGGCGGTTTGCGCCTTGGCCTCACGCAAGGCGAACGGTGCACCAATCAAATGGAGTGAGACCCGTTCCGAGCACATGACATCCAGCGCACATGGAAACGAGCGCACGTTCCGCGACACCCGCGTCGCGTTGGACAAGGACGGCGTGATCCTCGCTGTCGATTCGCGACACATTGACGATTGCGGCGCCTATCCGCGCTATGAACCGTTAGGATGCGTCATCTGGTCGCAAGTCACGCCGGCGACCTACCGCCTGAAGAACCTGCGCATCGACTTCTCCCAGGCGGTGACGAACAAGTGTCCCGTTGGTCCCAATCGCGGCTATTCTCGCATGCAGCACCTCTGGTTTCTCGAACGCGTGCTCGATATCTGCACGCACCAACTCGGGATTCGAGCCGACGAGATGCGGTTGCGCAACTACATTCGACCCGAGGAATTTCCCTATACAACACCGAACGGTTGCGTGTACGACTCGGGAAACTATCCGCGCATGCTGAAAGTTGCAAAGGACCTGATCGGCTGGGAGAAGTGGCAGGCCGAGCGCACTAAAGCGCAGTCGGAAGGTCGATGGCTTGGTATTGGGATCGGCACGACGCTCGATTCCGGCACTAACAATTTTGGACAGTCGCAGATTGTGAATCCGCAGGCGCCGTTCTCCGGCAACTCGCAGGCAGCCAGTGCCAAGCTCGACATCTACGGCGAAGTGATTGTCGCCGTCGGGTCTGTCCCACAGGGTCAGGGTCACGAGACAACCGTTTCGCAGGTCGTTGCCGACATCCTGAACATCCGTCCCGACCTGGTGAATGTGCGCGTCGGCTTCGATACTGAGCGCAACGTCCATACCGGACACAGTGGAACCTACGCCAGCCAGTTTGCGGTATCGGGCCTGTCGGCCGTCAACGGCGCGGCACAGTTGCTGAAAGCCGAGATAAAGAAGCTTGCAGCTTTTGCTCTTCAAGCGAAGGAAGACGACCTGGAATTTGGCATTGGCAAGCAAGGTCCCGAGGTCCGCGTGCGTGGGACAGAGCGAGCTATCCCTTATATTGGCCTAGCCAATCTGGCCAACGTGAACACCGCAGTCGTTCCCGAAGAACTACGATCGCTGACGTTGAACTGCCGATACACCTGGCGAGCTCCCTTTCAAGTGCCTGATGTCCAAAAGAAGTACGGCAATCTGACGCTTACCTACTCGTCGCAACTGCACGTCGCGGTCATCGAAGTCGACAAGGAAACGTACATCCCAAAGATTCTGGATTACGCGGCCGTCGACGACTGCGGTACCGTGATCAATCCGATGATTGTTGAAGGTCAGGTGCATGGCGCGACCGCGCACGGCATTGGCGCGGCACTGATGGAGAACTGCGCTTACGACGAAAACGGAAACATGCTGGCGTCGACCTTCAGCGACTACACTCCCATCACCGCCGTGAGCATGCCGCGAATCAAATACGGCAGCATCGAAACACCTTCGCCGCACAGTTATAGTGGCGCAAAAGGTATGGGCGAAGGCGGAGGCGCGCCGCTGCATGCGATCAGCGCTGCCTTGCAGGACGCGCTGTGGGACGAAGGCATCATCATCGATGACTCCTACAATAATGCCAGTACGCTATATGAACAGATTCAAAAACATCGCGGCGAGATGAAAGCCAACGTTAGAGTCGAACGCGAATGAAGCGCATTCTCATCGTCGGCGCCGGAGCCATCGGCAGCCTGTATGCCGCGCACTTGGCGCGTGTTGCAGAGGTTTGGGTGCTGGCGCGCCGTACCGAACATGCAAACAGCCTCAACGAAAACGGCATCCGCGTGACCGGCCGCAACGACTTTCACGCCCGGCTGCGGGCTGCCCGTGACCCGCACGACCTGCCGCAATTCGACTTCGGAATCCTCGCGACCAAGGCCAGCCAGACGTGGGCCGCCTTTGCGCCGGTCGCTCACCTCTTCCCGCACGGGGCCGTGTTGTCAGCGCAAAACGGTTTGGGCAGCGAAGAAGTCATGGCCGGGCTGATGCCCGCAGGCTATGTGATTCGCGGCACGACCTTCATGAGCGGCACACGCTTTGCCGACGATCATGTGCATTACGAACTCGACACGGCCACTTGGATGGGGCCCTTCGAGCCCATGGAGACTCCCTTTGAGCTGGTAGAAGAATTAGCCGCTTTGCTGCGCGAATCTGGTCTGAAGGCCGAGGCGTTGGGAGATGCCCGTCCGGCGCAGTGGTCGAAATTGATCTTCAACGCTTCGGTAAACAGCGTGTCGGCGCTGACCGAGCTGCCACATTCCCCGCACTTCGCTGCGGAAGCGCAGTTTAGCGATCTGGGACATCTGCTGCACGCGCTGATGGAAGAAGGCAAGGCTGTTGCGGCCGGGGTTGGAGTGGAACTCCACGAAGACCCTTGGGAGATGAATCGCATCGGCTCGCAGACCAACCATCCGCCGTCGATGCTGTCGGACGTCCGACAACGTCAGACTACCGAAGTCGATTATCTGGGCGGCGCCATCGCGCGAGAGGCACAGCGCACAGGCGTCCCAGCTCCGCTGCATACAGCGTTGTATCGCCTCATCAAGGCAAAAGAGGCAAGCTGGATGTGGCAAAAGGAAAACGTTCTGGAGACTGTTTAGGCGATGCCATATCCCATTGATAATGCCAAACTCGACCGAGTCCGCAGGTTGATGAAGGAGTACGACCTCGATGTGCTGGTGGTCCGCGCGCCCGACAATATCGTGTATCTGACGAATTACTGGTGCATGAAGGGCTATGACATTGCAATCTTCCCACGTGAGGGCGAGCCGACACTGATTGCGCTGGAGCCGCAGGAGGAAGATGCGCGGCGCACATCGTGGACCCAGGACATTCGATTCTTCAAAGGATACCATCCAAGCGATCCGCGACCGCCGGGGATGCGGTCACTCGACATTGCAGTTCAGGTTCTGAAAGAACGTGATCTTACCGGACGCGTCGCCCTGGAGCTTTCGCAAGGAACGCAGAGCGCGGATCGCATGGTGGGCGAGCCTAGCACGTGGACGCAACCCTGGTTTGACGCGTTCAAGGCAGTCGTCCGGGAGGCCGTAGATATCTATGCGCTCATTAACAGTGCGCGAGCAATCAAAACAGCCCAAGAGATCGAGCGTATGAAACTGGCTAACGAACTGGCCGCTCTTGCTATGGAACACACGTGGGAGCGTCTGCGCCCGGGCATGAAGGAGAGCGAAGTTGGCGCGATCTTTGAAGGATTCGTGCACTCCCACGGTGTGGGATATAAGGACAGAGTCGAGATGGCGCGGGCTTTTACGCTTGTCTGGTCTGGCCCGGGTATTCGTACCTTTACAGCCACGGGCGACCGGCCGGTGCAGGAGCACGAGCCTACGCTGCTGGAAATCTGGGTTTGCGTCGACGGCTATTGGAACGATCTGACGAAGAACCTCTGTCCAGGAGAACTGACGCCCGAATATCACAAACTACTCGATCTACTGCTGAGTGTTTTCAACGAAGCTACTGCTTTTTCGAGGCATGGGGCGAGCCTGCCGGAACTGGACCGCCTCGTTCGCGCGCGAATTGCCGAAGGGGGGTATCCCGGGCAGCCGTCACATCCCATATGCCACGGTGTAGGAGCACGCGCGCACGAACCCCCATATGCGCACCAGGCAAGTACAGGACAAATTCACGACGGCATGGTGCTGGCGATTGAACCCGGGATTTACTGGCCGGAGGGCGGTGGCTTGCGGCTGGAAGACAACTTCTGGATTAGGGGCGGCGGCAACGAAAAACTGTGCTCGTTCCCGGACGACTTCCGCGTGCTTCAACGCGCTCATGCTGGAAAGGCGCATTGATGGCGACCGCCGGCAAAGCCGCGATCAGCGATGATCTCAAAGACCAGATCATCCGGTGCGTCCGTGAGGATGAGATCGTTGCCATGTGCTGTGAGGTCATAAACATCCCGAGTCCCACAGGCGGGGAGCTTGCGATGGCCGAATTCATGCGCGCCGTTTTCCAGAAGCTCGGCCTTAAGATCACATGGCAACCCGTGGAGGATGCTCGCGCCAATGTCATCGGACGGCTGGAGGGCTGCGGCACCGGCCAATGCCTGATGTTCAACGGCCACATGGATACCTCCAATACCGGCGAGGAAGATTTTCTTACCGGTATCGGCTACAAGCCCCACGCTGTGATACGGAACGGGATGATCTACGGACTGGGCATTTACAACATGAAGGGTGCGCTGGTTTGCTACGTGCACGCCGTGAAAGCGCTGTTGGAGGCTGGGGTTAAGCTGGAGGGCGACATCATTCTAGGCGCGGTCTGTGGCGAGATTGAGAAGACGCAGTGGGGCGAGTTTCAGGGCAAAGAATACCGAGGTTACGGCGCGGGCACGCACTACCTGGTGAATCACGGTGTGCTGCCCGACATGTGCATTCTGGGCGAGCCCACCGACATGCAGTTGGTGCTGGAACACGCCGGATCCATGTGGGTTCGATTTGGCCTGACCGGAAACTATGTGCATTCCGCATTCGCGCCCGGCAAAGAAGGTCAGAACGCCATCCGCCGTATGTACCATGTTGTGGGAGAAGTGATGCGTTGGATTCCAGAGTGGCAGGAGGAGGCGCGTTGGGCGGGGCGGCCGGGTTTTGTCAACGTCGGATGTTTACAGGCTGGACATCCCTGGCGTGCAAGCCGTACTCCGGAGCGTGCGGATCTATTTATGGATGTGCGCGTACCCCCGACGATGAGCATGACCGACGCGCGGAGAGCAGCAAAGAAGCTCTACCTGACATTGAGGGATAACCACCCTGAGTACGAGCTGGAATTCGAAACCTATGTCTCCGTGCCGGGGGCGACCATCGACGAGAATCATTTGATGGTGAAGGCAATCGAGCGAAACCACCGGCAAGTTCTGGGCAGGCCTCCGGTACGCGATACCGTGCTGTGGTGTTCAGACGCATCGGTATTGTCTCGAGTCGGTTGCCCAACGGTCAACTACGGTCCGTCGAGCGGCCCGCGCGATCACGAAGGGGAGAAAGTCGCGATCCAGACGTTGGTCGACATCACGAAAGTATATGCGCTTACCGCGGCGGAGATTTGCGGGTGAGGCGCGCGCAAATTCACTGCCGGAGCATGGAGTGTTAACGTCAGAGCCGACGGCTCATAGCTCAAAGCCAACGAGGTGCTATTGCCAAGTTCAGCCGAAATTCGGCGCCGTTACGACAATATTCGTACCAAGATGCGCGAGCAGGGAATTGATGCGCTGATCGTGTGTGGTAACCAGTACGCCGGCTTTGAAGGCGCAGTGTTTTACGCCTCGGGCTTCGAGATCGTCCATCGCTACGTCTACGTGCTCATTCCGCTCACTGGCGAGCCCACACTGCTTTTTCCGCAGGAGGCTCGCTGGATCGGCGACAAGAAGAAGCCCTTCGTGCAACAAAAGGTCTGGGCCGATATCCCGGGCCGCTGGCTACGCGAACGTGCACAGGACGAGGGCTGGCATCGTGTTGGCGTCTACGGCCTTGATTACGTGATGGCCGTACGCGACTACCGCGAATTACAGCAGGGCTCATTCGAGCTGGTGGCATTCGATTTCCATTTCGATATGGCGCGTGCCGTTAAGAGCGAAGAAGAGCTCACGGAGGTCCGCGACTCGATGGACATCATCCATGAAGGCTTCTGGGCGCTTCTGGAAGGCTTTGCGCCCGGCAAGACTGAAGCCGAGATCATGGCGCCTGCCGTGGAAATCTTTTTCGCCCGCGGCGCGGGGCCACGCATGATGAACATCGTCCTGTCTGGCGAAAACGGGGAGGCGGAAGCGCACTTCAAGGTGCCGGGGCATCGCCGCGTGGGCGAGCGCGATCTGATGTTGTATTCACTGGAGATCGCTGGCGCCGGGGGGTACTGGGTGGAGTTCTCTCGCGCGCTCATCGATGGCGAGCCGAGCAAGCGGATCCTTGAGATGGCCGAAGTCTATCCCGAGGCGATGGAGGCAGCGCGAAAGCTGATGCGCGACGGCGTGCTGGCCTGCGACGTTCACAAAGTTGTCGCTGGCACTTTCGCCCGCAGGGGTTTTGCGCTTGGACATCTCTCCGGACATTCGATCGGCACCACGATGATCGAGCATCCAGCGATCGGAGCCCGCAGCCAGATTGAGTTGAAGGAAAACATGATCTTCTCCTTGCATCCGCAGGTCGTCGATCAGGACGGCAGCGTCTGCCTCTATACGCAGGACACCTTCCGCGTTGGCGGCACCGAAGGCGAAAACCTCAGCAACATCCCATGGAAGTTTTATTCGAAAGCGGACCTTCGTCCGCTGGCGGGCCGCGCATGAAGAAAGTTCTGGTGGTGGGCTGTGGGGCTATTGGCAGCCTGTTTGCGGCGCACCTCGCTAACGGCGGCGAGGTCGAAGTGTACGCTTTCGACGCTTCGCAGCCGCACGTCGACGCGATCAATCGCAATGGACTTCGACTCTCGGGTGCGGCCCAGATGCATGTGCGGCTGGCGGGAGCCAGCACGAACCCGGCGGAGCTGCCGGTGTGCGATTTTGGTGTCGTCGCGACGAAGGCGATTCACACATCGGCCGCCATCAAGGCCGCTGCGCGTTGCTTTGACGCGAAAAGTGCGGTCTGTTCGGTCCAAAACGGTGTCGGCAACGAAGAACTCATTGCCGAACACGTGAAGCACGTGATTCGAGGGACAACTTTCCCCGCGGGCCACATCGCGGAGCCGGGCCACGTTGGCTTCGACATCAAGGGGGACACCTGGATCGGCCCCTTCGAGCCAACGAACACGCCGATGGATCGCGTCAACGAGTTGGCCGGCTTCATCACGCGAGGCGGAATGAACACGATCCCGCTGGAAGACGCACGGGGCGCGCAGTGGACGAAGCTCATCTTCAATGCGGCCACAAATCCCGTAGGAGCGCTGACGCGCCTGCATCATGGCGCCGCAACTCGATTCGAACCGACCGGTGAGCTGTTTGAGGCGTTGATTCAGGAAGGTGAGGCCGTGGCGAAGGCCATGGGTTTGGAGTTGCATGCGGACCCCCGTGCTTTAGTGCAGAAGGGGGCGAACGCTCCGGGCAAACACAAAGCCAGCATGCTTCAGGATGTTATTGCGTCGCGCGTAACGGAAGTCGATTTTATGAACGGCGCGATCGTGAGATGGGGAGAGACGTGCGGCGTCCCGACTCCGTTGAATCGCGCGATGTGGGCGTTGATTAAAGGAACCGAGCATGCGTGGAGCGAGCCGTAATATCGCAGTTCGCCATTTGCTCTTCGCTTTTCGTCAGAATCGACATAACGTTTGGCAAAAGTGAGCGGCTCAGAAAATTGTCTGGGAGAGCTGGCGTCGCTCATCGCACAAGCTGTCAAAGTCAGATAGTAAATTCTGGCGAATGAGAAAAGCGCCCAATTCTAACAATGAAAGGTGATGTTGCAATCATGTCCGTTCCGTTTCGTATCGGAGTGTTACAACTCAGCATGGAGCCGCTCGGGCAGACGGTGCGCATGGCGCAGACCTGCGAGCGCGCCGGCTTCGACATCTTCTGGCTCGCTGAAGCATACCCGTGGTGGCGCAAGCAGGGATTTGAGGCGCGATCGTCCACCGCCATCACCGCGGTGATTGCGACGCAGACGACGAAGATCACCATCGGCTGGGGCATCATCTCGCCCTACACGCGCCACCCAGTGCAGATTGCGATGGAGGCGCGCGTGATGCAGGACGCCGCCGGTACGGGACGATTTCTGCTCGGCCTGGGTGCTTCCAAGATTTTCATGAAAGAGATCGGCGAGGGCGAAAAGGGCAAGGAAGTTGGTCCGGCGGTCGTCATGCGCGAGAGCATCGAAATCATCGAAGCCATGCTGGCGGGCGGTGTCGTCGACTATCACGGAAAGGCTTTCGACGCATCGGCGCCGCCGCTCAAAAGCGACGCCCACGTGTCACGCGCGCGCGTTCCGATCTACGTCGGCGCGACTGGGCCGGTTTTGCAGCGCCTTGCCGGCTCGCACTCCGACGGCCTACTGACAGCCAGCATCACCACGCCGGACTTTCTGCGCCACGCGCGCGGCAACATGGAAGAGGGCGCGAAGAAAGCTGGGAAGGACCCTTCGAAGCTCGACCTCGGTGGTGTGATTGTCGGCAGCATCAATCGTGACTCGAAGAAGGGGAAGGAAGGCGCGCGCGAGATGGCAGCGATGTATCTGGCTAACAAGGTGCAGAACATCCGCGGTTCAGCCGATGTGCTGCTGCAAACGGCTGGGTTGACCTTCGAAGAAATTTCGCCCATCGCCGACGGCATGGAAAAGGGAGGCCGCAAAGCCGCAGCCCAGGCCGTCACCGACGACATCCTGCGCAAGGTGTGCGCTATCGCCGGATCGCCCGATGAATGTTGCGAGCGTATTAAGGAATACCGGGAAGCGGGCGCGACCAACATCATGTTGGAGATCTGGGGCGACGACAGGGAAGAGCAGGCGAAGCTATTTGGAGAAGCGGTGCTGCCGAACTTCCGTTAATTACACGTTCCTACCATTTTGCCAAAACCGGAGCGAACCCAGAGCCGAGCCAACCGATATTGCTTCAACCTTACCTGCAATAAGAAACCCACCCTCTCACCTTGAATCAGCGAGGGGTGGGTTTCTCGATCGGAACTAGTTCAACAATCCAAACATTGAGACCTGGTTCTCCGCGCCCACAAACACGTGGCCGTCGGCCACGGTGGGAACGGCAAACTTCACCGCGAGTCCAGGATTGTCGCGGCTGAGGTTCTGCGACGAGTTATAGAGTTCGGTGCCAAGGTTAGTGGCGTTGTACGCATGCAAGATCGCGTTTCCGCCACCGTATCCGTCCGTCTCGACAATCCACACGATACCGTTGCTGATTCCGTTGGACGAGATGGCGGGCGTGGGGCCGGGGAAGTTGAAGGCCTCCGACGACTGCGACGTTGGCCCCGTGGAAAGCAGCTGCGACTGCGGGTTGTAGGAGAACGCTTTGAGGTGGTCGTAAATGCCACCGAAGTAAACGTTGTTGTTCCAGACTGCCGGTTGACCGAAGATACCGCCGATGATGAAGGGCAGGGTCTGCACAATCTGGTCGTCGTTGCCGGAGTTGAAGTGACCCATGTTGTCGCGGTTGACGAGGTCGATGGTGCCTTCCTTACCAACCTGAACGAGAAGGTGTGGGTACTGAGCTCCAGGCTGATCGGGGAGTAGAACCGCGCCACCAGAACCTACGTCAGTATCGTGCTGATCCAGGCTGTCCTGATCCCAGGGTGTGAAGTAGTCCTGCAACGTGAAGTTGTTCGATGCCCACGAGAGCCGAAGGACGCTGTCGCCGTAGTCGTTGCTGGTGCTTCCGTCATAGGTGCCGTTGCCTGACGCAAAATAAATCCCGCCGTTCGAGTCGATGGCCGCACCGGCGCCGCCGCCCCAATAGCCGCCCTCGCGTCCGTTTGGCGTATCGACGTAGATGCCTGCCGAGTACAGCGAGATCTCGTTGAAGGCCATCAGCCAGCCGTGGTACGCGCCGTTATCGCAATGGGACGCCCAGCCGATGTAGAGGTTGCGGCCCGAAAGCAGCAAGGCTGAGCGTTGACCTTCGACAAGAGGATCGAACGTCAGGAGGCCGCCCTGTGATCCCTGGCCGGTGCCTGGGTATGTCCCGGAGATCCCGTGCGGGGGATTCCGCAGCGCGCCTGTGCGCAGATCCAGCGAGTAGAGTGTCTGCGCGAAGGTGGTCTGCCCGGTCTGCAGGTTGTGGTCCTTCGTCTTAGCGACGACAAAGATTTCGTTCAAAGTTGTGTCGATGACGGGAGTGCCCGTAATGCCGATCTCCGGCACCAGGTCATTGCAGCTGACGTCGGTATTGGAGACAGGCGTGACCTGGTGGAGCGCTCCCGAGCCGATCAGCAGGTTTTTCTGCCACAACTGGGCGCCGGTCGCGACGTCAAACGCATACACCTGATCGTGTTCAGTGACTACATACAGCACGTTGTGCAGCGTGCCGTTGATGTTGACGTTGGGAACGTACAAGGGCTGGGCATAGACGAAACCCTCGACGGGGAAGACCATCTTGCGGCCGAACTGAGAGACGTTGACATTCGAGGGCGTCAGCGTAGTCTCATTGGTGTTTGTACCCGAACGATAGTTGTCGTACTCGTAAGTTGTCACCGCAGTTTGCGCTGACAACAGCGAGCAGGAAAAAAGCAACAGGCTGGCAAAACGGGCACAGAGCTTCATAGAGAGGCAGGGGCTCCTTTACTCGCGAACGCATTGAAATGAAAGGAAAAGCTGCGCGATTATCGTATGGGAGGGTAGCTACTTACAAACAAAACCGTCACCAACGGTAATTTTTTGTTGCAACAAGGGTGACAAGGGGCCCATATGTCGCGTTCCACTATAGCGCTAGGGGGGCGGAACCAACAAGAGCGCGAAATGGTTCCACTTTGGTTTTAGTTTACGAGGTGCAATGTCCGAACCAGTCATGACTCCGCAGCCTGCTCAGCCGGAACAAAGGAAGGGCATTTTAATCGGACCGAGCGGCTTGCGAGCGGGCTGGCGCTTATTGATCTTCGTCGCCATCGTCTTCGTGCTGCTCACCATCGTTGGCGCGGTTGCCCCCCAGATCCTCATCATGATGAGCAAGGGATTTTCTCCCCGAAACGTCATCATTCAGGACGTAGCGCTTTTTGCCATCATCGCGATTGCTACCGCCATCATGGGCAGGATCGAAGGCCGAGGCTTTGGGGAATACGGTCTGCCGGCAACTGGTCTTCTTGGTCGCCAGTTCTGGATGGGCGCGGCATGGGGTTTCGTCATGCTCTCCGCCATCGTCGGGATGATGCTGGCCACACACTCCTACGAGATCGACGGGTTAGCAATCTCGATGGCCAAAGTTATTCGCTACGGATTTCTTTGGGCCATCGCCTTCCTGCTGGTGGGATTCTTCGAGGAATTTACCTTTCGCGGCTATCTGCTCTACACGCTAACCACCGGCATCGGGTTCTGGCCTGCAGCGGTCATCAGTTGCGTGCTGTTTGCCGGGGGACATCTTGGCAACCCGGGAGAGAACCTGGTCGGCGTTTCCGAGATTGTCCTCATCGCGGTCTTTCTCTGCCTCGCGCTACGCCGTACCGGAAGTCTGTGGTTCGCCATCGGATGGCACATGTCGTTTGACTGGGGTGAGAGCTTTTTCTACTCGACGCCCAACAGCGGCATTCCAGCGATCGGACACATGTTGAAGGCGTCGCTGATGGGATCGAAATGGCTGAGCGGCGGAAGTGTCGGTCCCGAAGCGAGCGTCTTTGATCTAGTCGTGACCATCGCTGGGATTCTGCTGCTGTTGAAGGTTTACCCCGAGGCGAAATATCCGGCGATGGCGAACGTTCAAAACTGACTTTGTCTCCGCGACAGTGGCTGAGGCTGGTGTCCTAGGATAGGGACCGATGCAGATGCCGCTGCCGCCGGATAACAACTGAGGCTGAGAACCCCGGATTCGCGGCCTTCTTTTGGACGCTAACGTCTTACATCTCACCCTGCCACCTTCTCGCTCAGTGTCGACGTGCAGAACGGACACCGCACCGCCTTCTTCACGATTCCGCTAAAGCAGAACGGGCACTCCTTCCTCTCCACTTCCTGCGAGTGACGGAAGCGGTTTACTTGCCGCACCAACAGGAACACGCCGAAAGCCACGATGACGAAGTTGAAGATCGCGTTCATGAACAGCCCGTAATTCAGCGTGGGCGCGCCTGCGGCCTTGGCCGCTGCCAGAGTGGGGAAGTGTATTCCGGTCAGGCTGACGAACAGGTTGCTGAAGTCGACCTTGCCAAAGATGCGGCCAATCAGCGGCATGATGATGTCGTCTACGAACGACGTGATGATGCGCCCGAAGGCCACGCCGAGAATAATGCCAATGGCCATATCGAGCACGCTACCCTTCAACGCAAACTCCTTGAACTCGCGAAATCCCCCCTTGCCGAACTTGGCCAGCGGCATCGGGCTGTGCATCTGCGAAGCAAAGTTGGCCATGTTCACCTGATCGCCTGCTTGTGAGTGTTCCATGATGACCCTCCTGAAATGAGATGAGGGATTCTGAGGGGGTGGTGGGATGAGGCGAAGAGCTTGTCAACAATTGATTGTTCTGAGAAGGCCCACAGAAGGCGGAGGCAAAATCTCTTCAGATCAGCGCGCGGAAGCCGTGGGTACGGAGGCCATTTAGAAGGTTGAGCCCTTTAGGGACGACACATGAATTTAGTGCTCGTGCTCGGAATGTGAATGCATGTGCGGATGGGAATGTGTCACGGATCCGTGCGTATGCCGGTGCGCATGCACCAGATTCGCCCGCAGCAGCAACTCCCGATTCGTCATAATCTCCGCCGGCGTGCCCGTCGCCGAGACGCGGCCCTCTTCCAGCACTACCACGCGATCGGCGATGTCCTCCAGTATCTCCAACTGATGCGTCGCGGTGATCACCGTCTTCGATGAGCCCTTCCAACCCTGAATCAGGTCGATGATCTGGCTCTGGCTCCGAGGATCCAGCGTCGCCGTCGGTTCGTCCAGCAGCAGCACCTCGGGATCCAATACGATTACTGAAGCCAACGCCACGCGCTTCTTTTCGCCGCCCGAGAGTCGATACGGTGGGCGCTCACGCAGATGCGCGATGCCCATCAATTGCAGCGTTTCTTCGATTTTCGCCATCAGCTTCTGCTTCGGCCAGCCCAACTGAAGCGGCGCGAAGGCGACCTCATCGAAGACTGTCGGATTGAAGAGTTGTACATCGGGATTCTGGAAGACGAGTCCCACGCGCCGGCGAAAAGCGAGTGCCACAGCATCGTCCTGCAGCCGAGCTGCACTGATCAATTGAGCGTCGAAGCTGAGCGTTCCCCGAGCAGGGAAGCAGAGCGCGTCAAGCATGCGCAGCAGCGTCGATTTACCCGAGCCGTTCGCGCCCACCAGGGCCACGCGCTCGCCCCGCGCCAGGTCCAGCGAGAGCTCGCGTAGCGCCGGTACGCCGTCGTAATCGTAAGAGATGTCGCGCAACTCGAAGATCGACGGCATCCGTTACCTGCCCATCCAGACCGCCGCTGCCGCCGCCACTAGAAACAGCAGCAGCACGACATAATCGAGCGATCGCATGCGGAAGTCGGAGAGTACTTGAATATCGCCGCGAAAGCCGCGCGATTCCATCGCTAAGTAAACATCGTTGCCCAGCGCGACACTCTTACTGAGTAGGACTCCTGCCGTGCGCGTGGTCATGCGACGTTGCTCGGCCCGCGGCAGCCCCCCCACCGTCCGGCTGATGCGCGACTCGAACATCTGCCCGGCCGTCTCCACCAGCAGGAAGATGTAGCGATAGCTCATGGCCAGCATGGTCACCGCTTCTTTGGGCAGATGCAGTACCCGTAGCGCCTTGAGCACCTGCGCCCACGGCGTGCACAGCATCAGGAGTGTGGTGAGCGTGACCGCTGTTTCCACCCTCAGTACCAGCAGCGTTGCGGTTCGCAGCCCCTGCTCGGTAATGGAAAGAGAGCCAAGGCTCGCGATAGCGCGGCCGGGTGTCACGAACAGTGCCGGCAGAGCAATCACTCCTGTAAATCCCAGTGCGATTAGCCACACGCGCTTGGCAAGGGTGACTGGACTGACTTTGGAGGAAAGCGCCAGCACGATCGCGATGGCCAACAGTGCAGCAACGACCGAGATTTTGCGCGACAACGTGACCGCAAGCACCAGCGCCAACAGTCCCACCACACGTACTCGTGGGTCGAGCGATTGCAAAAGACCGTGCTCGCGCGCAATCTTCTCCGACAGCATCGTTCGCGTCAGCCTGCGTCCGAATCCAATCATGGTGGATTGCAGCAGGTTGCGACTCATGTCTCGAGCCCCTTGCGCCGGTTAGTGATCAGGCGACGCGTGGCCAGCGAAAGCCCGAGCAGAACTCCGACGCCGAACATCGCCGACAACAGATACCCGAAGCCGCGGCTATGGACGAAGCCCGGTGCATACGCCGGGAATGGTGCGGTCCACAGGCTGGATAGGCGCACCAATCCCGCAGGAACAACTGGCGACGGATCGCTGCTTTGTACCGGCGTGGACTGAGCCAGCGTTGCCGGAGACCACTCACCCCACGCCGTCCCCGCGGCGAGAATGCCGAGCGGCGTCAGTAGCATCAGAACGGCAACGGCGACCCACAGCCTCCGGACTGAACCTGTAGGCGTACCTGCGGTACCCGACTCCAGCGATACTCCCGACGTGTTAAGTAGTAGCGCGGGGTCGGCGACTTGCAGATACGCGACCAGCCCGGCGGCAATGACCGCTTCCGCCAGCCCCGCAAAGGTCAGGTGTCCGATCATCATGGCGGGCACCGCGATGCTCAGCGGATACGGCGCGTACAACGGTGTGCCGCCGGCGTCGTGGAAGAGCGCGGGTTGGATCCCGAACTCGATGGCGGCGAGAAGCGCTGCGGCGTTAATCGCCAAGTATCCGGCGACCGCGGCGGCGACCACGCGACGCTTCGACCTGATCCCGGCGTCCATCGCCATGAGCCGATATGTCCCGTACGCGACCAGCGAGCCCACAATCGCCATGTTGAAGC
Organism: Verrucomicrobiia bacterium; assembly: GCA_035482295.1. Taxonomy (GTDB): domain Bacteria; phylum Acidobacteriota; class Terriglobia; order Terriglobales; family Acidobacteriaceae; genus Bog-257. The sequence continues at coordinate 50,055 of DATHQX010000069.1, forward strand.
AGTTCGCACCCAGCGTGCTGATGCCGCCGTCACCGAAAAACAGCGCCTGAATGGCGACAGCAATGGAGATCGCGAGGATCGCGCCCGATGGTCCAAGGACGATGGCTGCGATGGTCACGCCCAGCGCGTGACCGGTCGTGCCGCCCGGCAACGGCAGGTTAAACATCATCACCACAAATGAGAATGCGGCGAAGACCGAGATGAGCGGAATGACGCGGGTGAACAGCGCGCGCTTGAGGCGGCGGAGCGCGGAGTACCAGCCTGCAACGGCTCCCACATAGAGCGTGGCGCAAGTCGAGGGGCTCAGGTATCCGTCGGGAATGTGCATGAGAAGCAGGGGTTAGGGACTAGGGGCTAGGGATTACCAAAGAATCGATCGACAATTTGCTAACTAGCCCCTGGCCTTAACCCTTGAACCCTCGCTTCATCGTAAATCATGCGTCATCTGGTCTACTGCTGCCCTACCACAACTCTTGCCACCGCCAGCATGCTGATGGCTTCTGCCGACGGATCCTGCAAGCGCTCGGAGCGTTGCAGCGCGGCAACCGGATCGACCTGGGCAGCGGCCTCGCTGACTTCCTGCACCACGTCGGGAGCGCTGGCCTTGATCGAGGCGCGGTCGGACCACACCTCATCCAGTGACGAGAAGGCAATATCGAAGTAATGATCGGCCATGCGGCGGTCGCCTGAAGTTCCGCTGGCAAAGCCGCTGGCCGCGGCCTCACGGGCGCGCCTGGCTGGAGGCAGCGAATTCAGCTCCTGAGTGCGGTCGGAATTGTTCCCCATGGCCTGCAGCACGCTCACGCTGTCGTCTTCTGGTGTCGGCAGCACGGCATTTTGTCCGGCGTTGTTCACCGTCTGCTGGATCATCGGATCCGAGCGCAGTACCTCCTGATAGCCGGCCTCGCCCAGGCGGTCGCCCATCGCCGCGCCCGTCAGGTTGAAGGCGACGCTGCGTTGCGGCGAGTCGGGAAGCTTCGCCAGCCATCGCAGGAACTTCGTGCCTGCAGTCTTTACTGCGTCTTTGTCCATCTCGCCAGCTGCGCCCGCAAACATGGCCGCATAGTTGGGAGCTTCGTCGGCATAGTTGGAAGCGTCGGAGGGCAGGGAAGAGAACATCCTGACGAACATCGACTGCGACCATGTCGACTTCATTCCCTCGGCGTCCATCAGCGCCATGATCGGCCGCGCGGCCACTACGCCTTGCGACATCGCCGCCTCAAGCTTGCTCTTCGCGAGGACGCCTACTTGCGCGGGACAATTGGTGATGGCACCCAGCAGCGACTGCTCAGCTTCGAGCACGGCGCCCGGAGGCAGCGACTGCACAAACCCGACCGCCGACGCGCAGTCTACGTGACCGCCCGCCAGCATCGACACCGACGGCTTCTGCCCTTCGGCGACCAACTTGGTTTCAATCGCCGTACCTTCTTTGGCGAACTGTTGCGCCATCTTCTGATCGACCGGCGCGACCACGTTAGTCGCGGCATAGAGGACGCGCAGGCGGTCCTGGAGATCGGGCTGTGGCAGGCCGACCGCGCTGTTGACAACGTCGAGCACAAACTTCTGACGCGAGTCCTGTGTCGTCGTGGGGTCGAGGCTTGCGGCCTTATGGCCGCTCTGACCGCTGGATGTCGCGACGAGCGCCGCCGCGAGAACGATGGAAGAGAGCAACAATTTCAAACACAACCCCTCGGCCCGTCAGGCGAGCTGTATATATATTAGTAAACATCCAGAGCTGGCTGTATAGGGGGAACGACGGAGGAGCCTTAGTACTTTTGGGGTGGTGCGGACAGCTGACAGGCAGTGTGCCCACCGCAGTATGCCGGTCAGCCGGGTGCCCCACTCATTCGCGGGTTTCGAATGATGGGACGGCATAAACGATCGGGTCATTGGTTTGGCTCCCAGGTCCTGAAGAGTATCTCCGCCGTATTGGCGCTCCGAGGTTTGGGGCCACGCCTCCACAAGTCGAGGAATACCAAAACCTAAGTCTGTGACGTGAGTGGCTCTCCGAAGTGATGGGATCTTTCCTCCCACCCATGCGAAAACCGCGAATGAGTGGGCACCCAACACCCGGCGGACACTCCGATCCGGATGACAAGCTTGAAAGGCGAAGAGCGAACGGCGACCTTCCTACCGCTTCTCCATCGGCACGTAGTGATTCGGATACGCTGGGCCGTGATAGTCGGCGCGTGGACGAATCAGGCGATTGTCGTTGAGCTGTTCGATGACATGCGCTGTCCAGCCAGCCACCCGCGACACCGCGAACACCGGCGTGAACAGATCGATATCGATGCCCAGGGTGTGATATGTCGAAGCTGAATAGAAGTCGACGTTCGCATTCAGCTTGCGGTCGGCCACGATGAACTCTTCGATTCTGCGCGAAATCTCAAACCACTTGGCGTTGCCGCTCGACCTCCCCAGGCTCTCCGACATCTTGCGCAGGTGCGTGGCGCGCGGATCTTCCGTGTGATACACCCGATGACCGAAGCCGGGTACTTTCTTCTTCTGCGCCAGCATGCCTTTCACGTAATCGACCGGGTCGGCACCAGATGCGTCGATCGCCTCCAGGATGCGGAACACTGCTTCGTTGGCGCCGCCATGCAACGGTCCCTTCAAGGCACCGATGGCCGCCGTGATTGCCGAGTGCATGTCGCTGAGAGTTGCAGCAACCACACGCGCGGCAAACGTCGAGGCATTCAGTTCGTGGTCGGCGTGCAGGATCAGCGCAATGTCGAAGGCGCGCTCGGCCGTCTCGCTGGGAATCTCGCCATTCAACATGTATAGAAAATTGCCCGCGTGCGATAGCGAGCGGTCCGGCTCGATGAGCGGCTTGTCTTTGCGAATGCGATCGTAAGCGGCGACGATGTAGGCCAGCTGCGACGTGAGACGAATGGCTTTGCGAATGTTAGCGGCGTGATCGTTGGTCTTCTCTTCCGGATCCCAGAAGGTCAACGCCGAGACCATGGTGCGCAGCACGTCCATGGGCAGCGCATACTTCGGCGCCTGGCGCAGCAGGCTGACGATCGACGCGTCGAGTTTGCGCTCGCGTGCCAGGTTCAGCTTCAGCTCGTTGAGTTCGGAGCGGTTGGGCAGACGACCGAACCACAGCAGGTAGCAAACTTCTTCAAAGGTCGAGTTGTCGGCTAGTTCGTGAATGTCGATGCCCCGATAGGCGAGCACGCCCTGATCGCCGTCGATGTAGCAGATGCCGGAGTTGGCAGCGGTAATGCCTTCGAGACCCTTGGGACCTTGCACCACACTGGACATGGAAACCTCTTGCAGTCAGATAAGAGCTGTTGCACGTTGCGGGAGGGGTCGCGCTGGAGGTGCAACTTACTTTTATACTCTCCTGCGAATGAGAGAGTCCATCACACGAGATGGTGAGGAACGTGTCCGCTTGAATTGGTGTTCTCAGCGGTTGCGAGGAGTTCGATCTGATTCCCGAGCGGTTTTTTGGCCGCAACTGCGCTATTGCCCGCGATCTAAGATGCCGATTGCTGGCAAACGAAAGCGACAAATGCGAGGATGAGGGCGACACCAGCGAAGGCAACGGGACGCAACCACAGACCTTGGAAACCTCGGATCATCGCCTCCTCGGGATGTTGCGGTGGATACAGGACGATTACGGCTTCGCCTTCGGCGTAGGACGCAGGGTCGCTGCCGATTGGACCCCTGAAGCGCACCGCTTTCCCGTCGGCCGTATGGAACTCGACCACCGGGTAGTAATCGCCGCCATCGTAGCTGTCGAGAATGACTCGGCCCGCGGTTTGCACTCCGTAGGATTCTGCGTGGAGAGCTTTGTTCAAACTCCAGATCGCACCACCCAGGACGACGATTGCAGCCATTCCAAACAGCACCGCCCAACCGCTAACTGCTGACCGGCTAATTGCCACGCCCGCGCCCGGTTCGGGTTTACGAAAAAAGAAATAGGTGAACAGCAACGGAGCTACGGTGAGCGCCAATCCAATGCCGATCCCCAACACTGAGTTCGACCACATCTGCGAGCGGATCAAGGCGTGTTGCGGGTGGTCAGGATCGTAGATCACCGCCACGGCTTGCCCATCCAGGAAATCTCCGCTGGCGCCGATGAACCGGATCGGCGTCCCATTCGGCCCCTGGAACTCGACGAGCGGGAGTGCATCATTCACCTTCGCCACCTTGCCCTCTACGGTCACTCCGTGGCGCGCCAAACGAAACGGCGTGCTCAACCCGGCCACGCTCGCGCACAGCACGACAACCCCGGGAAGGAGCGAAATGAGCACGGCGAGAGACACCTTGTGAGCCGAGGCCACGAGAAGTGTGCCGAGGATGATTGCCAGGCCGAAGCCGGCAACGACCCCTGGCCACAGCCACATGTCGTCGAATGAGCGAATCACGGCGTACTCATCGGGAAACTGCGCATCGTAAAGAATGGGCGCGGTCTCGCCCACGGAAAACTCGGGCGGCTGCGATCCGGTTCGGCTGGTGAAGTTGAAGGTATCGTTGTCGGTGTGGAATTGAATCTCCGGAAACGCGCCGTGATTCGCGACTATCTTGCCTTCACCGCGAACGCCGTTGAGCACCAGATGCAGTGAGGGATAGCCGAGCTGAATGCCTCGGCCGACGACGACAGCGCCGAGCAGAAGGCAGAACCAGAAGGCTGTCCTGGTGGCGATGTTGCGGAATTGCGGCAACAAGTGGCGCATTTGGCGAGCTAGTATACGAAGGCAGATCGCAATTCCAAAGAAGTATCTCCTCCAGGTGCCAGTATGCTTTGGGCTTTAAGTTCTGCTCGAGGCGGACACCGACCGACTAGAGAAAGTTCGCTCTACCCATCCCCGCAAACCCTGCATCCATGTTCTCTGGAAACAGCTTCGTCACTCCACTGCTCACGGTCGCGGCGGGCCGCGCGTCCATTCACCCCGAAAGATGCCGCATACCGGCGGCCTTCAATTCAACCATTGAGCCGTTACATTCCTGCACAAGAGAGGTTTTGCGATGTATAAGCTTCGCTTCCTGATTCTTCCTTGCATGCTGTTGCTTGCTGCCGTCTGTAGCGCGCAGTCGACGCAGTTGAATCTGCCGCTGCAAAGCCAGAAGGCTGTGATCACGCAACGTCTCGGTATCACCGACATCACCATCGTCTATCACCGTCCGCTGGCCGACGGCCGCAAAATCTGGGGCGGACTGGTTCCTTACGGACAGGTTTGGCGCGCTGGCGCCAACGAAAACACCACCATCAATTTTCCCAATGACGTCACCGTCGAAGGCAAGCCGCTGGCTGCCGGCACGTACGGCCTGCACATGATCCCCGGCGAGAACGAGTTCACGGTGATCTTCTCGAAGATGCATACCGCCTGGGGAAGCTTCAGCTACAAGGAGTCGGAAGATGCGCTGCGCGTCACCGTGAAGCCCTACTCCACCGATGCGCACAACGCGCTGGCGTACGACTTCGATCAGCTCAAGCCCGACTCAGCCGTAGTCGTGATGAGCTGGGATAAGGTCGCGGTGCCGTTCAAGGTGCAGGTCGACGTTCCCAAGGTCGTTGAGGCAAGCCTGAACAACCAGATGCGCGGTCTGCCGCAATACACCTGGGATGGCTGGGACGATGCCGCAACCTACCTGGTCGACAACAAGGTAGATCTGCAGGAAGCGCTCGCCTGGGAGAACAACTCCATTCAGAACGAAGACCGCTACGAAAACGAGATGACGAAGTCCAAGATCCTGACGGCGATGGGCGACAACGCGCAGGCCAAGCAGGCGAAGGACAAGGCGCTCTCCATGGCCAGTGCGCAGCAACTCTACGGCTACGGCCGTCAGCTTCAGAAAGAGAACAAGCAGGACGAAGCGTTCGCGGTCTACAAGATGGCAGCCTCCAAAGATCCAAATAATTGGCTCTCGCATGCTGGACTGGCGCGCGTCGCCTGCGGCGCTGGGAACTACGACGAAGCCACCAAACAGATGGAAGCGGCGCTGCAGGTTGCGCCTGAGAATGGCAAGGCCAGCGTTGAGGGTCTGCTGAAGAAGTTGCAGCAGCGGCAGAACATCAATCAATAGGGTCCGTAATCGATCTTTCCTCAAGCGGCGGAGCGAAGCACGGTAAACCAACCTGCTTCGCTTCCGCTGCGTTCTGCTACAACCAACTAATGCGCGTACCCATCTTTCAGCTCGACGCATTCACCAGCCGCAGGTTCTCCGGCAATCCGGCAGCCGTCATGGTCATGGAAAGCTTTCCGCCTGACGCGACCATGCAGGCGATCGCCGCGGAGAACAATCTTGCCGAGACGGCCTTCCTCGTCCCCAGCGGCACTGACTACGGCCTGCGCTGGTTTACGCCCCGCGTAGAAGTGCCGCTCTGTGGACACGCCACGCTGGCCAGTGCGGCGGTCGTCATGGAACGGCTTGAGCCTGATCGCAAGATCGTTGCCTTCCAGTCCGCCAGTGGCGTACTGACAGTCCGACGCACGGCCGACGCCTACGTGATGGATTTCCCTGCACGTCCCTCGCAGACCGTCGCGCCTCCGACGGGTTTCGCTGAGGCCTTGGGCGTCGAGCCGGTGGAAGTTCGCGTCAACCAGTTCAACTACATGGCCCTGATGGAACGCGAAAGCGCAGTACGCAACCTCACGCCCGACGTGGCTGCGGTGGCGCGCCTGGATCGTCCAGGCACCATCGTGACCGCTGCCGGCGAGCGCGAGTATGACTTCGTTAGCCGCTACTTCGCTCCGGCGAAAGGCATCCCGGAAGATCCTGTAACCGGCGCGGCACACTGCATGCTGGCTCCGTACTGGGCCGAGCGGCTGGAT
>DATHQX010000070.1:0-29659 GCA_035482295.1 Verrucomicrobiia bacterium
CGACCACTCCTGTCCCCAGTGAAGTCGGAGAACCGTAGACTTTGGCTATCGCACTCGAAATAGTTCCACCACGTCCGTCGCGCCGGCGTTCGCCGCCATATCCGCTGCGGTCTGCCCTTCGTCATTCTTGATGGCAGGATCAGCGCCTGCCCCCAGCAACGCCTGCACCATCTCAACATTGTTGTGCATGGCCGCCGATTGCAGGGCGGTGTAACCGCCGTTCTGCTGCACGTTGGGATCGGCTCCTGCCGCGAGCACCAGCTGTACCAGCCCGGCGTCGCGAGAAGCCGCGGCACTGTGGATAACAGCGATCCGATGTGCCGAAACCGCTTTGGCATCGGCGCCAGCGGCCAGCAGTACGTGCGCGGCTTCGGGTTGGCGAAAAAAGCACGCCAGGTGCAGTGGGGAGAAACCATCGCCGCTGCGCGAGTTCACCTGCGCTGCATTGGCCGCAAGCAGCATCTGCAACCGCGCGACATCGCCCAGTGCCGCCGCTTCGTACAGATCCAGATCTCCCACGACGCTGCGTAGCCGTTTCGTGATCTCCGGCTTGTTCTCGTAGACGCTCTGCATCAGCACGGAGACGCCATTCTGGTTGCGAGCACGAGCCAGCTCCGGCTCGCGCTCGATCAGGTCAGAAATCTGCAGTAGGTCGTTCTGCTTAACTGCTTCAAAGATGTCATCGCTCATGCTAGAAGGCGGCTGCTCCGGCTTCGGCCACCGTGTGGTCCTGCTCACCCGAACCGCCGCTGACGCCGATTGCGCCCACAACTTTGCCATCGCGCTTCAGCGGAATGCCTCCAGCGAAGATCATGATGCGGCCATGGTTGGAAGCATGGATACCGAAGAACTGGTTGCCGGACTGCGAGTGCGTCGCCAGGTCCTTGGTTGCGATGTCGAAGGCGCGCGACGTAAACGCCTTGTTGATGGAGATGTCGATGCTGCCCATCCACGCGCCGTCCATGCGCACGTGCGCCACCAGGTTGCCGCCTTCATCGGCCACCGCGACGTTCATCGGCTGCCCGATCTCCTGCGCCTTTTTCTCCGCCGCTGCGATCACGCGACGTGCATCTGCGAGAGTTACTCCTGCCATTGCTCCTCCAAAAAGTAAACCTCAAATGTCGAACGGGAAAGCCAGCCGGCTTACTACGCGCCTCAAATCAATCCAAACAGGCTGAACAGCAGCACGGCTAACACGATTAGTGTAATGACGACATACATCACATCACGTTCCAGCGCGAACGCAATCGCCGAAAACAGCACGCGGGCCACCGGCGTCGCAATCAGCAGCAGCAGCCCGAACTGAATGATGGCGCGGGCGCTCATGTGCATCACACCCTGCAAGATCTCAATCGGGCTCTTCAGACTCTCCGGCTCACCGTGAAACGCCGTGTAATTCGGGATTTCATGTCCGTGGTGCGCCAGGTACAGCACAGCGCCGAACAGAATGACGGCGGCCGAAAGGATCACGCCACTGCGCAGCAATGTGCCGATGATGATCTCGATGCGGAGGTCGGTCCAGCCGTTCGCATTCGCCTGCGGAACTTGCTCGTCACTCATATGCGCCCGGTCACTCCGTTGAAGATCATTTCGATGCCCAGCGCCACAATCACCGCGGCAAACAGATAGCGCAGCGCCTTCACGTTGGCCTTCACCAGCACGCGGGCACCGACCATCGAACCCGCGAGCACGCCCAGCATGACGGGCATGGTGATGCCGGGAGCGATGTATCCGCGACTGAGGTAGAGGCCAGCGCTGGCCGCGGCCGTTACGCCGATCATGAAGTTGCTGGTCGTGGTAGAGACCTTGAAAGGGATCTTCATCGCCTGATCCATGGCCAGCACCTTCACCGCGCCCGAGCCGATTCCCAGCAGGCCCGACAACAATCCCGCGCCGAACATCAGGCTGTACCCGGCGGGAACGCCGGTGACGGCGTAAGCCTGCCTGCCTTCCGGAGTGGGATAGCTGCCGTTGAGTTTTAGCTTGTCCGCTAACTTCGAGGATTGCATATGCGGCCCATGCTCCTCGCGATGGCGGCTCGACAGATAGGCGGAGTAGAGCAGCACCAGCCCGAAGACGATGGCGATGGCGCTGGTCGGAACGTGCAACGCGATAGCGGCGCCGACGATTGCGCCGATCGTCGTTGCCGTTTCGAGAAACATGCCAATGCGAATATTGGAATAGCCTTCGCGCACGTACGCGGCTGCAGCGCCGGAAGATGTCGCGATCACCGAGACCAGCGAAGCGCCGATGGCGTAGCGGATATCGACATGAAACAGCAATGCCAGCATGGGGACAACGACCACCCCACCGCCCAATCCGGTGAGCGCGCCGAGAAAGCCTGCGAGGAAGGAGCCGAGCGCGACGAGACCGCTGAACTCAAGAACGTTCATGTTGATCGCCAGGTTGTGCCCGAGGAAGCCCCTCGATACTCCAAGACTACGAGCAGAACGTTTAAGGATTGTAAATGCAGATCGAGTTAGCCGTGGCCGGATCGCCTCATGGCGTTTGCGCCTGTCTCGACTGAGACACTTCCCAACGGCGGCGTGGTGGATTTTGCGCCGGGAACGCGCTACGTTAGAGTCAGGGCGCGGTACCCAAGTGGTAAGGGAGAGGTCTGCAAAACCTTTATGCGTCGGTTCGATTCCGACCCGCGCCTCCAACCTTTTGTCCGCATAAACATTGGCGCTGTTCACACGTCACAAGATTTTTGAGTTATTTTGCGCTACGGTTTTCTCAGTTGTTACGGGAGAACCACGTGGACGCGCCACTGATCGCCCATCTTCGTTCGCCACTCTGCCGGCTGCAAATACGCCGACGACGAGTTCAGCAAACGCTGGCATCAACTCATTGATTGAGACGGGCGGCCAGAATATCTCCTGCGCGGTCCGCCATCGCCATGATGGTCCCCACCGGATGCGCCGGAACGATCGTCGGTATGAGCGAAGCGTCGACGACAGCCACGTTGGCCGTCCCCCGGACGATTAGTGTTGCGGGATCGACGCCTCCCTCGCCCTCCGTGAGAGCGACCGTGCCCCCGAAGTGGTTGATCGTCATGCGGTTGTAGTACACACCTTCGACCGGCGAAGGCGCGGTGACATAGTTCTGCACGTCGGCAAGAGAGTGGGGATTGAGGTGGGGATGGCTGATGCCGCCAGGTCCAAAGACAATCTGTAAGTCAGGCTGTTTGGAGAAAAGTTGCAACATGTCAAACACGGCTTGCGCCATCACCTGGATATCCGCAGTTCCGTCGGGTGTGTTGGGTAAATAAATGGCGGGCTGAATGACGTTACCGGATGCATCGATCGAAATCAGGCCGCGCGCCTTCGGGTTGAGCAGCATGCAGTAAGCCGCTATCGCATTGTCTGCATAGTACGGACCGCCGGGCGTGCCCACACCGTTTGGATTCAGGAAGACTTCGACGTTGGGAACATCGCTGTTGAGGCCGTAGTTCAGGATCGAGACCGGCTGGTATTGCGCGTATGGGCCTCGACCGCCGGCGAGATACTGCTGCAGGTCCGCCTGATTGCCTGTGTAGTCTCCGTAGTTGTAGGAGCGATAGGGGACCGAGCCGCTGTAGTTGTACGTGACCATCGACATTACGTGGTCGTACACGCCGACGCCGACCAGCGCATTATCGATGAGGAAGCCCGCTGGTGACTGTCCGGGGAAGATTTCAGATTCACGGCCGCTTGGACCGACACCACTCTGCAACAACAGCTTGGGCGTGATTAGTGCTCCCGCCGCCATGATGAGTAGGCCGCCAGGGTTCAAGCGGACCATTTCGGCGGTGCCCGTCTGCGATTGATCGAGTCCGCTGCGCTGGTTGAAATGCACAGCGACCGCTTCTCCGTCGTCGAAGTCAATCTTAGTGACCTTGCTGCACGAGACGATTTCCAGATTGGACAGCGGAGAACCGCCGGGCATGACCTGCGCGAAGTAGCCGGAAACTGGCCCGACGCGCTTTCCTTGGCCCACAGCTACGTAAGGCCGGCTGTACACGCCGTAACCCGGATAGGGCAAACTGGTGTCGGCTTCCGACCAGCCATTGGCGGCGTAGAGAGGATGAATGATGTCTGCGGGCCCCGTGTTCTGCGGAACGCCATCCGTGGATGGAGTGTTGGTAACCGGCACTCGCGCGCGCACGCGATCGAAGTACGGCGCCATGTCGGCCCAGTGCCACCCAGATGGCCAGCTGTTATCGAAGACCTCCGCAGGATTCGTCTGAAAGAGCATGCCGTTATACATGGCATTGCCACCCAACCCGATACCCTGGAAGCTGAACGGTACCTCAGTGAGTTGATAGGGCAAGCCCAACGGCATGTAAGCAATCTGCGAATATTCACCGGGCACGTCGAAGATCGTTAAATCGCTTCGATCGAGAGCCCATTGAGGGCGGGCAGCTCCGCCAATGGCCGCCGATGTAGGACCACCGGCGTCGATGATGAGAATTCGTTTACTGCCACCAGTGGCGATCCGAAGCTTGGCCGCGACAATGGTACCCGCGGTACCGCCTCCGACGATGATCGCGTCATAGCTGTCGAGCGGTGGGCTGACGTAGCTGCTTCCACATCCAAGCAGACCGGCCACCGGCGACGCGACGGAGAGAGTAAGAGCTGTTTGCGCGGCGCGGCGACAAAAGTCACGACGGCTCACAGGTGACATCGGCACCTCAAGCTTTCACGCGATTGCCTGCAAAGTGACAGGCCATGAAGCTACGCTAGCCGCGTGGCAAGTATAGTGACTCGTCTCTATAGCCTTGCGGGAGTATGCACGGTGCTATAGGTCAAAGCAAGTCAATTCGAGTTCGAGCCACGGCACTTGACTATGATTCTAAGGATAAGTTCCAGACACTTTCCGATTCGGTTTCCATGGGATTGCAGATTGATCCTGCGCTCTTGGCTTTTCCAGAGCGCCCCAGCCTAGTTTTGTGAAGATTCGCCTGAATCGGAATACTCCGATGCCGATGCGCGAAAGCTACGAGCCGCATTCATTGACTTTCATTGCATGTAGCTCAATTCCATGGTACTTTGTCGGGCATCGTCAACAGAGTAGATGTGTGATTCTTGATCAGTGGCGTGCGAAAGTACGCACGCTGATCGGCCCTCTTATCGCTAGTACTCAAGCGAATGCTGATATCGAAAGGTCAATCGTCATGCGCAAGACACTGACCGCTGCTTCTATTGCCTTATTTCTGGCACTTTGTGGTTGTGGCGGTGGTTCTTTTGCCGCCCCCGTCATCTCGCGGGATCATCCGCAGCCCCTGGCCAACGTCCCAACTCAACGTCCCGTGACGGTAACGAGAGAATCGGGCGGTCCCGACTTCTGCACCGGCGGAATCCTTGATCAAGGCGCTCCGCTGGGACAACCGGGGCCTGACCTGGTTATCTACAACACGACCTGCACGGTGGATGGATCGGCCCCCAATCACCAGTACAACTTTCATAACGTCTACATTCTTGGCACCGGCGGCCTGAGCGGAACGCTTGCCTTCAATAATGTGACTCAGGACTTTTACGCCGAGAACATTTTGGTGCAAAACGGAGGCGTGCTGCAGGCGTCAGGAATCGGCGCGGGCAACGACGGCCAGGTATTGCGAATTCATTTGTACGGCGGCGTCTCCGATCCCGGCGTCGTATGCCAAAAGGTTGAGAACGGAGTGGCGTCGAACGACACTACCTGCGGCATTCCCTCGTCCGTGTTTTTGAACCAGATGAGCATGGACTACCCGACATCCTGTACGTCATCCGCGCTTCCCGGCAACGTAAACGATTGCTTCTATCAATATGACGTGTTCGACTCCGGCGATGTCCAGGGGGCGTACTTTGGGCACAAAGTCCTGGCGCTGTCTTACGGAGGAACCATCAATCTCTCCGGCTACAAGGGAGCGCAGGGTGGGGACGATAACGATCCCTCGGTCAACAGCAGCAGTTGGATGAGGCTGAATGCCACGTTGAAGGGCGGCGGAACCGAGACGGCGCTGCAGGTCAGCGGTATGCCCGCCGACTGGACGCCCAACGAGCCAAACGAAGACATCAACATTGTCGTGACCTCGACCGACTATCTGCCGGGGCACGCCGAGCAAATGAAGGTTGCGAGCGTCGACGGCTCAACTATCAACCTGAAGTCGGCAGTAGAGAATCCACACTGGGGTCAAACCTATCCGCTGTCCACCGTTCCCTGTAATGCTCCAGAAGGGTCAACAGATTGTCAGATCGGCCCCGCTTTGCTGACACCGAATGAGAACCCCGCGGACCGCAGCGTGGATGTGCGCGCAGCGGTGGGCTTGTTGAGTCGCAGCGTCCGCATTATCTCCGACGGCGCTTCACCCGGATTGCCCCTTCCGACCTCCGGCCCTGCTGCCTATTTCGGAGGACACACCGTTGTGCGCCAGGGCTTCCAGTCCTATCAGGTTCAGGGCGTTGAGTTTTATCAATTGGGACAAGGAGGATCGAAGGGACATTACCCTGTTCACTTCCACATGGCACGCCAGACGCCTGCCGATACTTATGTCAAAGATTCTTCTGCCTGGGATTCCATGACGCGGTGGTACACCATCCACGCCACACAGGGCGTGACACTGGCCCGCAACGTCGGCTACAAGTCAATCGGGCACGGATATTACCTGGAGGATGGGACCGAGACCGACAATCACCTGAATACCAATCTGGGGGTGTTTGCCCGGGCCGCTGTGACGAATCCACAGAATGATCGGAACGTGCCAGGGATTTTGGCCGCTCCACCGGTTAATGTCGTTGATCCATCCCAGCCGATTGACTCCGACTGGCAGAGCCCCACCCTCTTCTGGATTATGAATAGCTGGAACGACTTCCAGTACAACTATGCTTCTTCGGCAACAACGTGCGGCGTCTGCTACTGGGAACTACCCGGCGCTATCAGCGGACCATCACGTAAGGAGTACTTCACCGGGTATGCGGCAGAGCAACTCGCAACCACCGGTTGGACCGGAACGACACCCCTCAAATCGTTTGTGGGTAACTCATGCTCGTCGGCGATGTTTGCATATCTGAACATAGGCCCCAATGCAGCTGGCTGCCCGGGGGTAACGAACACTGGCGCCACGCAAGCGCTGCAAGCCGTGCCAAACCTTACGGCACCGGCGCAACAAAATCCGCCAATCTCCGATCCGAACTACCCGTACACGCAAGGTCTACGCGACCCAACCCAGTGTCCAGGCGGCGTTTGTCCCACGATCCCGTGCGGTAACAGGGCTTTGCCGAGCGAGCCGTATCAGTTGGAGAACTGTGTGGTTACTACACTGGATCGCTTCACCAGTTCTTTCACTTGGGCCCCGAAGAACTTCTCTGCGATTTGGCTTCGCCGGTGGTGGTTCCTTGTCGAGAATAGCGCTATTACCGACGTACAGCAGGGTGGAATTACGTTTGTAACGGGCGGAGGTTATACGCGTTCCGAGTTGGCGCAGGGTTACTGGTCATTGATGCGCACCAGCGCGCTGGTGGGCAACACGCAAGCCACAAATGGCCAGCCGGCCAATGCCTGGGCCTGGAGCGCCGGTCCATTTAATCCGACGACCCATCTCACCTGTGATTACCAGCGGGGCGATTACTGTCTCTCGGCTGCCAACGGCATCACGTATCTGATCGACTCTAATCAGGCTAACCAGAGATTGATCAACATTTACGATGGTCCGTCGCACGAGGAACGAAATGCCTTCCTCGACATTCCCACCACGCAGATTGGAGCGGCCGCGAACTGCTCCACCTCCGGCAACGGCTTTGAGCGCACGTGCCCGAGTTTTGGATACCTGTATGGGGTCGAGAGTGGCGTACCGCAGGACACTAACGGCAATTGTTATTTACCCAACGCCGCGATTGCCTGGAAGCAGTCCAACGGTTTCTACTATCCTCCCGCGTTCCATTCCGACCAGCTGTTTTTCCAGAATGTAGATATCCGGCATTTCGTCATCGAGCCGCTGTTCGACTCTTCTGGAACGTTCACAACCGATCCCACCCTGATCAAGAACCGGTACTGCACCTGGACGACGGCCCTCTTTAACAACTTCACCGATATCGATCGGCAGACGGTGCTGAATGACGATGATGGCTCATTGACCGGCTTGCTCGCCGATTTGGGTGGCGGCACGACCCGTGAAACGATCTCTGTGAATCGTCCTTATGCACAACAGGCCGGGTTCTACAACGATCCAAAGGTGACGGCTCAGTGCGCTTCGGATCTGCATCCGGCGGGCACGCCGGCGACTTGTCCCCCGGGAACTGCGGATACCAGCCCCAACGAGTACGTGACCACCGGCATGATCGCCAAGTGCGGTATCAACGGCGTAATCGGCGGCGGATGCAGGCAGGGAGGCTTTCCGCAAGGCGTCGATTGCGCCGACAGCCGGTACTTCAGACCACCGAATAGCTACTGCGCCTGGGGAAATTCATGCAGCTCAGGCTCCGGCGGAGCAGCCTGCTACGGGGTGCCGGTCTATCGCGAGTATCTGACCAGCCAGGAGTACACCCAGTACCAGCGCAGCCCAAGCACTTTCAAGAATCCAACGATTCGCATGATGGGACAGGGCAATGGGCAGCGCAGCACCTTGACCGTCAATCATGGACTCTATTACATCGACGATCAGGTTCCGCTCAACGCGCAGTGGAAACCGGGAGACGGTGTTACCAACACGATGTTCAACATCTTCTTCCCCAACGAAACCTACTACGTCTACTTCGTTTACGCCAAGGCTAGCCTGGATCAGAATTATCAGATGTTTGTTGGCTACGGGCTCGATAAGCAAACTGTGATCGACTCGGTTAAACCCTACCGTGCGTTGTTCCCGAGCGATGCTTTTGAATTCCAATCGACCAGTGGCGCGTCGTTCCTCGACGTAAACTATGATGACAAGCCCAAAACAATGGGCGGCACCGGACTGGTCACCGTCCACGTGCACCTGAATGCCTACGCCGATGAGTTCGAAGGAGACAAGCCTCAATTCTGCCAACCGGTAACGTATTGCCAGGCTAACGGTAACGATCAGTGTAAGTGCGCGCCGGGGTCCAGCTGCACCGACGACTCAGTCTGCTCCTGGGCCATCAAAGACATGGACTGCCCGATCGCCGGATGCTTCGCCTTCGGCATCACATTGCCGCAGACCTTCCAGACCGGCACGGCTCCAGACCCACGGCCGGTTCCGACCAAGTTCCCCAGTCAGAACTGGAACACTCCCTTTGACCTGGTCGATCAGACCATTACCGGCGAGCAGTGCCATTACACCGAGCAGCCGCCGACACTCTGTCCAGTCCATTAAGTATTGTGGTTTTTTGCCGGGAAGGCGCCAGCCTTCCCGGACAAAGAATCAGTGGCGGGAAGCCTCAACGGGATTCACTTCGTCGCAGCCTCTTTTTCGCAGGGAGAGCAGTTTCAACCGCTCCCGATCGCCGATGGCAGAGACACAATTGCGAAAAAATACCGGACACGGGAGTTGCACCGTGCCCGGCAATGCCCTTCCGATGATTACGGAGCGAAGAAGCTGGAGATGTCCAGAATCAAGTTCGTCATTCCGGAAGCAAAGGCATCGACTTTACCCTGTTGACCCGACGGAACGATTGCCATATTGGAAGTGACCGCTCCATCGCCGGCGTTCAAGGTTGAGACGACAGGCTGCGCGCCTCCGTCTGGCCACAAGGTCAGATATCCGAGCGGACCTACCGGTATAACCGTCGCATTCAAAGTGTATGCCTGCGATTGCGTTGGCACTCCACAGGGACTTCCTAGAACATCCACAGGAGGGCTCAGCGTGCCGCTGAATGCGCCACCGGCGCCGCGCGTGTCGAGAACCCGGCAAGGCACTGTCGGGTAAAGCGACAATCCGTTCTGGCCGGGTGCGGCGAAGTAGCCGTTCACATCAATCACTAAATCCGAGTTATTGCTCGCAAATGCACTGATTGCACCGTTGGTACCTGCCGGTACGATTGCGGCGTTGGCCGTGGTCGCGCCCGTTGGAGCATTCAACGTCGAAACCAGCGGCTGTGTCTCGCCGCTGCTCCAAACCGTAAGATATCCCAGCCGACCTTGTGGCACAGCGGTGAAGTTCAACGAATAGGCCACCGGCGTCACTCCGGACGGGAAGCAGGTGGTCGCATTCAGTACCGGGAAATTGCGCGGAACGCCTGCCGAGAGAGAAGGAGGCCCGAGCCCATCCGGCTCCTGTGCATTGCGTGTATCAGCCACGCGGCACGGAGGCAGCGGATAGAATGCCAGGGTCGATGGGCTGGACGGTCCGAAGTAACCGTCGATGTCCAGCACCACGTCAGCCGTATTCGCCACGTAGACACTGACTCCCCCATTCACACCCGCCGATACGATAGCGGCATTGGCCTTGATTCGCCCATCCGAGTTCATGGTTGATGTGCTGGGCTGAATCTGGCTGGCTGGCCAGATAGTCAGATAAGAGACCGGTAGACCGCCTGTCGGAATCAACGTGACATTCAGCGAATAGCTGGCGGCTGATGCGAGATTCAGATTGGTGCATCCGCTTTGTGCCAACTGCGGAAGGTTGAAGGTCTGGAACGTTCCACCTGGAATGGGACCGCCTCCTGACCGCGTGTCTACGAGACGGCAAGGAGTGACGGCAATGGCCTGAAGCGTAGTCGCTCCCCCAATTACAGAGGCGGTGTTATCGGCGGAGTTGGGAGTGTAGATGGTATTGGTCGAGGCATTCAGCGTGACACCTTGGGGTGAGCCCCCGACAGCAACGGGCATGGTGACATTGGTCGTGCCATCGACTGCTGTCACGGTTCCACTGCTGCTGCAGGTCAAATCGTTTCCGCAACCGTTGGCTACATAGATCTTGTTAGTTGTCGCATTGATCGCCGCTTGAACCGGGAAAGCGCCGACGGTCACGCTGGAAGTCGAAAGCGTTGCGCCATCAAGCACCGTTAGTGTTCCCAGGCTGGCGCAACTAGGGTCATTTCCGCAGTTATTAGGCACGTATATCTTGTTCGTCGTTGCGTTGACTTCGACATCGTACGGCGCAACACCTACTGCGACGCTCTGCTTCGACAGAGTGCCGCCGTCGATCACTGCGACCGTTCCGGAATTGCGGCAATTCGGGTCTGTGCCGCAGTAGTTGTCGACGTAAATCTTATTGGTCGTGGGGTTGACACCCACATCGTAGGGAGAGTAATCGACCGAAACACGCTGGGTGGTAAGAGTAGCGCCGTCGATTACGGTCGCCGTGCCAGGGCTGTTGCAACTGAAATCAGTGCCACACGTATTAGCGACGAAAATCTTGTTGGTCGTCGGGTTGACGGCGACGCCGTAGGGAGAATAATCCACATTAACGGAGGTTGTTGTGAGCGTAGCTCCGTCGATCGCAGTGACAGTCCCGCTGCTCCGGCATGATGGGTCGGAGCCGCAACCGTTCGCCACGTAGATTTTGTTGGAGGATACATTGACGGCGAGCACATAGGGGTTGGATCCTACGGACACATTCTGGATCGACAGCGTTGCACCACTGATCACTGTCACCGTTCCGTTGGTCGCGCAGGTGGAGTCGGTGCCGCAATTATTGACGACGTATATGGTGTTGGTAACCGTGTTGACGGCTACAAACACGGGAGCGAAGCCAACCGTAATCGTCGCCGTGTTAGATAACGTGGTTCCGTCGATGACGCTGAGAGTCCCGGCGCTCTGGCACTGAGGATCGGAGCCACAATAGTTGGCGACATAGATTTGATTTGTAACCGGATTGACCGCCACGGCCGACGGCCGGCCTCCGGCAGCGACCGTTGCGGTGACAACTTGCGCGATCGCGGGAATCGAACATAACGACAGAATACATACAGCAAAAGTGAACCGCCGCCGCAACTTATGCCGCATAGCCTCACCTCTTCGTTGTTTTTTTGGTGGGGCTGACTGTACCACAGGTTAATGAGAACCACTATTCAAAACTTCCATGTTAAAACCACTGCCAACAAGGAGTCTGGACGACCTGCTATTCCCGTGATTCCCATCTGACAACCTGACTCGATTCAGTTCAAGTTTGCCCGGCGCTTCGGTGATCTGCTTGGCTTGGGATCAGCCTACAAGATTCGGTCCGACTTTTATACATCTGCACTTTCAGCTCATGGACCGTGACGCGGATACTGCCCAGCTGCAGATGGGCGTAAATGGCGTAAACGCCTCCTCCGGGGTCGAGGTTGACGTGGTTACCGCCGATTTGTCGCCGCACCCTATCGTGTCGCCGAACCGGAGCGAGAGTTAAGCTTGTGTCGGTCCGGCTCGGGAGCGGTGATGAAATCGCTCGCGCACGCCCATTATCTATAACGCGGAGGTATCCTGAGCGCGATGACTTTCCCTGCATGCCGTGTCTACGTCGTGCAGAGTATGGTTTCAATACCTTCTTCGTGACCCAGACAGGCTTCACAGCGCAGCGTCCCTTGCCTACCGATGGTTGATATGATGACTGTCGATAGATTCCCCATCACCAGTACACCCCGGAACCCATGATCAGCAAGTTTTCGCGCCTCCTGACGTGTATGCTGTTTCCCGGAGCCCTTCGTAATGCAGCCCAATGACCGGCCACCGTTTCGGCGCCCTATCCACACAGTGAGGGCGGAGTGGCCGAAACCTCGCCGTCGTTGGTTTTGGCTGATCGTTGCCATTGCCGTCTTTATTGCGTTTGGCGGGCGAACCTGGTTGTCGATCTACGTTGACAGCCTGTGGTTCGGGTCCTTGGGGTATGCGTCGGTCTTCTGGAAGTCGCTCAGCCTCCGCTGGAGCGTCTTCGCCGTGTCGGGCGCCGTCACGTTCGTTGTCGTCTACGGCACCTACCTGATTCTCAAGCGAACTGAATTTTCGGGCGACCCGCGCGGGCACACCATTCTCATCGGCGGCAGGGTCGTGAAGCTGCCGGTCGAGTCGATGATGCGACTGGTCGCTCTTGGTGGCGCGCTCTTTGTTGCGGCCAGCATCGCCGGCGTCATGATGGGTGACTGGCAAACGTACGCGCTCTACTGGTACGCGCCTCACGCAGCCGGATTCCTTGATCCGGTCTTCGGCAAGCCCCTCAACTTCTATCTCTTCACCCTGCCCGTCTGGCAATCGATATCAGGATGGCTGCTGATGATGGCGCTCATTAGCCTTGCGATCGCCGGCGTGTTTCTCCTCGTGAGCGGCGGGGCACGGGCCCTGGAGGGTTACGCCAATCGCTTCGACCTGGTGTCGTGGCGCGGCATTTCGATCACCTTCTCTTTCGTTCTACTGGTGATTGCGTGGCGTGTTTACTTAGGGCGTTTCGATCAGTTGACTGAAGACCACACCGTCTTCAGCGGAGTCACCTACACCGATGCCCACATCCTGCTGCCGGGACTGCTTGTTATCGCGGTGGCATTGGTCGTTGGTGCTGGAATCGCACTGGCCAACGCTTTCTGGCTGAAGCGAGGCCGCTGGCTGGTCGCTGCCGTGGTTCCTGCGGTCGCCTGCTACTTCCTTCTTCAAATCACAGCGTGGTACGTCAGCAGCTTCATCGTGAAGCCGAACGAGTTGATCCGCGAGACGCCATACATCGTCAACAACATCAAGCTGACTCGCCAAGCTTACGACCTGGACAAAGTATCGCAACAGCATTTTCCCGCCGAGATGAGCCCGGAAGCAGCCGACCCGGCGCAGAATCAGGCGACGCTGCAGAACATCCGGCTGTGGGATTGGCGCGCGCTGCAGGACACGCTACGCCAGATACAGGAGATTCGCACTTACTACGATTTCCCCGACATCGACATCGACCGTTATCAAGTCGACGGCAAGCTGACGCAGGTGATGCTGGCGGCGCGCGAGTTGAACGTCGACAAGCTTCCCGAGAGCAGCCGCAACTGGATCAACGAGAAGCTGATCTATACGCATGGGTACGGCATCACCATGAATCCGGTCAACGGCTTCACCTCGGAGGGCCTGCCGCTGCTGTGGCTGAGCAACATGCCGGTCCAGAGCACGATTCCTTCGCTCAAACCCACACGTCCGGAAATCTACTTCGGCGAATTGACCGATAGCGATGTCTACGTTAAGACGCGGCAAAAGGAATTCAACTATCCGGAGGGCCAGGCCAACAGTTTCACCGAGTATCAGGGCAGCGGCGGCATTGTGCTGGGCAGTTGGATCCGGCGCCTGCTGATCGCCATGGATCGCGGCGACGCCGGCAAACTGCCATTCAGCGATGACGTGAATGAAAAGAGCGAGCTGCTGATGCGGCGCAACGTCGTTCGGCGCGTCTCAACGGTGGCGCCGTTTCTCACCTTCGATACTGACCCGTACATCGTCCTCGGCGAAAACGGCCGCCTGTCGTGGATTCTGGACGGATTCACCACCTCCGACGCCTATCCCTACTCCACGCACTACCGGCTTGGCGACAATTCGATCAACTACATCCGCAACAGCGTGAAGGTTGTTGTCGATGCTTACGACGGCACCACAACCTTCTACGTCTTCGACGACACCGATCCCATCATTGATGCCTACCGGCGTGTGTTTCCGGAGCTGTTTAAACCTGCGTCCCAGATGCCGGCCGACCTACGCAAGCATGTGCGCTATCCTCAACTGCTGCTGGAAATTCAGGCAGAAGCTTATTGCCTGTATCACATGACCGAGCCTGAGGTCTTTTACAACCGTGAAGACCTCTGGAATGTGGCTAGCGAGATTGTTATGGGCGACAACGGCGAGCAAGTCACCCAGACCATGCAGCCGCACTTCGTTCTGATGAAGCTGCCGGGTGGAAACGATGTGGAGTTCGTCGAGATACTTCCGTTCACGCCGGCCAACCGCAACAACCTGATTGGCTGGATCGCCGCTCGCAGCGACGGGCCCAACTACGGCACAGCACTGGTATACGACTTCCCGAAGACCCGCCTAGTCGACGGTCCGCTGCAGATTGAAGCTCGCATTGACCAGAACGCCCAGCTTTCGGGACAGCTAACCCTGTGGAACCAGCAGGGCTCGCACGTTCGGCGCGGCACTCTGCTGGTCATTCCGGTTGGCCGCACCCTGCTCTATGCCGAGGCGATTTACCTGCAAGCCGAACACAGTCCCATGCCGGAGTTGCGACTGGTGGTGCTGGCGCTTCAAGATAAGCTGGCCTACGCTCCGACCTTCGAGTCGGCCCTGGCCGCGTTGTTTGGAAACGCAGGTTCGACGCTCGAAATGTCGGCGCCCACCCCCCAACCACAATCCACGACAACTGCCACCGCGTCGACGGCGGCCGCGCCTACAAACGTCAATACCTTGATTAAAGAAGCCTCGCAGGATCTCTCGGACTATCAGCGGCTCACGGCAGCGGGAAAGCTGGGCGAAGCCGGCCAAAAGCTCGATCAGCTCAAGAGCGTCCTGGACAAGCTGAACGCTACTTCAAAGTAGTTAGGTGTCAGTTCAGAGAAGACTCGGGGTCGGCGGGAGAGCGTCGAGGCCAGGACAAGAGTCCCAGCCTCGCTTGCGGCACAAGCTACTGAGGCGGACCGCTGCCTCCTTGACATGCGTTGGTGATGCCACCGCTGTTAAAGTCGTCGAGGATCGATTCATCGTCCTCCATCTGTTGCCCGGTCGGCGAGGACGGCGCGATGGCTTCCGGAACAATCCCTGAGCCGATCAGGTTGTTGGCATCGGCGAGAGTCGCCTGAATTGGCGTAGGGTCGGTCCCGTTGTCGATGTTCAACTGCGCGGCAATCAACTGGTGAGCCAATGCCACGCTGGCGTCCCCACGTACGGGACTTTGAAGAATGTTTAACAGCTGTGCGTTGGTGTAGAAGTTGTTGCCCAGGTTCATCCCCGAACCATCTTTCCAGGCGCTTAGGTGATTCTTCCAATAGCCCTGCGTAAGGGGAGGACAAGTTTGGGCGTACATTGTAATCGCGCCCATCATCAGAAGCGCGATTGTGGCTGCAATAACGAAGACGCGTTTCATTGTTCTCTCCTGTGATGCCGTCTTGAGGAGACAAACGAGGGTTGCGCGCAGCGCGCGCGCAGCGACGGCAGACTGATTCCGTGCTTACTGGAGCTCTTCTTTGCGGCGATTGTAACCGCCCTTTGCTCAGAGCGGAAGATAAAAGCGCCGGCTTTGCGTATCGACGCGTCGGCTCTTTTTCGAAACCATCTGTTCTTCGCGTTGTTTGGGCCTTCGCTCTCTGGCACAATACTAGGCCACATTCGGCAGTGAAGTCTTGCGTCACTCTAGGGTTGCGCCATGGCGTTGACTTTCCGTTACAGATTTGTCGACTTCGGAACCGTGTTCTCGGCCGGCGACGGCATTCGAGCTGTCGACCAGGGATCTGCCAGCCCCAATACTCTATTCACGAATGAGCTGGTGGTTGATGTCGGTGGCACGTGCGTCGATGGCGACGAAACCCTCGCCGTCATCGATCACCACTTCGCGCGTGAGGCGCAATTTCCTGCAGCCTCCGCCGCCGTTCTCCACAAGGCGAAATACATACGCCGGCGATTCGCGGACACACACGGCGTGGTCTGGCTGGTGACTCACAAGCAGCCCGATTTCGACGCCTTCTGCTCAATGTATCTGGCACGCTGGATCCTCGAAGATCCGGCGGCAGCTGTCGAGTGGGAGCCCTTTGGCCTTCATCCCGATGGCTGGCTGGATTCGGAGGAGCAGTCAAAGATCAACTGGTTCGTTCCCGACCTGCACTCGGTGCCGTTCGAACAGCGCTGGCCTCTGCTGATGGCTGCCTACGCATCGATCGTCGATAACGGCAAGCACTTCCCGTGTCCGCGCAATAAGGCTTTGCATTCGGTTCTTTATGCGGCTTTGCAGCGCGGTCGCGATTACCTGAGTGAGACCAGCGGAGCCAAGGAGCTCTTCGACGAGATCAGGGGTGCCATCCGCGACCGCAAGCGAAATCCCATCTTCGACTCGGTGCTTCAGGAGAGCCGCGAGTTCGCGCCGGAACTCGAAATGCTTGATCGTGAGGTCGAGGCCTACCATCGCGATCTTCGCCGGGCGCGCCGTTCCATCGTTTATTTGCAGAGGTCGCTGGAGCCGTTCCCCGCCTTCTTCGACAGGCTGAAACATTTGCCATTGCTGGACGATGGCAACGCGATCCGCCCCGAGCATCTTCTGGCCGATGAGGCACGGATGCCCACCGATGCCATCTACGTTCGCGATCCGGAGTGTCTTCTCTTCAAGGAATGGGCGCGCCTCGATCTGGAGAATTCGATGCTGGGACGCGGCTTTGAATTCACCGCTGTAGCCTATTCCTCTGGGCGCCCGGCCGGTGAGACCAACCACACCGATTATTTCTTTGCCATCGATCCCGAGCGCGCCAACGGACGCCATCTCTACCGCGTGTGGGCGCGCCTTCAGGCGAAAGAAGTGGCCTCGTTGCGTCAGAACGAGGCTGCGCAGCCGGAAAAAGCGGCGCGCCGAAACTTTGAAGGACGCGCCGGCAACTTAGGAAAATATTTTGCCGATCCGTGGTTCGACGGGCAGAACTATCTGTGCACCATCGTTGCTACGCCGAATCAGGGCACAACGATCGCGGCGGCGGGAAGCGATGGCGGCCTCAATGATGACGCCGTCGTCGAGTTGGTCCGGAGCGAGGTCGAACATTCTGTCTATCAGACGACCGCAGGCGCCGAGAGCGCCAGCGTCATCGTCTGCGATCTGTCGGCAACCCGAAACGACACTGATGTTGGGCCGTACCCATACGACATCGGCCAGCTTCAGCAGATACCGGCTCCGGCGGAACGTCGATTCCGCTTCGCGCGCATTCCGCTTCGCGACGATGTACCTGTGTCCTTGGCGGGACGTAATGGCCTGTCGGAGCAAATCGGCGAGACCTTGTGGCAGGTGCTCTATCCCGACCTGAAAGGCGCCAAGCCGCACGACTTCGCGCAACGGAACCTGGTGGTCGCGCCGCGGTTCGTCGGCGTCTGGGGCGATCGCGGCATTGCCATCGCCCATAAACCCAAGCCACAGACCACAGGCACGACCGCCGAACTTCAACAAGACGACAACGGCACCGAACGCGACTTCATCAAGATCGTCGGATTGGCGCGCGCTATCGACCAGTTGATCGCCGATGGTGAAGGGCTCGCGCGCGAGAACCATTCCGCTCCTCACGGTGAAGATGATGATCCGACGACTGGTCAGGCTGAAGAAATTGCTGCCCGCGGCGAAGTTCTCGCTCGGACTGTGGCACAGATCAAGCACAACCTCACGTTGCCGCACAGCGATCTGCTGCGGCGTTTCTACGATGCCACCGGAATCGACGAACTGCTGTCGACGCTGCGCGATCTGAATCAGAATGCCGCGGAATATCTGCGCCGCCGCAAGATGGATGAGCAGGCGAGCAAGACCCGCGAGAGCACCGAGACCGTGGCCGAGGTCCAAACCAAGCTGGAGTATCTGGAGGTGTTCATCGTCGGCGTGTATGCGCTGGAAATGCTCGACACCACGACCAAGTATCTGGAGGGTTCCGATAAGGTGAAGGGCATCCTGGTCATCACCGGCGGCCTCGGCTTCCTGATCGTGACTGCGGCTATGCTGGTGCCCTGGAACCGCGTGCGCAAAGAGAAATCGTTTTCCGCGAGGAAACCGCTGGTGGTGCTCCTCTGCGCCCTATTGGCATGGGTCGGCGCAATCCTCTGGGGAGTCCATTTCGGCTTTAAAGACAAAATTACGCCGTGAACACAGAGCGATACCTCATAGCTTCCAACTGCAGGAATTCGCATGAGCTTTAGCTGATGTCGACCACTCCAGCATCGAGCGCGAGCGTCTTTGACCCAGAGTTCATTCTGGCGAAGTATCCCATCCCCATCGCCCGTACCTTTCAGGCGAAGTTGCAGGAGCCACCTAGCCCGCTGCATCGGCTCCTCGGACTGACCGACGTCTTCGAAGTCACCCTGAAGTACTGCGCGATTATTGCCATCCAGGAATATCTTCGTCTTGGACTGCGCTCGCCCGCCGTTGATGAAGAGATCGCGCTCCACTTCCGCATCCCGTCGCTGGGCTCATGGAACGCGTTTCTGCGCGAGGTGCTGCGCTCGTTCCGCGGTCTACAAGACCAGCTACTGATGCCTGCGCTGGTTAATTTCTACTTCGCCCCGGCCGCACGTCAGAACCAGCGCATCGATGAGCTGATCAATCTGCGCAACCGCCTGGCACACAGCGCGCGCCGCTCCGATGAAGAAGCCGAGGAAGAGTACGAGAAGCATTGGCCGCAGCTGGCTTCCGTGCTGACGGACCTGCGTTTCCTTGCCTCCTACGATCTCATCCTGCACGACGACGACGGAACGGCACACCTGCTGATGGGAACCGAGCCCAAGACAATCGAGTTGCCGGCAGCAGCCGCGAGTCTTCCGCGCGGACAACTCGGGCTTGTCCACGGCGAACGCATGCTGCCGTTATCGCCGCTCCTGCTCCACGCGAAATGCGGCTATCCCACGCGCCATGGGCCCTGCGAACTCAGCAAGATTTTCTTCTTCAACAGCGTCAAGCGAAAGCCCGACTTCCTCGACTATTCGATGGCGCATCATCGCTGGGCCAGCGATGTCAGTGAGCGCTTGCGCGCCATCATCGAAAAGAGCGCGGAGAAGATCGACATCGCGGCGCCTGAGGGCGCCAGTGCCGCGTCATGGGAGCTGTTGCAGGAGCGTTCGGAGGACATGGTCGGGCGCGTCAGCGAAGAGCTGCAACTGCTGGAGTTCATCGCCTCGCGGCCGCGCGGATTTTTGGTCGTCGAGGGCGATCCCGGAATTGGCAAGACGGCGCTGCTGTCGCGTGTCGTGCACGATCTGCTCGGTCCTAAGTCGTCCTATGGGCGCTCGGAAGAGGTGGGCATGTTCGCCAGCCACCTGCACGATTCCCGGCTGAATGTCGCGTTCCACCTGTGCGGCGCCGACAAGAGCAGTCTGGAGCTATCGGCCATCATGTCGTCGCTGATCAACCAGCTGCCTGCCAGCGGAGGCGCTACCACGGGTGTGTCCGCCGACTTGGCAAACGCCGCGCGTGCGACCGTGGAGCAGACGCGCGGGAAGCTGCTGCTGGTCATCGACGGGGTCGACGAAGCGCTGGTTGGACGTACAGATGCAGAACGACAGAACATCGTCAACACTCTGCTGTTCGAGGGCGAGCGGCTTCCGTCAAATGTTTTCGTGCTTCTCGGAACGCGGCGAGGCGCGATACAGCCGCTGCGTGATCCGGAGGTGCCGGCGGTCAAGATGGAGCTGTCAGGCCTGCCGGAGCGCGAGATCCGCCGCCTGCTGTTTCGCGTGGTCTCGAAATATGATCTCGAGGACCGGCATGTGGAAGCTGTGGCGCGCGTGTCGGCGGGCAATCCGCTCTACATTCGCATGCTGGCCGAAGACTTCGCGCAAGGCCGCCTGTATCTCGAAGACGTGGATCACTTGCCACTGGGCATCGAGGGCTATTTCGAGAAGCTGCTGCTGCGCTTTGCGTCCAATTCCCAGTGGCCGGTGCTGCGCGATACCTTGCTGCTGCTGGCGCTTGCGCATGGGCCGCTGACAATTGCGCAGATTGCGGCCATCGCCCGGCAAACGCAGCCGGCGGTAGAAGCCGCCGTGGACAACCAGTTGACCGCGTTGCTCAGTGAAAGTGAAACCGCCGAGCGCACACCGACGTTCCGGCTCTTCCACGCAAAGTTCCGTGAATTTCTGCTGACACTCTTCGCCGAAAGACTTCCCGCCACCGCCAAGCGTATGAACGAAGCGCGCGCGGACGATGCAGCGGTATCTTCCGCGCACCTCGAGCACATGCAGCAACGCATCCTCGAGTACTGCGGCAAGTGGGCTGAAGTTCAGGACACCTATCCCCTGCGCTACTACTCCGGGCATTTGTATGAAACCGGTGCGAGTGGCGAACTTGAGCGCCTGCTCACCAAGACTAATTTCCTGGAAGAAAAAGTTCGCCGCCTCGACGATCCCTTCCTTGCGGCAGACGACGTCTCCTATCTCGTGCGCGTATTGCTAGGGCAAAATCGCGACTCTGACATTGTGGCACTCGCAACGCGCGACGAAGGTTTTTACCGCGACGGTGTTGCCTCCGGGTTGCGCGCAGCCGCCGGCATCGACGCATCCCGAATCACCGCCATTGTGCAGCGCCTGCTGGAGGTGTCGCGCCTCGGCCTGATTGCCGCACTGCGTGGTCGCGAACTTCCGCCGCCAGCGTTGAACGCGCGCCGGGTGGCCATCGAGGTCGCCTACCACTACGGTCTCGGCGACCAACTGGAAGCCGCAGCGCTCGACCGATCCCGAGCGGTTCGCATTCTTGCCGGGCCGTATCTGTATCGATTCTGGAAGAAAGAGACCGAGCCGGGATGGAAGCTGCTGGACAACATCGCTGGTAACATGGTGGCGCCCATAGGTCTGCCCAACTTCACCAAGATCGAAAGCTGCACCTTGATGTCGGTGATGATCATGATTCATCACAGCGACGACGCACACACCTTGGAACGGGTGCGCGAGCCGTGGATCGGAAACGTCAAGCGGTTGGAGCGGCTGGCCAAACTGTCGCGCCTGGTTTTACCACCGGCGCTCTTCGTCTTTCAATATGCACTTAGACACATGATGGCGCAGCAGGCCGACTTCCAGCCGGTCAATCTTCCGGAATTGCTGGCGATGTTCACAAACTCACGGCAGATCCCGAGCCGCAAGCTGGGCGTTGAATGTCTGGCGGAGATGGAGAGTCTCGACGGCGGCTGCGAGCGCACCATCCAGGCTTTACTCGACAAGCGGACTGCCTTCGACGTCTTCCTGATGCAGGTGGCCGAACGCGTGCTATTCCTGCACGGCTGTCGCGACCCCGAACGCATTATGCAGGCCATGTCGCGCATCTACCGCGACGGATGCCCATGGTTTCACCAGTCAGTGCTGTACACGTCGTTCCACATCCTGCGCAGCGTTCCGGCTGTCGAGGACAGCCTGCTGGAGGAGTACAAGTCGCTGACCCGCGAAACCATCGCCGAGTCGCGCGGCCTCTTCATTACCCCGAACGGGAAGTATCCGCTGCTGCCGCATATGGGCTGGGCGGAGATCATCTTCGACCAGCACCGGCCCACGGGCAAGGCGCAGTTTATTCCGCAGTTCTATCGCGAAGCGATCGGCCTCGGTGACATTGAGTATGCGAGGCGAGCATTGCGCGCGACCGGCGTACTCTCGCACTCCTACGATCGTCACGACCTTGCCTTGCTGGCGTTGGAAGATGCCGCAACGGCGCCGAAGCCGCAACTACGCGAGACGCTGGTTGACCTGCTGGCAAACATTCGTTTCTACGATGAGGCCGCGGTCGATCGCTTCCTGGCGCAGCACGCCGGTCCAGACCTCGCCACGCGCGTATTGTCAGCGACGCCGTCCATCCGCTCGGCCGACACCTTCAACTGGATCGACAGCTTCGTCAACGCTCAGATGCTGGCGTCGGAGCAATACCGTCTGCAGGTAGCCGCGACCTATCGCAGCGCAGGCACCTCGAAGTCGCTCAGCCAGGGAATGGCACGCGTGCTCAAACATGTGATGAACATGATCGCCGGACGCGTGGCGCTCGAGATCGGCGGCAACGAGTGAACCCGGCGGAAGTCCGGCCCCAGCGCAGGCTATTTCAGCAACGCATCGTCGATTTTGCGCGACAGTACCAGTGGTTCGGCCGGCCATTCAACGACATCACCTTCCGTCGCTCGCAGGCCGTCGTTTCGTTCTTCGCCCAATACTTGCCGGCTTCGGGCAGAGTACTCGACATCGGCACGGGGACTGGCCACGTTGCTGCCATCCTGCCGAAGCCTGGCCGCAGCGTCGTCGGCTGCGACATCATGAATCTGTTGATGATACCGCTGCCCTACGTTCTCGCGGACGGTAGCGCGCTGCCGTTTCTGAGCGCCTCGTTCGACGCGGCCATGCTGATCACCGTACTGCATCATGTGCCCAAACCATTGCACGCGCGATTCTTTAATGAGGCGGCCCGAGTGCTCAAACCCGGCGGCACGCTCATCCTCATGGAAGACACTTTTCACGGTGGATTGGAGCGCTACGCTACCATGTTCTTCGACAGCGTGATGAACGCCGAGTTTGCCGGCCATCCCCATGCCAACCGTACCCTGGCCGACTGGACGGCCTTGATGACGCAGGCCGGACTGCGTCTCCAGCAAAGCTTAGAGCAGGTTGCTTGGTATGGATCTTTTCGGATTCGGCACGGGATCGTGGTGGGACTTCGGCCGTAGGCCCGGGTGCCCGGCCCAGGGGGTTATTGGGAAAGGGTCGAAATTACCCGATTTTCCTGGGATGTTACCGCTTTATTACTCTTGATTCAGAATTGCTGTAACGGAAAGCCCAAGTTCGTTTATCTTTACTGCACGAACCAGCAGGGTAGGAGGAACGTCTATGAGAAAACTTGTCTCTGCAAAACTTGCCGGGCTGCTACTGGCGCTCTGTGTCGCTGGGGGCACAGCCGCCTCAGCGCAGAGTCTGGCAACGGTCACAACCTTCAACGGATCGAACGGTCTGGAACCACATGCGTCCCTGGTTCTCGGCAGCGATGGGAATTACTATGGGACGACCTATTACGGCGGCTTCAACAATGACGGCACGATCTTCCGCATTACCCCCGGCGGCGTGCTGACTCTGTTGCACAGCTTTAGCGGCAATGATGGTGCCAGGCCTTATTCCGGCCTCATTCAAGCCACGGATGGCAACTTCTATGGCACCACGGCGCTGGGCGGCCTGGGCGGCGGTACGGTCTTCAAGATGGACTCTACCGGCCTCATCACCACGCTCTATAAATTCACCGGCGGAAACATCCCGTACGGCGGACTGGTGCAGGGCACGGACGGCAACTTCTACGGCACCACCTCTCAGGGCGGTACCAACAATCTGGGCACCGTCTTCCAGATCACGCCTACTGGATCTATAACCACTATCTACAATTTCGCCGGATCCGACGGCTCGCATCCCTGGAGTGGATTGATTCAGGGCACCGACGGCAACTTCTATGGCACTACGTTCCAGGGTGGAGCCAACAATGATGGCTCTGTCTTCCTGATTACTAGTGCGGGCGCCCTGACCACCCTGTACAGCTTCAGCGGCCCCGATGGCATGAATCCCTATGCAGCCTTGTTCCAGGGCGCTGACGGAAACTTCTACGGCACAACCTACTCGGGCGGAGCCAACAGCGACGGTTCGATCTTCCAGGTCACGAGTGCCGGCGCGCTGACCACCCTGCACAGCTTCTGCTCACCCTCGAATTGCACCGACGGTTCATTCCCTTACGCCAGCCTGGTTCAGGGATCCGACGGACTGTTCTATGGCACCGCCAGCGCCGGGGGATCCCACGGCTACGGCACCGTCTTCAAGATCGACAGCAGCGGCAACTTCACAACCTTGCACGCCTTCAATAACGCGGACGGCTCTGTTCCCTACGCTAGCCTGACGATCTCTCCTGTTGGAACCTTCTACGGCACCACCTACAAGGGCGGCTCTAACACCGACGGAACGATCTTCAGCCTGTCGCCGAACCCGTATCAGTTCGTCCAGATTCCTCCCTGCCGACTGCTCGACACGCGCAGCGGCAGTCCGATTCAGGGCGGCGCGGCACAGACGTTCAACCTTCAGCAGCTGGCGCAGACGAACGGCTGCTCCGATCTTTCGACGGCGAATATTTACTCTCTGAACGTCACCCTGGTCCCGATCGACGGCGGCCCGGTTGGGTTCCTTACTCTGTGGCCCGCCGGACAGCCTCAGCCGACTGTCTCCACGATGAACTCCGATGGCCGAATCAAAGCTGACGCAGCCATCGTTGCTGGTGGTACGAATCAACAGATTAGTGTCTACGCCAGCCAGACCACCAACCTGCTGATCGATATCAACGGATACTTTAGCCCGCCGAGCCAGTTCACGCTCGACTTCTATCCGCTGACGCCGTGCCGCGTGGTCGATACCCGCAACCCAAATGGGCCGCTGGGCGGACCATTCCTCACGGGCGGACAGGAGCGTGACTTCCCCCTCATCGTAAGTACGTGCGGCATTCCGGTGAACGCTGTCGCCTATGCTCTCAATGTGACCGCGATTCCCTACAACGGCGAGCGCATGGTCTACCTAACAGCATGGCCGACCGGCGCTCCGCAGCCCACGGTCTCAACCCTGAATAATCCCAACGCGATCGTTGTGGCGAATGCTGCGATTGTCGGCGCGGGTTCCAACGGCAAGATAGCTATCTATCCCAGCGCTGATACGAACCTCGCGATCGACGTCAACGGCTACTTCGCCTCGCCTGGAACGGGTGGACTTTCACTCTATCCAGTAGCGCCGTGCCGCGTGCTCGACACACGCAATACGGGTGGAGCGTTCAGCGGAGTACTGAGTCCGCCGGTTGACGTGGTCGACAGCACCTGCGTCATCTCGCCTTCGGGACAGACGTATGTCATGAACGCCACCGTTCTACCCGACCCGACGTTGAGCTACCTGACGCTGTGGGCCTACGGCAAACAGCAGCCTGTGGTCTCGACGTTGAACGCGCCCGACGGCTCGACCACGTCGAACATGGCTCTGGTACCTGATTTCAACGGTAAAATCGACGCCTTCGCGCAGGGCACTACGCAGTTGATTCTGGACATCTCCAGCTACTTCGCACCGTAGCCCGGGAGAATGTCTGGCTTTCAGCAAGATGAGACCCGCCGAAGAAACCGTACATCGAGTATCCTGATGTCGGATTTCTTCGGAGTCTCATCTTGCTTTTCCTCTCCACTCGCAACCAGCGGCTCGGCGCCCTCGTTCCCGCGTCTCTTGCCACGCTGGCCATCGCTGCGCCATACCTCCTGACTCATGGCTGGCCGGCGGCGGCGTTCGTCCTGGAACGCGGCTTCGCGCTCGTCTGTCATCAGCGGCCGGAGCGCAGCCTGATTGTCTTCGGAGCGCCGGTTGCGATCTGCGCGCGCTGCCTGGGGATCTACCTGGGCGCGGCGTTCGGGCTATTGCTTCGCACCTCGCGCCACGTCGCCGTGCGTCTGCTCTTGCTTGCGGCCGCGCTGAACCTTCTCGATGGAGTAACGGAGCTTGCCGGTCTCCACGGCAACTGGATGTTCGTCCGCCTCGCGCTCGGCCTGACGTTAGGGGCCTCCGGCGCGCTGCTGGTTTGCTCTTCAGCGTCGCCAATCCTAGAACCGCTAGCACAAGGTAGTCTCGAAAAGGGGCGTCTTCAGAGTCGCTTGCATTACCGGCTCGAGAGCACGAACTGATTACCGTCTACGTCTTTGAAAATGGCCATCGTGCCCCAGACCTCTTTCCTGGGATCGGCAGTGAATTCGACTCCCTTGGCTTTCATCTGGCTGCTGGTGGCAAAGACGTCGTCGCACCAGAATGTCATAGGCTGAAAGCCGCCGATGCGGTCCTCCTGACCATCGGGCGTAAACAACACGAAGCGTGTATCGGCGCCGGGGATCTGCAGTTCGATCCAGCGTTGTTTTTCGCTGAAGGGCTGATCGGTCGCCACCTTGAAGCCCAGTTTTTCTGTGTAGAACTTGAGCGAAGCATCCTGGTTGCGAACCGGAATGCTGGCGAGTTTGATACCACGAATCATCGGCAAACCTCCTTGAGCGAAGCCGAGCATAGCGTGGCTCCGCCGCCAGCGCAATCGGCCAGCGAATGCTATATTAACCATCGGTATAGCGATGCCAAAGTTTGACGACTACGTTACCGACGTCCTGATGCGCGACCTGGTTGGCCACGATCATCGACCGGCCGCATTTCTTGTCTACCTGTGGTTAGCCGCCGAGTCCGAACGCCGAAAAACTGCCGTGGAGATCAGTTATCAGGATCTAGCGGAAGCCATCGGAATCTCCCGCAGCTCGGTACAGGCCGCGATCACTTGGCTCACACGCCGCCAGCTTCTGTCGGCAAAGAAAGCCAACGCGACCGCGGTACCGCATTACACCGTGCTCCGGCCGTGGAGAAGAAGCGGTCGATCGTAAAGGGGAGGCCGATCGGGTACGAGTCGAAATCCACGTCCACAAACCTTCTACGGTTCCGGCAATAAAGTGTTATGCCTGTTTGCACGATCGCGCTACAATGCGAGCAAAGAGGCTGCCACATGAAGATGCCCCGGGCCGTTCTCTACTCCGCGCTCCTGCTGGCTTTGACGATTTCTGCCGCCGCACAAACCAACGTTCTCATTCTGGGGCCTCCGCCCAAGCCTATGACGGTGCAGGACGTCGTCCGCCTATCCAAAGCAGGCCTCAGCGACGACACCATTGTCGAGCAGCTTCGCAGCAAGAACCAGCACTTCGAGCTGACCACCGACCAGATCATTCAGCTCAAGTCGGCAAAGGTCAGCGAGCGCGTTATCCAGACAATGATCAATCCGGCGTACAAGCCAACGGCACAGGCCGCGGTTACAGCCAAAGCGCCGATGCCAGCAATGCCTCCGCCTGAGAAGAAGCCTGCTCCGCCCCGGAGCGCGGACCCCGCGACGGACACAAAAGCCGTCGTGCCGGAAGGCATGCCGACCGAGCTTGGCGTCTACGCGAGGATCAAGGGAGAATGGACCTCACTGGCGCCAGAGGCAGTCAGCTGGAAATCAGGAGGGCTGGCGAAGAGTGTCGCTTCAGGCGGCATCGTGAAGGGCGACCTGAACGGATACGTCGACGGCACGGTTAGCCAGTATCGCGTGGCGACGCCGCTCGAGCTGGTGATTGTGGTACCCGAAGGCCTGGACATAACCGACTATCAGCTCGTGCGCCTGCACGACCGCGATGGCTATCGCGATTTCCGCACCGTAACCGGAGGAGTCTTTCACGTCTCCGGCGGATCGCGCGACCTGCTTCCCTTCGACAGCGTGAAGGTCGCGCCGCGCATCTATCACGTCACCATCTCGACCGCGCTCGGCGAATACGGCATCCTTCCGCCGGGGGCGTTCACCTCGATGAACGCCGACTCGTCAGGAAAGATCTACTCGTTCGGACTGGTCGAACAGCCGCCGCTATCGCAGTGACTTCAGATAGGCCAGCACCGCTTCGGCATCCGCGCGCGTCATGTGAAACTTGGGCATGGGATCGTCGAGCGGCTTGCCGTCGGTCCAGATGGCAGTCGTCAGCAACGTAATCATTCCAGCGTCGTCGGCCGGAGGTCTGCCTGCAATGCGAGGAGCGTTGATGGGCCAATGCGCAGCGGGATAGGCCGGCAGATACGGCACGGGCGCGCCCGCAAGCCAGCGGCTGCGATCCAGTTCGCCATTCGAAAATCGCGGCGTATGGCACGTGCCGCACATGGCCACGTCCTCCACAATGTACTTGCCACGAGCCACGTCGCCGCCGCCTGAGGCCGCGGCCTTCGGCTCCTGCGCCGAGCTGCTATGCGACCAGCCGACGGCCATTACCGCAAGCGTAACCAGCAACACGCACGCCATCAACCAGCGGCGCAAATTGGAATTACCAGGCAGTCTATAGGACATGAAAAACTTTCCCTCCGCTTTCCCCCAATCATTCTGGGCAACAGCGCGAGCAAAATCAAATTATTCGTTACGAAAGCCGAGTGCGGTCATAGCGCCGGGCAGGATTAAGAAAACGAAAAAGACTTCGCCGTCCGCGAGACAATCGAGCTCTTGTGCCGCAGGCCGCATGCGTACTCTCTGGCCGTCACGCCAAAGCGTTTCTTGAACGCGCACGGCAGAAGTAGCTCTGGTTGTTGAGGCTGCTGGGATCGCCCCCAAAACAAGTGGGCCACCAGAATCTTTCCTGACGGCCACCGTTTATTTTATTAGTGTCGGGAGGAGGAGCCCCAAATCAGCCCTCAGCCCGAAGAAGGCGAAGTTGGAGGTAACGATTCCGCAGTACTGCCAACGCAGCATTACTTTTCGTCAGAAAGGGATTTGGCGAGTGATAGCACTTCTGCTGCTTTGGCTTTCAATTCCTTCAACTCGGCCTCGGCAGTAAGCCAGTCTCCGTCGGCGTGACCGCCCTTGCATCCGCGCTGCACATAGATTTCGTAAGCGCGCTCGCGAACCTTCTGCTCAGGAATGGAACATGTACGGCTATTAGTGCTCATCAGGCTCACCTCAAAAAAATCGACATCAGCAAAACTTCATGCGAGTTAGACGCACGCTATTCCGAAGGGTCCCGACGAGGCACGTCCAGCGGCTGCGAACCGCCAGTGTCGAGCGGAGCGTTGCAATGAGGGCAAACCACGGCGTCGAGATCGACGGCGCGATTACAACTGGTGCAAAGTCCTTTGGGCTCGGCTGGGATCATGTGGGGGTTAGATGCGATCGCCGAAGGGTCGTTTGCTGAGCGGTCCTGTGAATATCCGTGGAGAACCCTTCGCAAGGGTCAGACTTCGAAACTTTGGTAACCCCCCTCCCTGTTTTGCTCGTAAAGTCTTGAAAACACGAGCGACAGTCTGCAAAGTCTTGAGCGGTAAGAGCTTATAGCTAAAGTCTTGAGCCGCAGGAAGTTACCTGCGCTGATTGGACCACGAAAAGTTCAAATTCGGACCAAGTATTGGACCGGGAAGAGCTCAATCGGACCAAAAAAGCGCGCCGACTGGAGACTTCACCGAACAGGAAGAAGCCTCGTTTCAGAAAGGAACAAAGCCGTGGAAAGCGGAATCGCTTTTCTGTTGAAGCAGACGGCAGCATGTCAAAGATCGCCGGCCCACGCGGATGCACACTGCGCGTCCGCCAGGGCAT
>DATHQX010000071.1:0-6391 GCA_035482295.1 Verrucomicrobiia bacterium
CGTCGGTCCAGTAGTTGACCTGCCGGCGCGTGGCTACCATCAGTAACACCAATACAGCGATCGTCGCCGCCGGCAGCCAGATTTTCGAAGAGCTCCATTGCT
This sequence comes from Verrucomicrobiia bacterium, assembly GCA_035482295.1. Classification (GTDB taxonomy): domain Bacteria; phylum Acidobacteriota; class Terriglobia; order Terriglobales; family Acidobacteriaceae; genus Bog-257. Next base: position 103 of record DATHQX010000071.1, read on the forward strand.
CGCCAACATCAGCCACGCCCCAGCAGAGGGCGATGAACAATCCAATAAACGGCACATAAGCGTAGCGGTCAGCCATGGCGTGATTGCCGACTTGCACCACCTGGATCATCGGAACCAGCGTGCCCAGGAACCAGAGCCATCCAACGGCAAGATAGCGGCGACTGCGGCTGACGAGCGTCAACGCGGTGACCAACATCAACAGAAGGAACGTCGCAACAACCTGCCACAGTGGCGGAGCAGTGTGTGCGTGGGGGTAGAAAAACGACAGGTTCCGCGGCCACAGGAAGTGCTCGAAGTATTTCGCGTAGCCGACAATCGACCCGGCCAAACGCACCGAAAAGGGATACGTATTCAGTCCACCGAGCGTGCCGTTGACCCACTGCGCCTTCATGGTCATATAAGCGCTACCGGCAGAGAGTCCCAGGAGTGGCACTTTCTCCAGCAACAGCCAGACCAGACTCCTGCCGGGAACGACGCGCCCCGGCATATCTCCTGATAACGTGTCGCCGCTTTGGAACATTCGCCCCAGCGGCCAGTAGTCCCACAGCAGCAGCACAAAAGGCAGCGTGATCACCTGAGGCTTCGACATCAGGCCCATGGCGAACAGCAGCGCCATGACGAGATAACGCAAAACATTCGGCCGGCGCGTGTACCAGCGATAGGCAATCAGCGTCGCCAGAAAGAAAGCCATGCTGAGAACGGTCTTGCGCTCCGCGACCCAGGCGACCGCTTCGACGTTAACCGGATGCAGGGCAAACAATGCCGCCGCGGCGAAGCTTCGTCCGATGTACCCGGTGGCCTGCGCCAGCAGCCAGAAGAGCAGCAGGGCATTCAACGTATGCCACGCCAGGCTGGTTAGGTGGTGCCAGCCGGCGACGAGATCAAAGAGGCGGATGTCCAGTCCGTGCGACAGCCACGTCAACGGGTCCCAGTTGGAATAATGAAACGTCGTAAACGACCACTTCACCATCGCCCAGTTCAGGGGCTTGAGATGGTAGTTATTCACCACATACCCGTAGTCGTCGATGCTGATGAACGGATGGTGCCTGACCGGCGCGTAGACCGCCGCCGTCATGGCCACAAGGATGCAAGCGAGCAGGCCATATCGCACAGGCAGCGAGAAAATGCCAGTCGGCTGGGAGCCGGACTGCGGGCTGGACATGTGTTTGAAGATATCACTGCCGCCGCGAGTCGGGACGCGGCGAAAAATCAGATGCCGGATACGTCAGGCCTCCGCGATTTTCGATATCGCGAAGATTAATCCGGCTGCCCTGGGTCCTGCGATCTTCGAGACCCAGGTCTGACATGCTCATCGCTTCCGAATACTTTCGGCGAAACTAGTGTCTGCCCGAGTTGCGAGCAAAAACTACGGGAAGCCGCAGCGGCCTCCCGTAGTTTGTTTCGACGAAAAAACGCCTGTGTCGAGGTTACACTCGCGCCAGGTCGTAGCGATCGTTGTTCATCACCTTGCCCCACGCAGCCGCGAAGTCCTTTGCGAACGTCTCTTTCGAGTCGCCGCAGGCATAGACTTCCGCCAGGGCACGAAGCTGCGAGTGTGACCCGAAGATCAGGTCGACACGGGTTCCGGTCCACTTGACCTTGCCCGTATTACGATCGACGCCTTCGTACACGCCTTCCGTGGAGGAAGGCCGCCACTCCGTGTTCATGTCCAGCAGGTTGACGAAGAAATCGTTCGTCAGCGTGCCGGGCCTGTCGGTGAAGACGCCGTGCTTGGCGCCGCTGTAGTTAGCATTCAGGGCGCGCATGCCGGCGACCAGGACAGCCATCTCGGGAGCCGTCAGCCTCAGCAACTGTGCCTTGTCGACCAGCTGCTCCTCCGGCGATATTCCGTTCTGCTTGCGGACGTAGTTGCGGAAGCCGTCAGCCTTCGGCTCCAGGACAGCGAAAGCGTGCACGTCGGTCTGTTCCTGCGAAGCATCAGTGCGTCCCGGCGAGAAGGGAATCTTCACGTCCTGACCGCCCTTCTTCGCAGCTTCTTCAACCGCCGCGTCGCCGCCCAGAACGATAAGATCGGCCAGCGAAACCTTCTTCTTGCCGGACTGCGCGTTGAATTCCTTCTGGATCGCTTCCAGCTTAGAAAGGACCTTCGCCAATTCAGCGGGCTGGTTCACTTCCCAATCTTTCTGCGGAGTGAGGCGAACGCGAGCGCCATTGGCGCCGCCTCGCTTGTCGGAGCCGCGGAACGACGACGCCGAGGCCCACGCGGTCGAAACCAACTGCTGAATCGTCAGTCCCGACGCGAGGATCTTTGCCTTCAAAGCGGCTGCATCCTTTTCGTCGATCAGTTCATGGTCGACTGCGGGAACGGGGTCCTGCCACAACTGGGACTCCTTAGGAACCAGCGGGCCGAGGTAACGCGAGAGCGGACCCATATCGCGATGCGTCAGCTTGAACCACGCCTTGGCGAACGCGTCTGCGAACTCCTGCGGATTCTCGTAGAAGCGCTTCGAGATCGGTCCATAAATTGGATCGAAGCGCAGCGCGAGGTCGGTCGTCAGCATCGATGGCGCGTGCTTCTTTGAACCGTTGTGCGCATCGGGCACCGTGCCGGAACCCGCGCCGTTCTTCGGAGTCCACTGATGCGCACCGGCCGGGCTCTTGGTCAGTTCCCAGTCGTAGTTGAACAGGTTCTCGAAGAAGTTGTTGCTCCACTTCGTCGGCGTCGTTGTCCAGATGACCTCGAGGCCGCTGCCGATGGCATCGCCGGCCTTGCCTGTGCCGAACTTGCTCTTCCAGCCGAGACCCTGCTCCTCGATGGTCGAGCCTTCCGGCTCGGGTCCGACTAGTTGTGCATCACCGGCGCCGTGCGTTTTGCCGAAGCTGTGTCCGCCGGCAATCAGGGCAACTGTCTCTTCGTCATTCATCGCCATGCGAGCGAAGGTCTCACGAATGTCGCGAGCTGCGGCAAGCGGATCGGGGTTTCCGTTGGGACCTTCCGGGTTCACGTAGATCAGGCCCATCTGTACGGCCGCGAGAGGATTGGCGAGATCGCGATCGCCACTGTAGCGCTCGTCCGCCAGCCACTTGCCTTCGGGACCCCAGTAGATGTCCTCACCCGGCTCCCACACATCTTCGCGTCCACCGGCGAAGCCGAAGGTCTTGAAGCCCATCGACTCCAGGGCGACGTTGCCGGCCAGCACCATCAAGTCGGCCCATGAGATCTTCTTGCCGTACTTCTGCTTGATAGGCCACAACAGGCGGCGCGCCTTGTCGAGATTCACGTTGTCGGGCCAGCTATTGAGCGGCGCGAAGCGCTGCTCGCCCGAGCCCGCTCCACCGCGGCCGTCGCCAGTGCGATAGGTGCCGGCGCTGTGCCACGCCATACGAATAAACAGCGGACCGTAGTGTCCGAAGTCGGCCGGCCACCACTCCTGCGAATCCGTCATCAGGGCATGAAGATCTTTCACGACGGCGTTCAGGTCGAGGCTCTTGAACTCTTCGGCGTAGTTGAAAGCCTTGCCCATCGGATCAGACTTGGGGGAGTGCTGGTGCAGGATGTTCACATTCAGCTGATTCGGCCACCAACCCGAATTCGACTGGGGCTTAGGTTTGCCATTGCCGTGCGCTACCGGGCACTTGGATTCAGTTGACGGGGTTTGCTGACTACCGGGAGCCGACGCTCCCGCTGAGGTGGCAAGTTCTTTTTCCATGTCGTGTGTTCCTTCGAATTAATCAAAAAATTGATGAATGGCAAACCAAGGTTCGCCCAATTTGCTTATCCGGTTTTCACACTCCGGCGGCGGCTAACGGGAGCACGGCGCGGAGCGCATTTTGAGCAGAGTCCCCGGAAGATGAGTTGGCTTTCGCGAAGCACTCGTTTCCCGAGGGAAGCTGAAGCAGGCCTGGGAACGTCGTACCACTCCAGGTCCTCAACATTGCCGCAGCGGTCACAGATGAAGTGGTGATGCCGCATGTCTTTGGCATCGAAGCGCGCGGCGCGGCCTTCGACGGCCACCTCCCGCACCAACCCCGCCTCCACCAGGTCCCGCAGATTGTTATAGGTGGTGGCCCGGGAACAGCGCGGATCCACGCGATTCACGGCTTCGAAGATTTCCGCAGCCGTGGGATGCCGCTTGCACTCCATCAGGAATGCCATCACCGCATAGCGCTGCGTCGTGCAGCGCAACCCGTTGTCCTCCAGCGATCGTCTGATCGACTCGGCGTCCATCACCTATTTAGAATATATCTAATCTGAGATTTTATCTAGACCGTAGGCCTGGCCGTAAAACCTGGGAACGGCGGCGGCCTCAGCTTTGCCGTGTGCCCCACTCATTCGCGGGGTTCGAATGAGTGGGAGAACCTAACCCCGTTCGCCCGAAGAGGCAGTCTGAGACCGACGGCTCCGGTATACTGCCGCAAAGTCAACGCACGCCTGATTGTGCAGGATTTTGAAATTCGATAAGGCTCCTCTGTCTCATAATTGATCAGGGAAGCTTCTCCAATCAACTCGAGCTTGAGCCTCGGTACGACCCTTGGCGGAGGTTCTCATGGCCAAAGTGAAACAGCATCATGTCAACCCGCGAGTTGGGCGACCTCACATTCCCGGCTACGGCATCACTAAAAGCAGAGTTGGAACGCTGCCCTGGAAGTGGGCCGTGAAAAAGCTAACGGAGTCTCGCCAATACTGGATGATGACGGTGCGGCCTGATGGACGGCCCCACGCGATGATCATCTGGGGTCTGTGGTTCGACGGCGCATTTTGGTTCGGCACAGGCGGCAAGACCCAAAAGGCACGTAACCTGGCAAAGAATCCCAGTTGCGTTGTCGGTACTCAAGACGCCGCAGAGGCAGTGATCCTGGAAGGTGTGGCCGAGCTGGTCACCGATGTGAATATCCGAAGGAAGCTGGAACCAACATCGCTCCGCAAGTATGGGATGAGCGGAGGCGACGGTTCTGAGCCGCTGTACCGTGTGCAGCCACGACGCGCTTTTGGCCTTGTCGAGGCGAGCTTCCCGAAAACCGCAACCCGCTGGATGTTCGATTGAATGCGACTGAACGGTAGTAGATGTTGTAAACAAGCCCTCAGGCAGGAAACAGCGTGTTGAAGTCGGGAGAGGCGGTGATACGACACCCCTCCCTCCTCCAACCGGACGTTCAGGGTGCTGCGTCCCGGTGTCGCAGAAGTAATCGTCAACTGGTGATGCCTGTTTACCCCATAGCGGCCTACGGGTTCCGCAGGAAGCCGTAGTGCACGTTATTGGAGTCGACCCACTGTCCGGTGATCACCCCAAACACGTTGGGGGTCGCCGGCTCGGTGCCCTGGTTCGCGCCCGTTCCGATTCCCGGCACGTCGAACTTAGTGATGCCGCCCCACGGAGTCCACACGAAGCCGTGATTTGCGCCGTTCGCGTCGACCCACATTCCAGCAACCAGGCCCAGAAGGTTGATGCCTTCCGGTATGGTGCCTTGATTCGCGCCGGTGCCCGCGCCCGCAACGTCGAATTTGGTGATCTCGCCGGACGCGCTCCGGACGAAGCCGTGATTCACGTTGTTCGAATCAATGTAGTTTCCCGCGACGACGCCCAGGTCGCTGAGGCTTTCGCTTTCCGTGCCCTGGTTCGCTCCCGTGCCTGCGCCGGGGACGTCGAACTCGGTGAAGCTGCCGTTGGCATAGCGCAGGTAGCCATGGGCCACGCCGTTGGCGTCATAGTAGGTGCCCGCGACCGTTCCTTCCAGGTTGAGGGAGGTAGCCACCGCGGTGAACGTGTTCATCGAGCCCGGAGGATCGAATGAGGTGTAGTTGCGGTAAGGAGGGTAAGAGACGAAGCCGTGATTCACATTGTTAGCGTCGACCCAGTATCCGGCAATCTCTCCGCCGGGGTTGACGTTGCCCGCGAAGGTGCCCTGGTTGGCGCCTGTCCCGGCGCCGGGAACGTTCAAGCTGGTGAAATTCCTGAACGGATACTCCGTGGCAAAGCCGTGAGCCACGTTGTTGGCGTCAACATAGAACCCCACCGTCTCTCCGAAGAGATTATTGCCGAACGTGATGGTGCCCTGGTTGGCGCCGGTGCCGGCGCCCGGAGCGTTGTATTCGCTGAACGTGTTGCACGGGGCAATGCACTGGAAGCCGTGAAAGACGTTATTGTCATCATGGAACGATCCCACGACCGCCCCCTGCGGATTGATGTCGAAGCCACCGGTGCCCTGGTCGAAGCCTGTGCCTCCGCCCGGGGCACTAAACGAAGTGATGTGTTGAGCGGTGGCTAAGCCACCTGCTAGAAGTACGACACTTACTACCTTCCCAAGCTGCAATCGATTCATAACTCCT
>DATHQX010000072.1:0-24802 GCA_035482295.1 Verrucomicrobiia bacterium
GGCGTAGTACGTCGCAAACTGAGCCGCTAAGCTCGACACGGGCGAACCGGATAAACCAGTTCGGGTTGCCGTGACAATACCATTCCCAAGAGGGACGGCTGCGGTCGTCCCTTTTGTTTTGCGTTGAAATCGAGTTTGAGCGCAGTTCAAAGTCTTGTACCTTTGGACCTGGGCGATACTTCTGCCATACCTATAAAATCCAGTCTGGTGGCTGAAGTTGACCATTCCGAACCAAGCGTTCCCAACGGTGTTCGGTTTCTCGATGCCTGCGCGGCCAGCCAGGATTTAGCCCGCATTCGCCAGCGCACTTCCCCGAGTGTTTACGAGTTCTTCGTAGGACTCCTCTCGACTGCACCCAATCCCGACGCCTCGGTCAACCTGTTCGACCGCTTGGCGGAGTCGAATTCGGGCGATCTGATGCGCCTGTTCAATCAGCACCCGTCGCTGATCCACTACGCCGTCGCCGTATTTGGGCACAGTCCCTGGCTGGGCGAGACGCTGATTCAGAATCAGGACCTTTTCTACAGTTTTGCCAGGGAACGCAGACTCGACCGCAGCCACTCGCGAGATGAGTTCGAAGAAAACTTTGCGCGCATGCGCTCCCGGTCGTTCGAGACGGACAGCGCTGCCTTGCTGGCTCGTTTCAAGCGTCGTGAGTATGTGCGCATCATGCTGCGCGATGTACTGGGTATCGCCACTCTGGCAGAAACGACGGCTGAGATCTCTGCGCTGTCGGATGTCCTGATCGAAGACGCTCTGCGGGAAGCTCAGTCTCAATTGCAGCGCCGCTTCGGAACTCCACAACACCTTGATCAGCGGGGCCGCGTCGTTGACTCCCGCTTCTCGGTGCTTTCCTTAGGCAAGTTGGGAGGCAACGAGCTGAACTATAGCTCGGATATCGATTTGCTGTATCTGTACGATGGCGGAGAGGAACCCGCGGGAAGCGAGATCTCAAACCGTGAATATTTCGTCCGCCTTGCGCAGAACGTAACTGAGTTATTGTCGCGTCATACGCCGGAGGGTCCGGTGTTCCGTATCGACCTCCGCCTGCGTCCGCAGGGAGGCGAAGGGGAGCCGGCAGTGCCGTTGGCTCACGCTATTCATTACTACTCGCACGTCGCCCATGACTGGGAGTTGCAGGCCATGATTAAGGCGCGCCACTCGGCAGGCGATGTCGCCTTGGCGCGAGAATTTGTGCGAGCTGTTCAGCCTTACGTCTACCGTCCCGAGCTGAATTTCGCCGCCATCAGGACGGCACTGGAAACGCGCGCCAGGATCGGCAGCCAGCGACGTAAGGGTTTGCTCAAACAAGTTCCGCAGACCGGGATCGACGTGAAGGTGGATCGCGGCGGTATCCGCGATATCGAGTTTCTCGTGCAGTGCCTGCAGCGGGTATACGGAGGCGGCGAGTCATGGCTGCGTTCGCGCGGCACCCTCTTTGCCTTGCAGAAGCTGCGCGATAAAGAGCACATCAGCAGCAAGGACTTTCATAATCTCACGAATGCCTATGAATTCCTGCGCAACCTGGAACACCGTCTGCAACTATGTCAGGGCCAGCAGACGCATCGACTTCCCCAAGCGGGGGACGAGTTGAATCGACTGGCGCGCAGTATGGTTCGCGAAGGCACTGGGGCCTCGACTCCCGAAGAATTTATTGCGCACGTCCAACGGCGAATGGCGGCAGTGCAGGAGATCTACCAGCGAGTGATTCTCCAGGAACAAAATCAAGATCCAGGCGCGGCTGAGTTCCAGTTGCAACCTGAAGTTGCCGCGACTCCTGACAGCACGCACAGCCAAATCATGCAGAGGCTGGCGATCGACTCCCCTTACTTGCGCGAACTTGCGTCGCGGCCCGAGATATCGCAGCATGCGCGCCGCAATCTCGACCGCTTCCTCAGCTCGGCCGGCACAACTTCAGAACGCTACGGCGCCGTGTTGCGCTCGCCCACGGCCCTGGAGCGGGCAATGACCGCGTTTGAATACAGCGAATTTCTGACTGACATTCTGGTGCGCCATCCCGAAGAGGTTTCATTGCTGGACACGATTGCCGAAGCCTCTCGTCGCGAAGGGCACGACGATCTTTTTTCGGCGGAGCTGGGAGGTGTAGCGGCTGTTCCTGATCCAGTGTTTGGTTATGTAGCCCAGGCCGAGCTCGACCGCGGCGAAGCCATGGCGGTCCTGAGACAGCAATACCGTAGGCGAGTATTTCTCTGTGGCGCGGAAGATTTGTTTCGTCCCCGCCAAGTCTTCGAAACGTTGTACGAGAACACGGCTGCCGCAGATGCAGCCATCTCCGCTGCACTGGCGATATCGGGGAGCAGCAGCGGCTTTGCGGTACTGTCACTTGGACGGCTGGGTACGCGCGAGTTCGACCTTCTGTCCGATGCAGACTTGCTGTTCGTCTGCGACAACCACAGCAATAGGCCGGTTGTGGGCAGGCTTGCCGAGCAATTCATGGAAGCACTGACCGCCTACACGAAAGACGGTACGGTGTTCCCGGTCGACGCTCGCTTGCGTCCGCACGGAAGAGAAGGAGAACTGATCGTCACGCCGACGCAACTACAGGCATACTTTGCATACGAGGCCAAGCCCTGGGAGGCGTTGACCTATCTCAAATTGCGCTACGTGGCCGGAGATCGCGAGTTAGCAGACCGCATTCTCAAGGTCGTTCAGGATGGCATCGCGGCGATGGCGCATCGATCCGGTTTTGATGACGAACTTCGCGAGGTGCGCACCAAACTCGAGAAAAGCGAGTCCGGCCACAACTTCAAGACCGGAGCAGGGGGGAGCTACGATCTCGATTACTTGGCAGGCGTGCTTCAGGCGAAACACCAGCTCTGGTTTGCGGGAAACTTGTGCGAACGTTTGCGCCGGCTGCGCGATCGTGATCTCTTGCAAGCGCAGGATTACGAAATATTGGCTCGAAACGCTCGCTTTCTCCGCACGATTGAGCACGGAGTGAGGCTGGTCACCGGACGAGCCCGCAAGTGGCTTCCGGTAGCCGAACATCCGCGCCGGGCGGTACGGAAAGTAGTTTGGCCAATGCTCGACGACAACGAGAGATTCGATCTGGAAATGCGGCTTCACGAAGTGTTGCGCCAAACCCGGACAGTCTGCGCAACATACCTGCCCGCTTCGGTACAATAAGGTGTGTTGTGCGTCACCTGCGCTTGGGACTCACACGGACGTGTGACGGATGAACGGTGGTTTCGATTGAACCTCACAAGGGCTGGTGATAGCTTAAAGGCTTCGGGATCAGGTGGTCATGCCTCTGAAGCGGAGGCGGCGGAGCTTAGCCCGAGCGTCCGCCGCGGCCGTCAGCGTCGACACGCGTCAGTTCTCCGGTTATGCCCGGTTCTGTTTGCTCCTCCCAATCCCGAAGCGGGGCTGGATTCAGCCCGGGATCCTTATCTACTAAATTCTCGAGGTGCCTCGTGGCGTCTTCTTATAACGGTATTCCCTTGCCTTCCTGCGGTACCAAGATCACCTTCGACGGAAAGTTCGTTATTCCTGATAACCCCATCATTCCCTTTATTGAGGGCGACGGTACCGGACGCGACATATGGAAGGCTTCGGTGCGTGTCTTCGATGCTGCTGTGGATATCGCCTACAACGGAAAGCGCCGCGTGGCCTGGTACGAAGTATTTGCCGGCGAGAAGGCGATGGACCGGTTCAAGACATGGCTGCCCGATGAGACCGTTGCTGCATTCCGCGATCTGCGTATCGGCATCAAAGGCCCATTGACCACGCCCGTTGGCGGCGGGATCCGCTCGCTGAACGTTGCCCTGCGTCAGATTCTCGATCTGTATTGCTGCGTGCGCCCCGTGAAGTACTACCGCGGCATCCCTTCGCCAGTGAAGCATCCGGAGCGGATGAACCTTGTGATTTTCCGCGAGAATACCGAAGACGTTTACGCGGGAATCGAATGGAAGCAGGGGACCGCGCAGGCCAGAGAGCTGATCGATTTCATCAACAACAAGATGTTGGCCGGCACCAACAAGCGCGTCCGCGAAGATTCGGGTATCGGTATCAAGCCGATCTCGATTACCGGCACCAAGCGCCTGGTCCGGATGGCCATCAAGTACGCGTTGGAGAATGGCCGGAAGTCGGTCACGCTCGTTCACAAGGGGAACATTCAGAAGTTCACCGAAGGCGCGTTCCGCGAGTGGGGCTACGAACTGGCGACGCAGGAATTCCGCCAGCAGGTGATCACCGAGCGCGAAAGCTGGATCATCGACAACCTCGACCGCAATCCAAGCCTGTCCATTGAAGAGAACGCCAAGCTGGTAGAGCCCGGCATGGAGTTCGCGCCGCAGGACTTCCGCGAGACGCTGTACAGAGAGGTGAAGGGCGTCATCGACAGCATATACGCCACGCATGGCAAAGGCGCGTGGAAGTCGAAGCTGATGATCAACGACCGTATCGCCGACAGCATCTTCCAGCAGATCGTGACTCGCGCCGATGAATACTCCGTTCTGGCGACTCCAAACCTCAACGGCGACTACATCTCCGACGCCGCAGCTGCGCAGGTGGGCGGGCTGGGCATCGCTCCTGGCGCCAACATCGGCGACCAGCACGCCATTTTTGAAGCGACCCACGGCACTGCTCCCAAATATGCCGACAAGGATGTCATCAACCCCGGCTCCGTCATGCTGTCGGGCGTGATGATGTTCGAGTTCATGGGATGGCATGAGGCAGCGCAACTTATCGAAAGCTCACTGGAACAGACCATCCAGCATAAGAAGGTAACCTACGATTTCGAGCGCATGCTGGAGGGAGCGACCAAGGTTAAGACCAGCGAGTTCGCCTCGCATATGATCCAAAACATGACGCCGGTCGCGGCAGGGGCTTCAAAATAGTTATGCTTTTGTCTTCGGGACGGCTGCGGTCATCCCGAATCACTGTTTTCCCGACTTCAATTCCATACGGCAATACTGTGAGGACTAATGCGTAAAAAGGTAACGGTAGTTGGTTCAGGTAATGTAGGCGCCACGGCCGCCCATTGGCTGGCGTCGAAGGAACATGCCGATGTTGTGCTGATCGACATTATCGAAGGCGTACCGCAAGGCAAGGGACTCGACCTGCTGCAGGCGATGCCCATCGAGAAGCGGGACTCGTACGTCATTGGCACTAACGACTACGCCGACACGGCGAACTCTGACATTGTGGTAATCACGGCTGGGATCCCGCGTAAGCCCGGCATGAGCCGTGACGATCTGCTCAACACAAACTACAAGATCATGAGCGACGTCGTGGGCAAAGTGGTGCAATACTCGCCTAATTGCATCCTCATCATCGTTTCCAATCCTCTGGATGCGATGGCGCAGGCGGCGTACAAGCTCAGTGGTTTCTCCCGCAACCGCGTTATCGGTATGGCGGGTATCCTCGACTCTTCGCGCTTCCGCACATTCATTGCGCGCGAACTGGATGTCTCGGTCGAAAACGTAACCGCGTTCGTACTTGGCGGCCACGGCGACACCATGGTTCCCCTGCCGCGCTACTCCACCGTGGCCGGTATTCCGATTACCGAGCTACTGGACAAGGCCACCATCGATCGACTGGTGCAGCGTACCCGCGACGGCGGCGCCGAGATCGTGAAGCACCTGAAGACCGGCAGCGCCTACTACGCGCCCTCAGCGGCAGTTGCTGAGATGGTGGAAGCCATCTTGAAGGATAAGCGGAAGATCGTCCCTTGCGCCGCCTACCTAGAGGGCGAGTACGGTATCAACGGCTTGTTTGTCGGTGTGCCATGCAAGCTGGGCTCCAACGGCATCGAGAAGATCATCGAGATCAAGCTGACGCCGGAAGAGCACGCGGCCTTGCAGAAGAGCGCTGATTCGGTGAAGGAACTGGTCGGCGTAATCGGTGTGTAACGTCTACATCAGCCCATCCTGTCGTCACGACGGGATGGGCTTCATGTTTTGCGGACACTTTCGACTTAGTCTCCAGCAACCGCGGCAGCCTCTTCCTGAGTCTTCGCTTCTGCCGCTTTCCTTTTCAGCATCTCCAGATACTTGTTCCGATGCTCGATGATCTCGTCCTTCATCGCGGCGGCGTCAGTGCGAACCAGGCGTGAAACCTTCTCGCCATTCTTCAGGTGCGACGACACGATCTCAGCAACGTCGGGTGCCGTCAGCTTCGTATACCACGTACCTTCCGGATAAACGATCATCACCGGTCCGCTTTCGCATAGCCCGAGGCAGCCGCAGTTGGAAACCTGCACGTCGTTCGAGAGGCCGGCTGCGCCGATTCCACGATGAAGCGCTTCAATGATCCTGGTTGATCCTCCTCCTGCGCAGCAGGTTGCGCCGTCGGGTTTTTCCTGAGTGCAGACGAATGCGTGATAGCGAAATGGTTCCATCGATGAGCCTCCAAAAGCAGTAGCAGTGGTCAGTGTGGCCAGTTGAGGTTACGTTTCATCATCGGCCTGTGTCGGCTGGACAGGAAGTGCTGAAATCACATTGCCCGGTGATGGTCGTCGGAAGAGAGCTTCGCCAACCGTAAGTCGATTCCGTATCCCCGGCCAAACTGGCTACTGACGCCGGGCTACCGGCACCTTGCTACTGTTCTCCATAATTTCTTGCAATCTTCATCAAGCCACGTGCCTCTTTGGTCAATAATTCACCTTGACAGTGCACGCGGCTGCACTATGATGTTTTAAACATTTTCTCTCGGATATGTTTTGGCCGAATCCATGACCCAGCGGACGTTCACATCCAAAGAAGTATTGACGCTGACCGGCATCAGTCTGCGTCAGCTGCAGTGGTGGGACGAACAGGGCATCGTGGTCCCGGCGCGTGACGGGCACAAACGCAGTTATTCGCTGGACGATCTGGCGGAAGTAGCCATTCTGTGTGAGCTCCGCGAGCGCGGTTTCTCCCTGCAAAAGATTCGCAGCGTCATCCGCTTTCTGCAGAAGGAACTAGGCAAGCGGCTGGTGGAGACCGTCACTGCCGCCTCGGAGTATCACCTGCTGACCGATGGCCTCCACATCTATTTGGAGGATTCAGCCCGTGGGGTGGTCGACCTGCTGAAAAATGCGCGCCAGCCGATGTTAACGGTGTGCCTGAGCGACGCTATTCAGAGGATTCTGGATCCCGTGGGACGCGATGGCAGCCTTGGCTCGAGCACCCGCGGCGAAGACAATAGTCTCTCGCAGCGGCGTCCGCCGGTTCGGGCCGAAATCCGTGCTGCTGGAAAGCGAAATGGTTCCGTTCGTCATCATAGTAGAGCAACGCGGTAAGGCTTCTTGAACGGTCCTGAAGGAGGGCACATGATCGGAGAACTAAGCATTCTGAGCGAATGGATCCCCGAACAAATGGAGCCTGGAACCATTTTTGTCTTAGAGAATGCCGGCGAGGTTGGGGAAAAGGAAGACCCCTACTGGGCGGTCTTATCTTGTCCTTCGTGTGGACAGCTGGGGCTGGTCACGCGCAAGCAGATTGGTGGCCTCCTGCCCGTTATTTGCGGATCTGAGCATTGCTCGGCGCAGTTCTTCATTCGCGATGAGCAGATCATGCCGCGAAAGCCGAACTAGAACGCGCCTTCAGCGTTCCTCTGGCGGCTCGCCACCTCAGTTTTGAGAAGGGCACAGTTTCGGCTGTGCCCTTTTCTCTTTCTCCATTCAAATAAAAGTTGCGACCATAATTCGATAGTGGCATCTCAGGTTGGGTTGTGAAACCGCCTCGACGTCAGGGGCAGAGGACGGTAAAACGACCATGCATTTGCTCGTACTTCTCGCCATCGGGATCGGGTTTGTGGCGGGCCTGCGCTCGCTGACGGCTCCGGCTATCGTCTGCTGGGGCGCCCATCTGGGTTGGATCAACCTTCACGGCAGTCCGCTATCGTTTATGGGCTCTACGGTTGCCGTAGGTATTTTCACTTTGCTGGCAATTCTCGAATTGGTCGGTGACAAGCTTCCTCAGACGCCGGCGCGCACCACCGCATTTCCGCTCATCGCACGCCTGATTATGGGAGCTCTGTGTGGCGCATGCTTGTACGCGGCCGGGGCGGCGACGCCACTGGTTGGGGCGATTCTCGGCGCGATTGGCGCTGTGATCGGCACCTTTGCCGGCTACCACATTCGCCACGCGCTGGTGAGCGGCCTGAAGGTGAAGGATGTGCTGATCGCGATTCCCGAAGACATCATCGCTATTGTGCTGGCGTATGTCATCGTGCGTTCGACGCTCAGCTAACGGCGCCGAATGGGGCTGCAAGAAAGCAGCCAACCGCCAACAGCGCAAAGCACAGGCCGCATCCCAGCGTGATCAACGGGACAGCGAAGAAGCGTCGATTCCATCCGGCGCCAATGCGGGCCTGGGCCGGGTTACTGGGATCGTACCGGATCTCGTGCACGCTCCCGACTGGGAACTCGGCAGCTCGGCGTGCGGTCTCCTGATAGTTGCGGCTTTGATAGCTGGTGAGGTCGGCGGTGATCGCCTTGCCGTTGACCGCGTAGGCAATGTCGAGCTGCGCGGCATAGAGCTGTTCGTGTTTGGGCGCAGGCTGCTCGACCACGCGGCTCTGCGTCACCTGCGCCTGGGTCGCAGGCCAGGAACGGAGCACGTGGATTTGTCCCAGGAAAAAGGGCAGGCTCACGATGACGAAGAGTCCGCAGACGACGAGATTGGCTACGCCGATGAATTGAAGAATGCCACGTCGTTCAGCGCTCACAGGGTCTTTTCGTACCTATTTTGACTGTTCCATCTCTTTGCGCTCTGCTTCCACCAGCCGCATGCGGAGCAGGAGTCGTCCCAGATATCCAGCGTAAACCACCCAGGAAATAATGTAGGCCGTTCTTAAGAAGATTATGGAGTTCATGCCGCTCCTCTCAACGCAGCCTGTGCATGGGCCGCTTCCAGCGCCTGTTCTTCCCGTTGCAGCTTGTAGCTCAGCCAGATATACACCAGACCCAACAGCGTGAATGCCGCGACGTTGATTAAGAGGGTCTGCATGATGGCAGGCGCCAGCCCGGAATCCGGACCGCCCCCGATCACCGGCGAAGGATGCTGGGTGCGAAACCAGCGAATCGACATGTAGACGATCGGCACATCGGCAAAGCCGAAGACTGCGAAAGCTGCCGCCAGCACCTGCGTCTGGCCGCTGGTGGAGAAGCGCCGCAGTATCAGGTAGCTGACGTAGATGAGCCACAGGACCAGAGTTGTGGTCAGACGCGCATCCCATGTCCACCAGATGCCCCATACCGGCCGCGCCCACAACGTGCCCAGCAGCAGCAGCATGGCGCAAAACACGACGCCTACCTCTGCCGACGCTGCAGCCAGGGCATCGCTCTGCGGGCTGCGTTTCCACAGATACCAGATCGAAGCCACGAAATTAACGAAGAAACAGAACATGCCCACCCAGCCCGAGGCGACGTGGTAGTAAAAGATACGCTGCACATCGCCCATGGTGGCTTCAGTTGGTGCAACGGCCAGGTTCAGATAGCTGGTCAGGCCCAGCAGGATCAAGACCAGCGGAATCGAGATGAGGGCGAGTTTCTTCATTCGCGTTTCAATGTTCTCTATTCTGCATTCAACACAGTTTCAAACAAAAGCAGGCAAACCGACGTGAACACGATGTCATACACTGCCAGCATTTTGATCCAGAAATCCGGGGAGGCGTCGCCGGTTAGGATCGAGGTCGTGGCATCCACCATGCCCAGCAGCGCAGGAATCGAGATAGGGAAGAGAATCAGCGGCAGCATGATCTCGCGGCTGCGTGTGCGGATCGAGAGCGCCGCGAAGAAGGTTCCGTTCACCACCAATGCCCACGTTCCCAGCAATGCAATCGTCACCAACTGCCATAGCGGACCGACCGAGCGCAGTTCATAAAAGATGACGAACAACGGCGTCATCAAAGCTTCAAGAATAACGACAAAAAGAAAGTTGCCGATCGCCTTAGCGAGAAACAGCGCATTCGGCGGAGCGGGCGATACTCGATACGCGTCGAGCACCTGATTGCGAAGCTCGCGTGCCCATGTCTGGTTCAGCGCTACCACCGCCGCAAACAGAAACGCCACCCAGATCAACCCACCGGCGATGTGGCGCGACTCCTCTGCCGTAGGGTTAAAAGCGAAACTGAAGATCACCACCACCAGCAGGGCGAAGAAGAGCATGGAGTTGATGGCGTCTTTCGAGCGCCACTCCATGCGCAAGTCCTTCATTAGCGTGGCCCGCGTGAGGGTCAACGTGGTCATGAACCAACCCTCGCGGCCGGCCCGTCTGCGATCGAAGCCCGCGTTATTTCCTCGCGAGCCACAATCTGTCCCGCCGCCATACGGACGAACTCGTCGGCCACGCTCTCCATCAGCGGCGCCTGATGCGTCACCACGAAAATCGTTTTGCCCCGGTCGCGGACGCGACCCAGCACTGCAGCCATGTCCCGTGCCGACGGAACATCAACGTTGGAAAACGGCTCGTCCAATAGAATCAACTCGGGATCGTGCAGTACAGCGCGAGCCAGCGACAGGCGCTGGCGCATGCCCTGCGAGTACTGACCTATTCTGCGCGCAAGACCGGGATCGAGTCCGACAGTTCGCATCGCGTTGCGGCAGACTTCATCGTCTTGAATTCCGTAAAGCCCGGCGAAATAGCGCAGGTTCTCCATGCCGCTTAATTCGTCATACAGCAGCGGCGCGTGACCCATGTAGCCCACACGATTAGCGACGTCACGAACCTTCTTTGCTCCAAGGACGGTCACGCTGCCCTGGCTGGGCTCCATCAGTCCGGCCACCACGCGCAGCAATGTGCTTTTGCCGGCTCCATTGTCTCCCACGACGACGTATAGACGTGCGGCAGCGAAGCTGGCCGATACGCCGCGCAATGCGGCAAACCGGCCAAAGAACCTCACCAGATTTTCGAGGATGATGACAGGCGAGGAGTGAGGGTTGCTGGTCCCTGCCATTGTGTGCGTTTCCGTGAGACTCGCTGGCAATCGCCTACTGGCCCATGCTCGAGCCCGCTCTATTTAGCGCAGTGCTCTGCGGGCCCTGTGCTGCTCCCGGCTGACCGTTCTGCTTGGGAGCGTACTTGGAGGCGCACTTCGCCTGAATGTTGGTGGCGTGAAACACGCCATCGTGTCCGAAGCGGCCCTCCGCCAGGGCTTGTGCGTTGTCCTTAAAAGTGTCGGGTGGAGCTTCTGTCCCGTTGTACACCACGGGCAGGATGCGATCCTGTTCGACCAGATCGAATTGCATGTGCGTGCCCTGACGCTTGATCGATCCCGGAGCCACATTGCCAGCTACACGCAGGCGCTTGCTGTAAGCGCTGTCGCCCATGCCGTTCAGCTCTTTGATGGTGACGTAGTAGCTCTTGCTGTCCTGCACGCCGGTATAGGCGAGATAGCCCAGGGCGACGATGATCACCGCCATGACAGCGCCAAAACGCAAATACCTGCGTCCCTGCTCAGACATTGCTGCAATACCCCTTACGGCCGGTCAGGCCAACTGCACTGCTTTAAGGATACCGCTATCGCAAGCACAATGCCATGTGACTTTAGTCACAGAGGGTAGGTCCAGAAAAGTCGCAGGACGGGGCCATCGGAGTCGAAGGGTTCTGCTTGGTTCAGCCTCCCAAACTACTGTATTGGCAGCGTGCCTTCGACTCGCTTGCTTGTTGTCCACTTGGGTTCCCGGCGACTTGGGCCTACAATCCGCAGTAGAACCCGTTCTAAACTTCTGAGTAGCTGGAGGCACATAGTGCCAGGCATCGCTGTCGCTGTTATTGCTGTCATTTTCGCCCTCTACATCATCAACTCGATCAAGATCTTGGCCGAGTATGAACGGGGCGTGATTTTCCGTCTTGGACGTTTGCATCCTGTGCCGAAGGGGCCCGGCGTCATTCTGGTATTTACGCCGATTGACCGCATCGTCCGCGTGTCGCTGCGGCAGGAAGCGCTGGAAGTTCCACCGCAGGACATTATCACGCGCGACAACGTCACGCTGAAGGTGAACGCGGTCATCTTCCTGCGGGTGATCGATCCGAACAAGGCGGTGGTTGCGGTTTCGAATTACATGTATCAGACGTCGCAGTTCGCTCAGACCACGCTGCGTTCGGTGCTGGGTGAAGTCGATCTCGACGAGTTATTGGCGCATCGCGAGAAGATCAACCTGCGGCTGCAGTCGATCCTCGATCAGCATACGGATCCCTGGGGCGTGAAGGTGACCAACGTCGAGGTGAAGCAGGTCGATCTGAACGAAAGCATGGTCCGCGCCATGGCCAAGCAGGCCGAGGCGGAACGCGAGAAGCGCTCGAAGATCATTCACGCGGAAGGCGAGTTTGCAGCGGCGCAGCGCTTGATCGATGCGGCGCACCTGCTGGCGACCGAGCCGACCAGCATTCAGCTGCGCTATTTGCAAACGCTGACCGAAATCGGCGTGGAGAAGAATACGACGATCATCTTCCCAGTCCCGGTCGATTTGCTGGCTGGACTGCTGAATCTGGTGAAGGCGGATACGGCGAAGATCGAAGGATTGCAGCCTCCGCCCGTGAAGTAAGGAATTGCGATCCGGGTTTTGTGCCCGAAATGTAGAGACATGTAGTCGCTGACCCCAGGGACGGCATTACTGATTTGAGGGTTCTGTGCACACAATGGCTTCGGAAGACACCGAAATCACATTGGGCGTAGGTAAGCTGCTGGGACTGTTCTTCCTCCTGGCAGCGATCTGCGGCATTTTCTTCTCTATCGGTTATTCGCTCGGCAAGAGCTCGGGCCGCGAGCAGGCGCTGAACGATCAGCCGACGCCGGTGGCCGCCTCCGCCGATACCGGTTCGACGGCCTCAAATGGCAGCGATAACAAGCCCTCTGCCGCGGTTGCGACGAAGCCCGCTGCGCAAGCGCCGCCAGCGCAGGAGAATCAGAACACGGACCAGCAAGGCAGCCTGACGTTCTATAACGCGGTCAAGCAAAACGATAACGCCCCGCAAACCGCAGCGGACACCAAGACGCCGGCGCCCGCACCGCAGGCCGAGACTGCCAAGACCGTAGCCGCACCGACACCTGCTGCGCCGCTCACAGCCACCTCTACAACATCAACCTCTGGGTCAAAAAGTGCCGACGTGATTTCACATACGTCGCCTGTAACCGGCCCGGGAACGATTGTTGTACAGATTGCGGCGGTATCGCGTGAAGATGATGCGGTTGCTTTGGCAGGAGCGTTGCGGAAGAAGAACTACAACGTCTTCGTGGTGAACAATCCCATCACCAACGACAAGTTCTATCACGTGCAGGTTGGGCCGTTCTCCAACATGGCCGACGCCCAGGCGATGAAAGCCAAGCTGACCGCCGAAGGCTACAATCCCATCATCAAGAAGTAGCGCCTGCGGCGCACCAGTTGTTGCAGACAGCCACTACTCGTATCGCAATGCCTCAATCGGATCGAGCCGCGAGGCTTTGATCGCCGGCAGCATCCCGCTGACCAGGCCCACTAATGTCAGAATGACGGTTGCTGCCACCACCGTCGATGGATTGATGATCAAGCGAATGTCAGCCGCCTCGGCGTTCTTGGCAATCGCACTGTAGAAGGTGATTCGGCCAACGGCCATGGAGATGGTGTAGGCCATCACGATTCCTGCCAGTCCGCCGATAAAGGTGATTGCCAGCGCTTCAGCCAGGAACTGGAAGAGGATGTCGCGACGTCTGCCGCCCAGGGCCTTCTCCACGCCGATCTCGCGCGTGCGTTGCGTCACTGCGACCAGCATGATGTTCATCAGGCCCACGCCGCCGATGCCCAGTGTCAACGTTCCAATAAAGCCGAGCAGGATTTTCAAACCGGTGGTGATGATCTGGAATTGCTTCAGCTGCTTCATCATGTTGAAGACGAAGACTGCGCGCTTATCATCCGGCTTGAAGTTATATTGCTGCGCCAGCGCCCCCCGTACCTGCTTTTCGACAAGTTCGAAGTCGTTGCCCTCATATGACGTCCAAATCCCGTCGAGGTAATGCGTGTCTTTGAAGTCGCTCATCGCGCTGAACGGCACGTAGATCGTCTTGTTGACGCTGTCGTCGCCCTCCTGCATGTGCGGAGCGAGCACGCCCACGACCTGATAGCTGATGCCGTCGATGCGAACGTGTTGACCCAGCGCATACTCGCCGGAGAAGAGCTTCAACTTGGCATCCGAGCTGATGACGGCAACGCGCGCTCGTCCTTCCTGGTCGTCGGCGTTCAGCAGACGCCCTTGCTCAAGCTTCAGCGCCAGAATGTTGAACATGCTGGGATACACGCCCTGGATGGGTAACGAGTAGGTGCGAACGTCGCGCTGGACGTTCACGTCCTTGTCGACTTCCGGAGAGATGCGGTTGACCAGCGGTGCCGCTGCGGTAATGCGATCGAGATCATCGAGGGTGAACTTGATCTGGGTTCCAGCCTTCTGCCCGCCCGCCTGTTGCGACGTGCGTCCGGGGAAGACCCCGATGATGCGTGTCCCCCAGTTGGCGAAGATCACTTCGATAGCGCGGCCGAATCCCGCTCCGTAGGCAAGCAGAAGCACTACCGTCGCGATACCCCATGCCATGCCCAGCATGGTGAGCGCTGTACGGCGGCGGTTATAGCGCATCGCGCTATAGGCTTGCGACATCAGATCCTGAACCATGCTCTACTCCTGCCTCAAAGCTTCTACCGGCTGCAGCATCGCCGCTTTTCTCGCCGGATAGATTCCAGAGACGATTCCGGCCAGCGCCAGCGTGCCGATGGCCAGCGTGGCCGACATAAACGACATCGTAGGCGGATCGAACCCGGGCACCTGGCCCACGCCACGCATCATGTACATCAGAAGTCCAGCGCCAGCCATGCCGATTGCACCGCTCATCAAAGTGAGGAACGCGCCCTCGAGGAAGAACTGCAGCAGGATGCTGCGATTGGTTGCGCCTAAGGCCTTCCGCAATCCGATTTCACGAGTACGCTCGCTGACTGCCACCAGCATGATGTTGACTACGCCGATCGCGCCGAGGGTCAACGTCACCAATCCCACGCCGCCTAAGAAAATGTCCATGGCATCGAAGATCTTGCCTACCATCTCAGAGTTCTTAATGGTGTCCCAGTCCTCGAAAGCGTCTTCATCGTGCCAATCGAAGCCGTGATTGCGCGCGATGACCTTGCGCACTTCTTCGCGTGCGATCGCATGTTCATTGCGTACACGGGGCCGATAGTTGATAAATGAAACGGCGTTGTCCTGGCCTTCCTTGGTCAACGGGAAGAATTCGCGCATCGTGCTAAACGGCATAAAGACGCGGTTGTTGGTGGAATTGTCGTCACCGTGACCGACGCGCTGCACTACGCCGATCACCTGGAATCGAATACCGTTCAGCAGAATTGTGTTACCCACCGCCGGCCGGCCGGGGAAGAGGTTCTTCAGCATCTCGTCGCCGAGTACGGCGACCAATCGCTTCTGCACCTCGTCGTCCTCGTTGAGCCAGCGCCCTGCTGACAGCGGCAAATAACGAATCTCGTTGTACTTGGGCAGAACACCGCTGACCTCGCCGTTGGTATTGCCGAAGTCGCTGACCTCGCGGATGTCCATTCGCGAGAGCACCGGCGCTGCTGCGCGCACATGGGGCGCCTCCTGCAAAATGTCGCGATAGTCTTCGTCGGTAAGGTTATAGCTTCGCCCGGAACTCATATTGCCAGCGACAGCCGGCGCGCGCCCGGGGAAGACGAACATGATGTCCTCGCCCAGCGAGTTCAGTTCGCGACGATTGCCGGAGCGGAAGCCTTCACCCAATCCCACCAGTAGAAGCAGCGATCCTACGCCCCACGCGATGCCGAACATGGTGAGGAACGAACGCAGCTTATGCGCCCACAGAGTGCGCAACATCTGGCGGAGAATTTCGAAGAAGACCATAGACAGCAATCCAACCCGGCAGGCACAACTACAATTTGCCTGAGCAGATATACGCGACTGTACCTAAGTTGGTTCCGTGAAGAGCTCGGGCTACTTCTATTGGACACCACTAAGTTGTGAAATGGTAGCGAGTTAGATCGAGATGAGATCGGAAGCGCGAGCATTCATGCAGAGTTGATGAAAATTGGGGAGATCAGCACCTTAGTACCCCACAAAGCAAAAAGAATTCGCTATAGTAAAAGCAGCACATTTTCAGCCGTCATCAAGGAGATTTTGGTTGTCGGTTGCAGGTGTAAATCTGTGAGGGTCTAGGAGTTAAGTACGATGCCGAAAGTACCACGAGACAAGGAAGGCGCTGCGCCAAAGAAGCGGAGCCGCAAGACCACGCCAGCGAACGGAAACGGCGTTCACGCGGAAAGCGGAAACGGCGCAGTCAAGACACCGATCACCGTCTCGACCGAAGTTGTTACCGAAACGCAGGTCGCCCCCAATATGGAAGAGAAAATTCGCGTTCGCGCCTACGAGATTTATCTCCAGCGCGGCGAAAATGGCGGTTCTCCGGAACAGGATTGGCTGCGTGCGGTCGAGGAAATCTGCGGACGGCAGCGTACAGCATAGTTTGTGCCTGATAAGAAGTTGCAGCGGAAGTGTTTGGGGCTGAGCGAGTTTTTTTTCTTATCGCCGAAGGAAAGGCATGTTGCGATTCGGTGTTTGCAGTTAATCTGCGACTCGATTTGGCGCCGGAGACAACGGTGCCTTACTCAGAGGTATCTTTACGGCGATGGTTCGCTGTTCCGGATGGGAGCTCTAGCTGCCTGTTTTTCCGGCAAACCGCGATTGCGGAGTGCGGAATAGACAAGAATTGCAAAGGCTAAATAAGGCTTTGAGGCAGGTTCTTCTCATCGACGACAATCCGCTGCAGCTTACCGTCCGCGAAGCCATACTGCGCGACGCAGGCTTTCAGGTTTCCGTCGCTACGACGGCTGAAAGCGCGCTGGCCACCCTGCGTGGGTTGCCGGAACGCATAGGTGTGGTTGTCACCGATCACATCATGCCGGGATGCACCGGCTCTGAGCTGGTGCCGCAGATTCGAGCGCTCGATTCGTGGATGCCCGTGATCGTTCTCAGCGGCATGGCAGAAGCCGAAGCCGAATACCAGGGCATGAATGTGATGTTCCGCACCAAGCCTTTTCCTCCGGCCGAACTAATCGAGCTGGTAAAGTCCAGTCTCGAAAAAGAGCAGAATAAGGGCGCAGCTTAGACGCGTCTTACGTCTTCTCTACTTCCAGCTCCAAGCCTTCGACTTTTCTCACCACCACGTGGTCGCCCATGCCCACGCGCGACGCTGCGCGCGCATTCCAAAGCTCGCCCAGAACAAAAACCTTGCCTTCGGGATCCAGGTCGGTGCGCGCCTCCCCAACCGCTCCAATGAGCCCCTGCTCGCCGGTGACGACCTTATTGCGCCGGGCACGCAAGGCGATCGTCATCAGGAATACGGTGATGACGCCCAGAGGAATACTGACGCCCAACGCGGTCCACAACTTTACGCGCAACTCGGGGATGGGGCCGTCGACCAGCAGCAATCCGCCCAGGGTCAGACACGCGATGCCGCCCAGGCCGAGTATGCCGTGGGTAGCGAACTTCGCCTCCAGTATGAACAACACGAAGGCTGCCAGAATCAGAGTGAATGCAGCGTAGCGCGTCGGCAGCAGGTTGAGCGCGAACAGCGCCAGAAGAATGAAGATCACGCCGACAACTCCGGGCACGACCGCACCCGGATGGTTGAACTCAGCATAGAGAGCCAGTGCGCCGACAGCCAGCACCAGGAAGGCGATGTTCGGATCGAGCAGAAAGTCGAGGATGCGCTGGCGGAGCGTCATTGGTAAGTCATCGACCTTTGCTCCGACCAGGTCGAGCTTCACTTGCTTGCCGTCGAAGCGCTTGATCGTGCGTCCTGAAATCTGGCGGAAGAGATCGTCCTGATCTTTGGCGACGATATCGATCAGGTGTTGTTGCAGCGCCTCCTGATCCGTCCACGATTTCGACTCGCGCACCGCGCTCTCGGCCAGTTGGACATTGCGTCCTCGCGGGCCGACGAAAGACCGCATGAAGGCGGCTGAGTCGTTCTCCACCTTCGTCTTCATGACGTCGTCCATCTTCTCGCCACCCAGCGTCACCGGATGCGCTGCGCCGGTATTCGTGCCCGGGGCCATCGCCGCGATGTCGGACGATTCCAGGATGAAGAATCCGGCTGACGCAGCGTTCGCGCCAGTCGGCGCAACATAGACGATGACCGGCACAGGCGAGGCAAGGATTTTCTCAATGATCTCGCGAGTGGAGTCGACGAGACCACCAGGGGTGTGCAGCTCAATCAGAACGGCATCGGCGTTCGTTTGTCGCGCATGCTCGATCGCACGCTCAACGTATTCGGCACTGATCGGCTGAATGGTGTCGTCGACGCGAATCTTGACGACGGATGTGGCAAAGGCGGAGGTGGAAATCAGGAGAACAAAAATCAGAGCGCGAAGGGAAGTACGAGTTTGCCGCATAGAGCCTCCGTGCGGAGGAGCAAATATCTTGTAGCCTGTCCGTAACCGCAACAGGCATATCAAGGGTGGAGCACGCCTTCAGGCGTGCATCAACTAGCCAAAAGCCGGCCGCCTTTAGGCGCTGAGGTAATGACCCCCGACTCAGCGGCTAAAGCCGAGGCCTGATCAGGATCATTAACTGTACGCCTGAAGGCGTACTCCACCCGGCTAGAAAAACGCCGCGTCCCTATTTTGAACCTGTTTGTCTGCTGGCGATATCCTGTTTTAACGTCAGAGCTGTGGCATTTCCGGGCTCGATAGCCAATGCCCTCTGAACCTCGCCGGCAGCCGACTGCACCTGACTCTGCTTCAGATCGAGCCGCGCCAGCACCAGCAGGGCATCCACATTCGGCTTTAAACGTACTGACGTCTGCGCCTCTGTCCGCGCGCCGCTGACGTCACCCTTCTTCTCCAGCAGCATAGCCAGTTCGGCGTGCGCCGCGTCATTGTTGTAGTCCGCACTGATGGCGTCACGGAACTCCATCTCGGCCTGCTCGGGCATGTTCTGCGCCAGCATTTCCTTGCCGCGTTGTACGTGATAGGCAGCGTGGGTGTGAGGATCCGCCTTCGCCAGTCGTGCTTCGGCAACGTTGTGGATCTCCATCTCCAGCTGGCGATACGAAGCTTCGTCGTAGTTGCGCTTGATGCGCTCCATCGGCACATGTGTCGTGCCGGCAGGAAGCAGGGCATTGATCCCCGTTACAGGATTGGTCGGCGGCGGTGGAGGCGGAGGCACGCCCCGACTGATCATGTCCTGCAGAGCCCTGCTCTCAGTGTCGCTCGGCCGCTGCTGCAACTCGTCTTTCAGTTGCCGCGCCGCTCCGGCACTGTCGCCATTCTTGTACAACGCCACCGCCAGATTGAAGCGATAGTCGGCATCGTTGGGGTCGGCAGTGACGGCCTTGGTGAAGTATCCCACCGCCTGCGTTCGATGTCCGAGGCGCGCCTCCACCACTCCCAAATTGTTGTAGACCTCGGTCAGCGGGACGCGAGTCAGCAAAAAATTGAATGCCGCAAACGACTTCTCGAAGTTGCCGCGATAGAACTCCGACATGCCCAGGAGGAAGTTGGCTTCGCCCGCGGCCGGGCTTGTCTTCGGTATCCGCGCAAACCACGCCGACGCCGACTCATACTCGTGACTGTCGTAATACGTCTTACCCAAATCCAGCATGGCCAGCGTGTAGTTCGGATCGAGCTTTACCGCCTCATGGAAGTAATGAACTTTCTGCTGCGACGAGCTGGCCAGAATGCCGCGAATGTAGTTTTCAAAAGCATCCAGGCGGATGGGAGGAAACGCAGCCATGAACTGCTCGCGTGTCATCGTCGGGGGGATGGGAAGTTGCTGCAGCAGTTGCCACGCCAGCCTAGTCTGCAAATCGATGAGGCTGGTCAGCGGTCCGCTGCTGTCGATCGTCGGATACAGGTGCAGCTTCTTCATGTCGAGAAGCTGTGCCTTCGCGCTGAACGTCTTGCCATCGTAGGTATAGCTGCCCATGACGACGTAGTCGGCATCCATCTGCTCAGCTACGCGGTAGATCGTGGCTCGTGAGGGCAGCAAAGTCGAAGGCACGCCGGAGTGATCGAAGGCGTAGTCGCGGTCGTCGCGGCTCATCACGTAGATATGCGGCGAAGCCAGACGCTGAGACAAAATCTCGGGAAACGACTCGCTAATCCACTCCAGTCCGGGTGCGCTGGACTGGTTCTCAAACGGCATGACCATCAGAGTCTGAGTGCCGGGAGCTGTCTGTGCTGTCGCTAAGGCGCCAAGACAGCAGACGGCGGCAATAAGCACGACAAGCCGGTGAAACATGCAGAGGCAAGAATATTGCAAAGTAACTCGATTATAGACGTTTACGCTTGCCTGCCCCCGACGCGTCGGTATGCCGCTGGCATGGAAAAAGCCGCAACGTGAAAGAACGCCTCGATCTTTGTTGCGGAATCGGGAAGCACGGCGTCGTCGCGCACGAATCGTAACGAAACCTTTTGAGCCATCTGCGAATCTAAGTGTTTGTAGCCGGTTTTGCGCATTCGAAACCGCGAGACTAGGTTCCGGGGGCCAGCCCCGGCGGCTTTGCTGCTGTCGGCCGCCGAGGCGAGGAGATGGTTTATGAGGTTGTTCGATGTGGTTTTCGGTTGTTCGCACAAACGTTGCAGCTTCCCCATCACAGTTCGCGGGAAGCAACGCAGAAGCGCAGCGGCGTCAATAACGGGAACCTACGTGGTCTGCCTGGATTGCGGCCATGAGTTCCCCTACGACTGGAACAAAATGAAATTGGTGGATAGCAAGGGATCCGCGACCAGTCCAGCTCCGGTGTTTACCGATCCTAAGGCAGCGTAGCCGAATCGATTTTTCGAGCAAAGCAGTACAAGCAAACGCAGAGTAAGGCGCTCATGGAGCGCCTTTTTTGCGCTCCCTCATCCCACCGCTCGGTTGTTCCTCAGGATTCACTGCGCCCTCGAATCCATTTAACCTCTTGTAAGAGAATAAGATACGTTGCACGTGGATGGGCCGAGCAAATGCCTCCGAGCGTGGGGACTGTCGAGGCTATCCGTGGCACTCTGATTCAGTACTGCAAGGTCGAAAAGAGCAATCGGATCGCTGCGACTGACGCGTGCGCCAGTTAAGCGGCCACTCATCCACGGCGACCCCTGCAGAAGCACATACTGAACCGGGTTTCGGCCCTGGTGCGGGCCCACGATCGCTGCCTGAGTTGCTCCACCCACGCCGTGGGAGTACCGGCAGTGGAGGTCTTTCTGGTTGACGCCAAAGGAACTTTTGCTGGATAAACTATGCTAGAAGCCAGTCCCGCGCTAGAATGATGGACGCCATCGAGTCCCGAATCTTCGGTGGCAATCCCGGTTCAGTACTTACAGATTTTCAACACAATCGAACCGTTGCGGAACTGTCTAGTTTGCAGTTTCAGAACGGGAGGGTCTCAAAGTAGACACTCCCAGAGTTGATGCGACACAACCAAGGAACCTCTAAAATGGTGTCCTGGATTTCCACTTCGAAAAGGAACCAACGTGATGCCCTCATGTAGAACACTTGCGAAAGCCTTGGCGGCGTGCCTGGTGTTGTCCCTTTGCGGCACGTTTGCCGCAGCTCAGGTAACCATCCAGCCCAAAGCTGAGATCTTCGCCGGTTACTCCTGGTTAGGGGTCAGCGGTTACGCTGATTTCGACCACAAGGTGAATGATATTTCCACCGGGTTTGACGCCTCGATTACGTATTACCTGCCGCAGGCGCATAACTTGGGCATCATCTTCGACGGCAGCGGCCACTTTGCTACAGGTGCGCCCAATTACACCGGTATTGGCTTTGCCTTTGCCGGGCTGCAGTACAAATACCACACTGATTCGTTCATGCCGTTCGTCCACTTTATGGCGGGCGCGGCGAACCTGTCGCCGGCGTTTCCTCCAACCCCGCCGAACTTCGGCAACCAGTGGAATGCCGCTCTGGCTGCCGGCGGTGGTTTCGACTACGCGATTGGACACCGGTTTGCCATCCGTATCGCGCAGGCTGATTACATCTACACCAATTACAGCCCGTACATCGGTGGCAACATACACAGCACGCAGTGGAACAATGTGCGTCTCTCGACTGGTGTGATCTTCAACCTGGGCAGCTACTACACTCCGCAGCCGACCGCTGCCTGTACCGTACAGCCTGCCGAAGTCATCGAAGGCGAGCCGGTAACCGTTACAGCAACTGGAACGGGATTCAATCCCAAGCATACAGTGATGTATTCCTGGACCACGAACGGTGGCAAGCTGAACTCCAGCGACAAGGCCTCGGCCCAGATCGATACCACAGGCGCAGCGGCGGGAAGCTACGTAGCCACCGCCTCCCTTACCGATCCCAAAATAAACAAGAATCTTGACGCCGGCAGTCATTCCTTCATTGGCAGGCCGGACCCCATCAAGCCGGCGACCTGTTCGGCCAACTTCACCGTGAAGGCGAAGCCGATGAATCCGCCGCAGGTCAGCTGCTCGGTTAACCCGAGCACGGTGCAGGGTGGTGGCGCGGTCACGGTCACGACGACCGCTACCAGCCCCGACAACTCGCCGATCAACAGCTATGCGTACAGCGCCAGCGCCGGCCAGATCAGCGGCACCGGCACCACGGCGACTCTGGATACCGCCGGCCTTGCGGCTGGACCGGTAACCGTGACCGCTACGGCGACCGACGCCCGCAACCTGACGGGTAGCGGAAGTTGCACGGTGAACGTCGAAGTTCCGCCTCCGCCGCCGACCTGCAGCAAGGTCAACTCGATCCAGTTCCCGGATCTGAAGAGACCGTGGCGTGTGGACAATACCGCGAAGGCTATCCTGGACGACGTTGCCAGCCGTCTGAAGGCCGATCCGAACGCCAAGATCGTCATCGTCGGCTACGCCACGGGCGACAAGGCTCCGATGGTCGGAACCGGCAAGAAGCGTCATCCGATGAACCTGGCAGCCCAGCGCGCAGTCAATGCGAAGGCCTACCTGGTGCAGCAGCAAGGTATCGACCCGAGCCGCGTCGAGGTCCGTCAGGGCACCGGCCAGTCGAAGGTTGCCGATATCATCTGGGTACCGCAGGGAGCCGACGAGAACGCTTGCGCCGACCTGCAGAACACGACGCCGGTCGATGAGAGCGTGGTGAAGCCGAGCGAGAACGCCTATCCGAAACCGAGGAAGGCGCCTGCTCCGAGGCACCACAAGAAAGCCGCCGCCGATGCACCGGCAGCAGCCCCGGCGCCTGCTCCAGCTCAATAACCCAAGTCCTTCGGGACTCAGCAACCGGTGGGAGCCAACCTCCCACCGGTTTTTTGCTGCCCGCGGAACCAGGAGCGTTTGCCCGTTTTGTGGCATCTACTCAGTGGGAATGTCGTTCCTGCCGCTTGGTAGGGTTTGTTAAGATATTTTCCAGTGCCTGCATCCGCCCAGCGAGAGCGGGACACAGAGAGGAAAGTTGAGAACCATGCGATGGATGTTACGGTCCAAAATTCACCAGGCCACAGTTACTGAAGCCGATCTGAAGTATGTAGGCAGCATCACGATCGACGAGGAATTGATGGATATGGTCGGCCTGATCCCGGGAGAGCGCGTCCTGGTGGTCAGCAACACCAGCGGTGCCCGCCTCGAAACCTACACCATTCCCGGACCGCGCGGCGCAGGCGATATCTGCATGAACGGTGCGGCCGCTCACCTCATCAAGAAGGGCGACGAGATCATCATCATGGGCTTCGAACTGGCGGACAAACCCGTCGAGTCGAAGCAGATTATGGTGGGTAAGCACAACGAATTCCTGCGATATTTGAGCGAAACCCCGCACACCTGCTTGAGTGAACTGGTGGGACAGTACTAGCGGCGGCCTCCGCCGAGAGCTCTTTGCGAATCTTTAGCAGCGCCGGGCACGAAGGAAAACTACGTTTTCGATAGTTGTCATCCGGCGCGGCTCTCCTCCTGCTTTCTCCCGTACAATGAAAACCATTCCGCTTGCTTGTATCTGAAGCACGCCACCGCTTGCCGCGCGATGAAAAGGCTGATCACTTTTCTGGTTTTGTGCCCGGTGCT
Source organism: Verrucomicrobiia bacterium (assembly GCA_035482295.1). Classification (GTDB taxonomy): domain Bacteria; phylum Acidobacteriota; class Terriglobia; order Terriglobales; family Acidobacteriaceae; genus Bog-257. The sequence continues at coordinate 23,981 of DATHQX010000072.1, forward strand.
GCTCGCTGCGCAGAGCCAGATGGGCGAGTTGCGTCTGAAGGTGGTCGACCCTGGCGGCCTCGGTGTGAAGACCACGGTCCACATCACCAGTCAGGCCAGTCAATACAGTAATACTCTGGAGACCGGAGCCCAAGGAACGCTGGACGTGCAGCGCCTGTCCTTCGGCCTCTATCAGCTTCAGGTCAATGTGTCGGGATTTGCCCCTGTTACCGAAACCGTCGAGGTGCATTCCTCCATTCCGGTGCAGCATACGATTACGCTCAAGCTGGCTTCGGTAGAAGAGTCCGTGAACGTACAGGCGCAAGGAACTCTGATCGACCCCGAGCAGGCAGGGTCGATAAACCAGATCAGCCCAGCCGAGATTCAGAAGCGCGAGTCGTCGCTGCCGGGGCGCTCTATTCAGGACCTCGTCAACAGTCAGCCCGGTTGGCTCTACGAGGGCAACGCCGTGTTGCATCCGCGGGGCTCCGAGTATCAGACGCAGTTCGTCGTGGACGGCATTCCGCTCACTGACAACCGCTCACCCAGCTTCGGTCCCGAGATCGGCGCCAACGATGTCGACTCAATGACGATTTATACGGCAGGATTTCCGGCGGAATACGGACGCAAGATGGGCGGCGTAGTCGAACTCAACACCCTGCGCGATCCGCAGCCGGGCTTCCATGGGCAGATTGTGTTGACCGGCGGTAGCTACTACTCGGCCGGGTCGTTTGCCCAGGGCCAATACTCGTGGGGTAAGAACGTTCTTGGATTTACCGCCGCCGGCGGACAGACCGACCACTATCTCAATCCGGTCGTTCCGCAGAACTACACCAATACCGG
>DATHQX010000073.1:0-15282 GCA_035482295.1 Verrucomicrobiia bacterium
GACTACTATCTGGCGAAGTACAAAAGCGAGTCGCTGATTATCGGCTATGGTTCGGAGATGCCGCGCGAGGACTACAGCCTGAACGGCATGAATCTCGAGCCCGGACGTTATGTGCTCTATGTCAGCCGTCTGGAGCCGGAAAACAATCCAGATCTCGTCTTGCGAAGCTGGCGCGGTGTTCGCAGCGACTGGCCGCTGGTCATGGTAGGCGACAACCGCTACGATCCCGGCTATCTCGAACGGCTGAAGTCGTTGGGCGACGAGCGCGTGCGCTTCACCGGCGCCATTTACGGCGATGGCTACTGGGCACTACAGAAGCACGCAGGTGTGTTCGTCTTTGCCTGCGAGATTGGTGGAGTGCATCCGGCGCTGATCGAGGCGATGGCTGCCAGCAACGCCGTAGTCTACCTCGACACGCCGGAAAATTCCGAGACGGCTGGAGACGCCGGGCTTCGCTACGAGAAGTCGGAGGCGGATCTGACGGCCAAGCTCCAGTCACTACTTGACGACTCAGGGGTCAGGCAGCAGTTCGCGTTGCAGGCCAAGCAGCGGGCCGATGCTCTGTATCGTTGGGATGCCATAGCGGAAAAGTACGAAAAGATTTTCTCGAAGCTCGTTGGGAAATAACGTCTACGCTGCTCGCTTTTCCTTCTGCAGAACGCGTGAGATCACACGCTTAGCCTGTTTCTCGGCTTCATCGCGGGAGGGCGCTTCACCCTTCTCCACCATCTGCTCTGTCGGGCGCACCCGAAAGATGCGGAAGTTCCAACCAGTCCGCAACTGGGTCATAGGATCAACGGATTGCTCCAGGTCGTACGCGTAGTCGCCTTTGTCGTGAATTCTCATAATAGTTTCTCTGATTGCAACGTTCTTGACATTGGACGCAGCAGACTGCGTTCGGTTTCGCAAATAAGAGCACTTCGTTTTGCGAGCAGCGGAATTTCCACAGCGAGATAAGTAAGTCGAGTAAACAGGAGCCAACAGCATCGAGGGCCGACTCATCTCACAGGCAGACCCAACATGGAGGAGTCATGGCCCTATTTTCAATGAAGCTGGAAAACCTGCAGCAGCTCTACCTGAAGGAGCTGCGCGATCTCTACGATGCCGAAGAACAGATCACTCAAGCACTTCCTACACTGATACAAGCAGCCCACAATCCTGCGCTCAAGGATGCCCTGAAAGAACATCTTGACGTCACCCAGCGCCAGATTTCGCGGCTGGAGCAGATTTTCAACAACCTCAACGAGAAGTCGAGCGGCGAAAGCTGCAAAGGCATGAAAGGCGTGATCAAGGAAGGCGACGAGATCGTCTCCGCGGGCGGCGATCCCGCCACGATCGATGCCGGCATCATCAGCGCCGCTCAGCGCGTCGAGCACTATGAGATGGCCGGCTACGGCACGGTCCGCACCTACGCTCAGCTCCTCGGCCAGCAGGAGCACGCCCGCCTGCTGCAGCAGACCCTCGACGAAGAGGAACAGGCCGACCAGACGCTCAGCAAGATTGCCGCCAGCGTCAACGTTGAAGCCAAAGCAGCCTAACCCTGATAGCCCGCGGTCTCGCATGATCGCGGGCCAACTTTCTCCAAAACGACCTCTTACCAAAAACCTGCTCGAACTTTTCCGCCGATCCGTAATATCATCTCTAGCAATATCTGTTTAGGACGGCGCACCCCTCGCCCGGGGTGCCGGCGGTACGAGCCCACTTCCATGCATATGGCGTACGTTTTCGGTTTGCCAGCGGCGTTACTTGTCCTGGCTGTAGCGGCGAATAGGCTGTCGAAGCTGACCCGCGTACCGGACATTATTGTTTTGCTGCTGATCGGCATCACCCTCGGGCCGATCCTGCACTGGGTGAATCCCGCTCACTTTGAAGGCGTCATCCGCTTTCTGGGCACCCTGGCCCTAATCCTCATCCTGTTTGAAGGTGGCTTGGAACTGCGTCTGCGCCAAGCCTTGCGGTATTTCCCTGCGGGGCTGCTGCTGGTGGTCTTAAGCTTCGGCCTCAGTCTCGCGCTCATTGCGCTGATGGGACATTGGCTGCTACATCTCGAGTGGACCGATTGCCTGCTGCTCGGCGCGGCGCTCGGCTGCACCAGCGGGACCATCGTCATACCGGCGCTCCAGCAAATCAACACGCCGGATCCGGTGAAGGTCACGCTGACCATTGAGGCCTCGCTCGGCGAAGTCATTGCGGTGCTGCTGGTGGGCAGCTTGCTCAAGGCGAACGATCAGGGTTCGCTGATCGGTGGCCTAGCCAGCGACTTCTCACGACACATCGCCGTGTCACTGCTGCTCGGCTTCATCATCGGAGCACTCTGGTCGCGACTGTGGCCGAAGATCGCCGGCTCACCGAATTCCAACATTCTCAATCTCGGTGTAGTTCTTGGCGTCTATGCGCTAGGAGACTTCTTCCACGGCAGCGGATTGCTGACCGTTCTGATCTTCGGTGTGACGCTTGCCAACCTGCCCAGAACGCCGCACATGACCCGTCAGGGAGCGCGCATGATGGCGTTCCATGCCGAGTTCAGCTTCCTGGTGCGCTCATTTTTCTTCGTGTTGCTGGGCGTCGTGGCGCAGTTCGTCAGCCGCAAGTATCTCTTGCCCATCGTCGGCATACTGGCAGCGCTCTTGTTGGCGCGTTACGTGGCGATGATCGGCAGTCGCTGGGTCGTGAAAGACGTGACCCGCGAGCAGACTGAACTGCTCTTCTGGATGTTGCCACGCGGTCTGGTCACCGCCGTGTTGGCGCTGGCAATCGTCGAACAGCGCGGAGCGGTTTTCAACTTCCTTCCATCGCTGGCCTTCACTGTCGTCTTGGTGACAAACCTGTTTATCGTTTGGGGAGCGGTACGGGCAGGGAAGACCGCCGCTGCTGCCACTTTGCCAGAAGCGGCGACACTTGAGGCTGTGGAAATACCAGCGTTGCCAGAGGCAGAAGCAAAGGCAGCGGGCGCCGCGGCCGGCGAATAACCACAAACTTTCTCACCACAGAGGCAATGAGACACAAAGTTTAGGGCTTCAGTTTTCGGTGTCTCTGTGGTGAACCGATCTTCAGCCCAAGTCGCTGGTCATGATGAACAGCGGTTTCATCTCAAAGCTCTTGTAACGCGGACGCAGGCGCTCGGTGTTGTACTGGTCCTTCACGTTGACGACTTTCTTGGTCGCGACCACTACATCAATTGGCATATTGTCATAGCGACCGTTGCGCAGAACCACTAGTCGTCCGTGAACGTTGGTAAGCAACAGGTCGAGCGCCAGATTGCCATACGCCATGGGCGCGATGGAATCGATGGCGTCGGGATCGCCGCAGCGTACCAAGTATCCGAGACTCTGAGTCATCACGTCGAGCGGCTTGCCGTTGTTGTAGTGCGCGGAGAGTTCTTTGATCCGCTCGGAGACGATGTTGCCGATGCCGCCCAGCTTCTTGTGCCCGAAGGCGTCCTTCACCTCGCGCTCGAAAATCATCTCTCCGCCTTCGAACATCGCACCTTCCGACACCAGCACGACCGAATACTTGCTGGGATTCTTGTTGCGATCGTAGATGAGCAGATCGGTCAGCCGGTCGATGTTGAACTTGAACTCAGGGATAACACAACGATTCGCTGCTCCCGCCATGGTCGGCAACATCGCGGTGAATCCGGCGTAGCGTCCGAAGACCTCCAGTACCAGCAGGCGCTCGTGGGAGCCGGCCGAGGTTCGCAGCCGGTTGGCCATCTCGATGATGCGCGTCACGCATGTGCTGAAGCCGATGCAGTAGTCGGTACCGGGCACATCGTTGTCCATCGTCTTCGGAATGGCGATGACCCTCACGCCTTCCTGGAACAGTCGCACCGCGTAGCTGAGGGTGTCGTCGCCGCCGATGGGGATCAGGTAATTGATCCCGAGCCACTCGAGGTTCTTCAGGACTTCCGGAGTCAGGTCGTTGCTGGCGGCCTGGAAGCTTTCGCTCAGGTGCGGCGGAACGTCGGCTTTGTGCACTCGGCTGGGGTTGGTGCGCGAAGTATGCAGAAAGGTTCCACCGGTGCGGCCGGCGCGGTTCACCAGCTCTTCCGACAGGTTCTGGAAGTTGTCGCTGTTGTCATAGTCCCGGTCGCGGACCATGTCGATCAGGCTGGCCCAGCCGCGGCGCAAACCGATAACATCGTAGCCCTCTCGCAACGCCCGAATGGTTACGGCGCGAATCGCCGGATTCAGGCCTGGTACGTCTCCACCTCCGGTCAGGATTCCGATAGTGCCGCGTTTGCCGTTACCGCTTGCCATGATGACCCTGTTCTCCCGTCGCACGACTAAGTGCAAAGGAATAGTGTAGCGAATACGGGAGTCACGGGCCGTGACACGTGTCGCAGACACGGAGAAACTTTAGTGAATCCCGCAGTGACTGTCTGGGTACTTTCGCCTTTCCTTCTATCCCCTCCGGACATACAATGACGGCAGTATTACCAAGGTTTGCCCATGACCCTGCCTGTTGTCGCGCTACTCGCAGTTGTTACCTTCGCCATCGGTTACGCTTTTGCCACTCTGCTTTCGCGCTCTCGCACCGCGGGTTTGGCTGAGCAGAGAAGAACGCTGGAGCAGCAACTGGCGGCGACCAAGGCGACCGTCGCAGGCCAAGCTGCCGAAATTCGAACGCTCTCCGATGCGCGTTCCGCTCTGGATGCAACGCTGGCGACCGAGCGTAAGAACGCCGAAGAGAAGCTGCGTATGCTGGCGGATGCCGGAGAACAGTTAAAGTCTGACTTTAAGGCTCTGGCGGCCTCAGCGCTCGATAGCAACAACGCCAATTTTCTTCAGCTCGCGAAAACTGTTTTGAAGAATTCGCAGACGGAGGCCACCGGTGAGCTGGCCCAAAGGGAACAGGCCGTCAAGAACCTGGTTCAACCGATCGCGCAATCGCTAGATGGCATGAACAAGCAGATACAGGAGTTGGAGAAGTCGCGCAGCCAGGCTTACGGAACGCTGACCAGTCAGGTGCAATCTCTGCTGGAGACGCAGAAGGCGTTACAGACCGAGACTGGCAACCTGGTGAAGGCGCTGCGCGAGCCGCAGGCCCGCGGACGCTGGGGCGAGCTGCAACTGCATCGTGTGCTTGAGCTGTCGGGCATGCTGGAGTACTGCGACTTCAAGGAGCAGCTGACGTTCAGCGCGGATGAGCGGCGGTATCGCCCGGACGTCATCGTCGATTTGCCCGGAGGCAAGCAGATTATCGTCGATGCGAAGGTTCCGCTGGCGGCGTATCTGGCGGCGCTGGAGGCGACCGACGACGCGACTCGCAACGGATACCTGCTAGATCACGCGCGCCAGGTTCGCGCGCACATCGACTCGCTGGCCAGCCGCAGCTACTGGTCGCACTTGCCGTGCACGCCGGAGTTCGTTGTACTCTTCCTGCCGGGCGAGGTCTTCTTCCGCGCGGCGATGGATGCCGATGCCGAGTTGATCGAGTACGGCGTCAGCCAGAAGGTCATCGTCACCTCGCCGACCACGCTGATCGCTCTGCTGAAGGCCGTCGCGTACGGATGGAACCAGAAGAGCCTGGCCGAGAGCGCGAAGCATATCAGCGAAGCTGGTAAGACCCTGTACGAGCGCCTGTGCACCATGACCGATCACTTGGAGACCATGGGAAAGCGTCTAGGCGGAGCGGTGCAGTCGTACAACGAGATGCTCAGCTCGATGGAGCGGCGCGTACTGCCTGTGGCTCGCAAGTTCCCCGAACTCGACCGCTCGCTGGCCGCCGAATCGCTGCCCGAGCCTCCGCAACTGGAAAAGACGCCGCGGGAATTGCAGGCTCAGGATTGGCAGGAAGTTGAGCACGCCGAGCTGCCCTTCGACGAAGAGAAGGTCGACAAAGCGAAGGCGTGAGGTTTCAACGCGATTCCCACTCATTAGAAAACCGCGAATGAGTGGGGCACCGGGCGAGGTGGCGGTCCTCCGGGGATGACAGGGAGGCTATCGGACATTCAGCGGATGGCAACTGCAGCCGCCTGATCGCGTAGGGCCGCGACTTGTTCGTGAAACACGTGACTCAACTGTTTTCGATCGCCATGGGCGATTATTGGTTCGCCGAAAACAATCTTTGCCCGCACCGATTGCTTGCCCATCATGTTCCACACGTGCGGCATCAACGTCATATCGCCCCACCATGCGACTTCGCTGGAAGGATCGCCGTCGTCGAGTTGGTAGCTGATGGCGCAGGGGGTAATGGGCGCGCCGACGTCGATGGCCGGCTGCAGCATCGTTGCGTGAAAGCGCAGCAGTCGACGGCCGTCGGTGGTTGTTCCTTCGGGGAAGAGAACAACTGGCACGCCATCCTTCAGACTTTCGCCGACTAGCAAGTTCGCCCGCGCAGCGTCGCCGCGATCGTGTCGATGCACGAACACGCTTCCCGACCAGCGAGCGTACTTGCCGAAGATCGGCCACTGCTCCACTTCGGCCTTCGAGACAAAGACGCAGGGTACGGCCGCGCTGTAGCAGAGAATGTCGAGGTAGCTGAGGTGATTGCTGACGATGAGTCCGTGCGTCGGAGGAGTGCCAGTGACCGACAATTGCGCGTGCATTGCAGCGAGGCCGCTGATGCAGACTTGGTGCAGCCACCGGGCGCAGTCGGCGCGCGAGGCGCTGTCTGGAAGCCGGCGATGCCGCCAGAGGCCGCGAAATGCAGCGCTAAAGAATGCTGACATCCGAACCGCGCTTCGCAGGGGGTGGCCCACCGGCTGATCGATTCCTCCAGACCTTGAATGAAGACTCTATCCGGAGTTTACCGGACTGCCGGCATCCATGCAGCGGCACGATAGCATCGTAGTTACGTTGCACCCACGCTGGTGCACGGCACGAATGCTATGGCAAAGACAAGCAAGCTGAAATCGCCCGACCAGATCGATCCCTTCAACACCAAACATAAGAGCCTGCGGGTCGTGATCGAAACGCCCAAAGGCAGCCGCAACAAGTTCAAGTACGATCAGGAGCTGGGTACTTATGCGCTCAGCAGCGTGCTGGCAGAGGGCATGAAGTTTCCGTATGACTTCGGTTTCGTGCCGCAGACCAAAGACCAGGACGGCGATCCGACCGATGTACTGCTGCTGATGGATGAGCCGGTGTTCACCGGTTGTGTGGTGGAGTCGCGCATCGTCGGCGTCATACAGGCAGAGCAGACCGAGGAAGACGGTACGACAGTACGTAACGATCGCGTTCTCGCCGTGTCCACTCATTCGCACATCCATTCGGATATCAAAGAGCCGAAGGACCTCAACAGCAAAATGATTCAAGAGCTGGAGGATTTCTTCGTCGCCTACAACAAGGCACGGGGGACGAAGTTCAAGCTGCTCGGGGTGAAAGACGCCAAGGTTGCGATGAAGCTAATCAAGAAGACGCGCGTGAAGTAGAACGCAGGACGGGCTAAGAGGTCGCCCGGGCGAACAGCCCTTTCGGCACGTCGGCCAGATCCAGCAGAGTGAGAAAATCGATCGTCTTGAACCGCTCATCCAGCGCGGGTGGTCCGCAGATGCGGGCGCCGACGGCAAGATAAGCCCGAAGCAGCTTTGGTACTTTTGCCTCGTCGCCGGTGTCGACTTCAGAATTCAGATCGCAGGCATACGCGGGTTGCGGCGTGGTCTGGAATTCAGGCAGAGCCAGAAAATCTTTCAACTTGGAATACACCGTGGCGCCGGTCGCGGGGTTTTGGGAAGTCAGCGAACTGCAGCCGATCAGATAGCGGCAGCCGTGCTGGATTCCGTATCGCGCGATGGCCTTCCACAACAGCATCAGCACATTCGCGTTGCGATGGTCGTGATGGATGCAGGCGCGGCCCAATTCCAGGATCTGTGAACGCAGCGGTTCGTAGGGTGAGAAGTCGAACTCCTGCTCGCTGTAATAGCCCAGATGTCGCGCCGCCGTTTTGCCGGTCTGCAGGCGATACGTCCCCACCACACGGTGTGAATAGGCACACTTGACGACGATGTGATCGGTGACGGCGTCGAACGGGTCAAAGTCGTGTCCGGTGGAATGAGAGGACTGCAGGCCTTCCCGCAACTCGAGGTTGAAGACCTCGTAGCGCAGCCGCAGCGATTCGCGAAACTCTCGCGCGTTGGAAACCAGGTTTACCGAATACGCCGGCGGCAACGGCGGAGGTGTGACGCGCCGATCAAGCCATCGAGGGGCTCGAGACTGGGTGAGGTTCAATTCCGCCATGCTCGTATGGTGCGCAGATCACGGTGAATCGGTGTTTACAGCCAATTGAAAAAGCTGCGAAACGCGCTGGTGGAACCAAGTTGGGCAAAGGGTTTTGAGAGCCACAGGTTGGCAACAGCCGGGAAGAAGTGGTCATCGCACCTAGAACAATTCCAATTTGGAGGACCCGATGCTCACCAGAATTCTGCCCAAGTCTGGAGCCGTTGCTATTGCTTTCGTACTTTTTCTTGCTGCGTGCGGAGGCGGCAGCAGTACCGGCGGCGGCAATCAGCAAGTCACGATAGCCATATCTCCGACCACGGCAACTCTGAATCCCGGCCAGCAGCAGCAATTTCAGGCGACCGTCACAGGAACGAACGATATGTCGGTGACATGGCAGGTGAATAACATCACTGGCGGAAATGCTCAGATAGGAACAATCAGCGCGGGCGGTTTGTATACGGCTCCCAATCCGGGCGATCGCAGCCTGCAAGTCACCATCACGGCAGTGGCTGACGCCAATACAGCCAAAACCGCGAGCGCAGTGGTGACGGTGAATTCGACAGTGACTGGTGGCTGAGGACCAGGCGGAGACTGTTCTTACCAAACTGAAACCGCGAGGGATATGGGCATAAGCATCCTTTATCGCCCCATAAAAACATTGGATTTCCCAGCGCCCGGCCGCCTTCGTATGCTGAGTAGTGGCTTCAGGACAATCTTCCTGGCCACTCGAGCACCCCGCATTTGATGCAGGCCGTCGTCCGACCTCTTATCCCCGTAACGTCATCCGTCTCCGCGCACGCGATGAGCGAGAGCACGGGCGGAGGTTACGAATTTTTTCACACAAAGCATTTGTGATCGGCCTCGCCGGGCGAGGCAGGCATAAAGGAGAGTTTGCGTGGCTGAAAGCAAGCCTGATCCAAAGGCAGTCCTGGAGTTCGTGAAAGAACACAACGTGCAGATGCTGGACCTGCGCTTTACCGACCTTCCTGGACTGTGGCACCACGTTTCCTACCCCATCCATCAACTTAGTGAGGACTCTTTTGAGGAAGGTTTCGGCATGGATGGCTCGTCGATTCGCGGATGGGCAGCAATTCACGAGAGCGACATGCTGCTGATCCCAGACGCCTCGCGTTACATTCTCGACCCATTCACCGAAGTTCCGACGCTGGTAATGGTGTGCGACGTCATCGATCCCGTAACCAAGCAGCGTTACGATCGCGATCCACGTTATATTGCAAAAAAGGCCGAAATGTATCTGGCTTCCACGGGCTTGGCGGACACAGCATACTTTGGCGCCGAGGCCGAGTTCTTCATCTTCGACAATGTGCGCTTCGATCAGAACGAGCACGAAGGTTACTACTTTATCGACGCCGAAGAGGGACGCTGGAATTCTGGGCGGCTGGAGAACAATCTCGGCTACCGTCCGCGGTATAAAGAAGGTTATTTCCCGGTACCGCCCACCGATCACTATCAGGACCTGCGAACTGAGATGGTGCTGACCATGCAAGACAGCGGCTTGGTCGTCGAATGCCATCACCATGAAGTCGCTACTGGTGGGCAGACTGAAATCGATCTAAAGTTCGATTCGCTGATCCGCTCGGCCGACTCGATGATGCTCTACAAGTACATCGTGAGGAACGTTGCCAATCAATGCGGCAAGACAGTGACCTTCATGCCCAAGCCGCTCTTCCAGGACAACGGCAGCGGAATGCACACCCACCAGTCGCTGTGGAAGGCCGGCAAGCCGCTGTTCGCGGGCGATGGGTATGCCGGGTTGTCGCAGATGGCGTTGTGGTATATCGGGGGACTGATCAAGCATGGTCCCGCGTTGTCTGCGCTCATCGCTCCGACGACGAACTCTTACAAGCGCCTTGTGCCCGGCTTTGAAGCGCCGGTGAATCTGGCCTACTCGAGGCGTAATCGCTCGGCGGCGTGCCGCATCCCGATGTATTCGGCGTCTCCGAAGGCGAAGCGCGTGGAGTTCCGTCCGCCGGACCCGAGTTGTAATCCGTACCTGGCGTTCTCTGCGATGTTGATGGCCGGACTCGACGGGATCGAGAACAAGATCGACCCGGGTCAGCCGCTGGACAAGGACATTTACGATCTGGGTCCGGAAGAGTTGGCGAAAGTGCCATCGATGCCAGGCTCTCTGGAGAGTGCGCTCGACAACCTGGCACGCGACTACCAGTTCCTGCTGAAGGGAGATGTGTTCACCGAAGAGATGCTGAACATATACATCGACTACAAGCGGGAAAAGGAAGTGAACGCGATGCGGTTACGTCCGCATCCGTACGAATTCCAGATGTATTACGACATCTAATGACCTTAATCAAGGAATGGAACGCGGGGAGAGCCGTCTCTCCGCGTTTTGTTTCAGGTCAGCCGTTTCACGTGGTCTTCGTCGTACCGGCCCGGCATAAACCCTGGCAGATGTCCATGGCGGCAGAGATATACCGCCAGGACGCAAATAGCTATGGCTAGAAGGGAAGTAATAGCGGCCTGAACCATTAGATGGCGGCGGTGATGAAGGTCCGCCTTGACCGACGCTGCCTCCATGAGCAGGTTGGCGGTCACTCCGCAAAGAACGACAGCAATACCAAAAAGTCCGGTGGCGCGCCCGAGTCCATGAACGCCCTGGATGAAAAACGATGCAATGAAGACGCAGCCTCCGATCGCACAGACGGCCATCGGTATCGGGCGAAAGCCTTCAAAAAAATTTGGCGATCCTGAGTCGTGCGCAACCGTCACGCCGCGATGATAGTCGGGATCATCGGAAAGCTCAAGGTGGAGGCGCGGTTCGGCATCGCACAACTACTACGTGCAAGCTCAACTGCGGTGTCTTATTCGTGATTACGAAAAAATAGATTCAGGATCACGCCCAGCGCGTTGATTTGTTGATTCGGAGCCCGTCCGGTGCTGTTCTGGTGCTCGTAGTAAGGATTCAACTCAACCTTGCTCCGGATGGGGAAGATAGCTCCTGCGTAAAGTGCGGTCGTGCTCCACTTGTCGTAACGGCTGTTGTAGAAGCACTCGGCACTTGCGTTCAACGAAGGGTGGTAAGAATGCACGGTGATGGTCCGCTGTAAGGTAACACGGTTGCGGTAACGCCACGTCGCATCCCCATTGGTGAAATTCACTTCGACGCGGTTTCGATCAGCCAGCAGGATCTTTCCACGAAGCGGAAGGTTGAAGGTGCCCATCATCAAGATACGATTTTCCGTTGGATTTCCCGGCGACGGCAGGGATCGAAAGCCCAGCGACACTACGAAAAGCCGTTGCTTCGACTGGTCTAGGTCAAAGAGGGTGGCGTTGCTGAGCTTCACTATGGGTTTGAGGAAGAAATCGAAGCTGGGCCCGATCTCGGCTTGTGTAGGCGCCTGGTCTTCCCGAGTCTCCTTTGCCTGAAACCAGAATTGGGTGTGGTCAGTCAACCCGACGTAGGTATCGACTTCGGGAAGGAACTGCGACACCTGAGCATGGCAACTGGATACGGCACAGCCCAGGAAGAGCAATATCGTCGGCCATCTTTGGAGCATGGAACGCAAAACCTTGTACCAGATGATCCGTCGGAGCACGGCTCGAATGACTTCAACGACCCTAGACGCCGCCTTCGAAGCAGGGAACTACAAGGCTTGTCAGTCAGCCCACTCAAAAGTTGATAGGGCCGCTACGTGACGGGAACGGATGCGCACCGATGGTGACCCTTTACGCCCGCTTTTCCATCTCTGGAATCTATCCTCCGCAAATTGGCAGTTTGAAACGATTCGGCTAGCAGATTTGTAGTACCGGTTGAGCCGTTTTGCCAGTTCAAACCCTCCCGGCAAGCTCCTACCATCAGGCCAGCATCCTGAGCTTCAACTGATCTCAGCCGACGGAGCGTCGCACGACTCTGCGGCGATGGACAGACTGAACGATTCATGGTGGTCGTAGCGATTCGTGGCCAGAGGGCAGCTGGCAATAGGCCGTTTCTGCAAGAAACTCAACGGAGGTTTTATGAAACAGAGGTTTTTCGTTACGTTTTGCGCGGTCGCTGTTCTTCTCGCCTGCGCGGCATGTTCCACTTCTCCGGCGCCATCGACGGCGCAGAAAGCGCCTGGGCTCGACCAGGCAGTCAAGGACGCGGTTGACGTTTACGTCTACGGCTATCCGCTGGTCACTATGGACATGACCCGCCAGCAGTTCACCAACGTCGCAGTGCCTGACGCTGCGCATGCTCCGATGGGACAAATTCTCAAGCTTCGCAACTATCCGGCAGTAGACAACCATGCGGTTACGGCGCCGAATGCCGACACCCTCTACACCATATCTTGGCTTGATCTTTCCCGAGAGCCGTGGATCTTCAGTATCCCCGACATGGGAGATCGTTACTACCTCATGCCGATGCTGGATGGCTGGACCGACGTGTTTCAGGTTCCCGGCAAACGTACAACAGGCGGTAAGGCACAGAAGTATGCCATCACCGGGCCAGGATGGTCAGGCACTCTGCCGGCTGGTGTGACCGAGTACAAGTCTCCAACGGCAATGGTCTGGATTCTGGGGCGCATTTACTGCACTGGAACGCCCGACGACTACGCCAAAGTTCACGCGCTTCAGGACAAGTTCTCGGTGGTCCCACTCAGTTCGTACGGCAAGCCGTATACGCCGGCGCCTGGCGCGGTGGATGCCAACTTCGACATGAAGACTGGGATCCGCGATCAAGTCGATGCCATGAGCGTGAACGACTATTTCAACTACCTCGCCAGGCTGATGAAGACCAATCCTCCAGCCGCAGCCGACGCGCCGATTGTGGAGAAGATGAAAGCCATCGGCCTCGATCCGGGCAAAGACTTCGATCCCAGCAAGCTCGGTGCGTTTGACAAGGAAGTGATCAAGACCGTGCCCAAGGTGGCGCAGGTCAAGATCATGGAGTACTTCAAGCAGGCCGCTGAACCCGTGAATGGCTGGACGTACATGATAAAGAATATCGGCCAGTACGGTACCGATTACATTCAGCGAGCGCTGGTGACGGCTATCGGTTTAGGAGCGAACCGTCCGCAGGACGCCATCTATCCCACATCGCAGAAGGATGCTGCCGGCAGTGAATATGACGGAGCCTCCAAGAAATATGTCATGCACTTTGACAAAGGCCAGACGCCTCCGGTTAACGGCTTCTGGTCGTTGACCATGTACGACAAAGACTACTTCTTTGTACCAAATCCGCTGAACCGTTACACGCTGAGCGAACGCAACAAGTTCATCACCAACCCGGATGGCTCGATCGACCTATACCTGCAGGCTGATTCACCCGGCAAGGCAAAGGAAGCCAACTGGCTGCCGGCGCCCAAGGGCAAATTTATTCCCATGTTGCGACTGTACTGGCCGAAAGAGACATCGCCTTCGATTATCGACGGAACCTGGAAACCACCGGCCATCACACCGGCGCAATGAAGCAGCACCTTCAACTGAACGACTTTAGAAGAGAGGATCTGATCATGAAGAAGTCAACAACCGTTGCATCGCTCATTTTCGCAGCCTGTGCTTTGGTCGCCATCGCGGCTTTCGCGCAGAGTGCACAACTGCAAGGCATCATCGACGCGCGTAAAGGTGCAACGATGATGATCAAGTCGGCGGACGGAACTACCACTCCTGTCCTTCTGACGGACGGCACCCAGGTTGAGGAAGTGGAGGGCGGACTCCACATGCGCAAGAAGCAGATGGGAATGACCGCGCTGATACCCGGCCTTCCGGTGCAGGTGCAGGGCTCTTACAACGCGCAGAACCAGATGACGGCCGACACCGTAAAGTTCAAGGCCTCCGACCTGAAGACCGCGCAGGACATTCAGGCCGGTGTCGCGCCGGCTGAACAGCAGCTCCAGGCACAGCAGCAGGAGATGGCGCAACAGCAGCAAGACTTGCAACAGCAACAGGCAAAACTGCAACAGGAGCAGCAAGAGCAGCAGGCAGAAGCAGCCAAGATTGCTGCTAATAAGGCTGCCATTGCGGCCGCCAACAAGCGCTTCGGCGAGCTTGGTGAGTACAACATCCTGGGCGAGGTCACCGTGCTCTTCGGCAACGGAAAGGTGGCCATCGATCCGCAGTACAAGCCGCAACTGCAGCAACTGGCAGACAAGGCTAAGACTATCGACGCCTACGTGATTCAGGTGAAGGGTTACGCGTCTGCGGTGGGGTCGGCTGCGTTGAATCAGAAGCTGAGCACCGAGCGCGCCGATAACGTGACCGCTTTCCTGGAAGAGCAGGGACACATTCCATTGACCAACATCCTGGCTCCAGGGGCAATGGGCACCAGCCGCCAAGTAGCGCCTGACAACACCACAGAAGGTCAGGCCGATAATCGGCGCGTGGTGGTCAGGATTCTGCAAAACAAAGGTATTGCCGGCAACTAGGACAAAGCCGCCGGATGCTCGCAAGTGTGTCCGGCGGCGAACTCATTATCCGCGGCGACACATGGTTCAGCCCGCCGAATGGTGCGAATGCTGTTTATGACCGAATGGTCACAGCGTCCCGATTGATCAAAGACTGTAGAGGCAACGAGGAGATGGCAATGAATTGTTTTCGCAAGATATTACTTGTCCTGGTCACAATGGCGCTTACGCTATCTCTGGCCGTGCGCGCACATGCCCAGGGTCCCGCTGAGGCGACTGCGATCACGCCACCACCAAGTGCCGCCGCGAATCCGACCCCTCCTCTGCCACCTAATCCCGAGCCTCAGCAATCAGCGGACGATAGCGACGGTTGGCGCGGTCAGATCGCGATCTACGGCTGGTTCCCGGGAATTCATGGGACCGTCGGCGTGCTCGGCCATGATGCCGGCATCCATGTCCCTTTCTCCGACGTCTTTCATACCCTCAAAGGAATCATTCCGGTAGCGGTCGAGCTCGATAAGCGCCGCCTGGTCATTCCGGTTGATTTCTTCTGGGTGAAATTAGGTGACGACCGAGGGATACCTTTTAACGAACTTGGGCAGACTTCAGTGAATGTTCATCTGACGGAGTCGATCTTTACTCCGAAGATCGGATACCGGCTGATCAACGCCGAGCACTTCAAGTTTGATGCGCTGGCCGGGATTCGCTACTGGTACGTTGGTCAAAACCTCACTGTCGAACCTGTGGGCGTGGGCCGC
>DATHQX010000074.1:0-2559 GCA_035482295.1 Verrucomicrobiia bacterium
GTGCTGAACCCTTCAAATCACTCTCAGCTGACGTTGGCCGGACGGCCAGCTCTACCAAGATTTGGGCCAGCCCTCTCAGCCGCGTCTGCTTCGATTCCATTTATCCCGCAAATTTCGTTCTCAGGAATTGCAAGCCACTGCGAATCCTCGTCTTGATCGTACCCAACGGCTGTCCCGTCTTCTCCGCTATTTCCGTGTGCGTGAGTCCCTGGAAAAACGCTAACTCTAGCACTTTGCGCTGATCTGGATTCATCTCCGCCAGCACGTTCCTGACTTTCTCGATGACCAGCCTGCGTTCGGTTTCGTCGCGCAGGTCGGGGCCACCCGCGATGACGCAATCTTCGATGTCAGTCTCCGGCCGCCGCTTGCGCAGGCGATCGATCGAACGGTGCCGCGAAATCACGGCCAGCCACGCCGCCAGGCTTCCCCGGCTGGCGTCGAAAGCGTCAGGGTTACGCCACAGCTGAAGGAATACATCCTGCAAAATATCCTCGGCCGCTCCGGCGTCCTGAAGTACCCGAAGCGCTACCGCATACACCACTTTGGAATACCGATCGTAGAGCTCAGACATGGCCTGCTGGTCGCCGGCTCGTATGCGAGCAACCAGGCGCATGTCGTCGGCGGCATCACCGCGAACCAGCGAGCTCTGTTCCATCGGTTCCATTCAGTATTACGTTTCAGGACGTTACTTAGATTGCACTCGAACTGTGGCCAATTCAAGGGCCCAAACTCTTATACCGAGGATAAAGTGCAGAACGGGCAGGCGCAGGTCACCTCGGCCGAAACCTCGTGACGATATCAGCAATTGCCCGCGCGAACAACTACCGTGCCAATTTTCAGAGTGCGTCGGCTGATTTCAGGTTGGACTTAATGTTTTCTTCGCTGCTGCATTTCCCGCAACATCTCGGATCGCGCGTCTGCGGACAAAGATCCACGAATCGCCGGGAAGATCACTTCCTCTTCCAGTTGCAGGTGCACGCGAAACATTTCGTCCAGGGCTTTGGTGATGCTGCACATCTCGGCACCGGCGGCGTGGATGGTCTGCGGATTGTTCTGCACCATCACGAGCAGCGGCAACAAGCGCTCCAGCAGTTCGTCGATGGCCTGATGCTGGTCGTTCATTGCCAGCAGCGCGTGATGCAGCTTCTCGTCCGCGAGGCCATCCAGTCTCGGCCGCAGCGTCTCTTCCTCATCCGCTTCATGCAGCGGAAGTGAAACCGTGTAGTAGCGATAAACGCCGGCCGCGGCTTGTGTCAATTCGGCAGCCGTGGCGCCTTGAGCATGCGCCAGCTTTATAGCAACGCCCGTGAAATGCCGGATACGTTGATGGCAGCCGACGAGCAGATCGAGAGCGTCTTCGGCCTTCGGCTTCGATGTCAGCGGAGAAATTTGATTGAGCATTAATTCCATTCTAACGGCAGGGGGCTACGGCCCAGGGATTAGCGAAACAGGCAGTCCCATTGTTCATCGACAGCAATGATTGATAAGCCATTGTGCCGGTTTCAGCAAGGAGAAGCTATCGACTGAAAAAATCCCCAGTGCCCACTATCCACTGGACACCAGCGTTCTCCACTGACCTTGGCCCCTGACCTCTGCCCCCTAGTCCCTACCTTTGAAACTTCATCTCCACCGTCACCTGCACCGGCACGGCATGTCCACTTTTTTGAGCGGGCTTGAACTTCCATTTCTTCACGGTTTCGACCGCGGGTTTCTCGAAGGCCGCCTCGTCGCTGCGCATGACCTGCACCGCCTCCACATGCCCTTTGGCGTTGATGCCGATCAGCAGGACGACTGTGCCTTGCGGATCGCTATCGGCGGGCAGGTCGGGATATTTGGGATCGGGAGTAGAAATAGCTTTCGGCGGTTTGATGTCTTTCGTCACCGGCGGAAACGCCGCGAACGCCGGATCCTCCGTTGCAGCAGGAGTGTCCCCAACCGTTGCGGAATCCTTTTGCGCTTGTGTCCAGACACTCCCTGCAAGCGCCAGAACAGTGGCGGCCAGCGCTATCGCCCGTAAGAAACCCATCCCAGTCAACCCCAAGTGAAGTAAGACGCTGTTCCCATTGTATTCAACGTCGGGCCGAATGCCGTTGCTACTCTACCGTGTCCTGCCGAAACCTGAGTGCGGCCCGCACTGCGTGCTATGCTGTTGGTCTCAGTTGGAATCGGACGACCTATGAAGCGCATCGATACCAATCAGCATGTCCACGCTGAAGCCTGCGCCGGCCGCTCTCGATTCGCCTGCCCCTGTTGTTGTTGTTGTCGCTAGTTGTCTTCTCTCTTTCCTTCTCAGTTCCAACACACAATTGAATCGGCGCAAGCGCCATTTTTGGAGATAGTCGATGAAGATAGCCAATGACGTTACTCAACTCATCGGACACACCCCGTTGGTCCGCCTGAACAAAGTTACCGCCGGAGCGCGCGCCACCGTGGTGGCCAAGCTGGAAAGCATGAACCCGTGCAGCAGCGTCAAAGACCGCATCGGGGTCAGCATGATTGAAGACGCTGAAAGTGCCGGCAAGATCTCGCCCGGGAAGACGACGCTGATCGAGCCCACCA
>DATHQX010000075.1:0-4417 GCA_035482295.1 Verrucomicrobiia bacterium
GAGCCAGTGGGATCTCGCGGAAGTACCGTCCCGCGAGCACAGGCGAATCGACTAATTGTTCCAGCGAAACTGTTTTGAACGTCGTGCTCTGACCCGAGCCGCCATCTTTGTCGAGCGCAGTTCCGAACTGCCATCCTGCCGGTATCGTAATGGACGGCGTGAACATCACGTCGATTGCATTTGTATCGGCTGGGTAGACAAGCAAGGTGTTCCAACTCAGCAGGGCGAGATTTTCGCTGGTCGAACCGCCAGCCGAAAAACCTGACAGGGATGACGAAGCCAGAAAGTCGATCTTCATTTCGAGCTTCGTCACGCCTTGCGGCACTGTGAGGTGATACGCAAACATATCCACCTTGTCGCGCTCCCACTTCACCGGCTGTCCGTTGGCCGTAATAAAAAATCCGGTCATATTTTCGATTGGTCCTGTCGGCCCATGCTCGCCCGGAATCCACTTCGGATAGACCACGGTCAACGGGCCCGCCGTCACCGGCATTACCTCCATTGCGTGAAGAATCTTTCGCGGAGCGTCGTTTAGATCCACACTTAACGTAATTGGCGCCGTCTGCGCCACAGCTACTGAACCCCCGGCTACCACGGCTAAAGCCGCACCGGCACATCTCATCCAAAGACCACTCATCATTTCGCCTTCTTGGCTACTGTTTTTTGTAACCGCAAACAGTCTACCTCCCTCGTGACTCGATTTGACCGAACAGGCAGTTTTGCAGGTAGGATGATGCACACAGGAGAATCCATGTCTTTGAAGCTTCTGGCCGCTCTGGCCACCACTATCTTCCTCCCTGCTCTCTGCCTTTCAGCACAACAGCCCGCAGCCCAGCCGATCCAGTCGATGCCCTATACCCCGTCGCTCGACGTCAGCAGCCTTGATCGTTCGGTTGACCCCTGCGTCGACTTCTACAAATTCTCCTGCGGCGGGTGGCTGAAGAACAATCCCATCCCGGCCGACCAGTCCGGCTGGAGCGTCTACGCCAAACTCGGTAACGAGAACCAGCAGTTCCTGTGGGGGATTCTGGAGGCGGATGCGAAGGCTACTAACCGCACGCCGGTTCAACAGAAGGTGGGCGACTACTTTGCTGCGTGCATGAATACCGCAGTGATCGACGCGCTTGGCATAAAGCCTGCACAGCCGGGCCTTGCGCGTATCGATGCACTAAAGACCCGGCCCGAGCTTATCGCTGCAATCAGCGATCTGCACCATGCCTACCCCGGCGGCTTTTTCTTCGGCTCGAGCACTGGCCAGGACGCGATCGACTCGTCACTGATCATCGTCGAACTCGGCGCCGGTGGTCTCGGACTGCCTGACCGCGACTACTACCTGAAGACTGACGCTAAGAGCGTGAAGCTGCGCGAGCAATATGCCGCCTACATCCAGAAGCTTCTAACGCTCAGCGGCGAATCGGCCGAACAGACCAAGGCCGACGCAGATTCGATACTTCGCATCGAGACAGCGCTCGCGAAAGCCTCGCTGACACGCGTGCAGCGGCGCGACCCGCACAATACGTACCACATGATGACGATCGCTGAGCTTGGCCAGATCGCTCCTGCGTTCGATTGGCCGCACTACTTCGCTACGCAGGGAGCGCCGGGCGTCGCGAAGCTCAACGTTTCGCAGCCGGAGTTCATGAAGGCTGTCCAGGCGGAGCTTACAGCGGAACCGATCGAAGCCCTGCGCGCCTACCTGCGTTTTCACTTCCTCACCGCCGCGGCACCCTACCTGTCGCATCCCTTTGAACAGGCTGACTTCGACTTCTACTCGACGACACTGCGAGGCGTTCCTTCGATGCCACCACGCTGGAAGACGTGCACCCGCGCAGTTGATCGCAATCTCGGGGAGGCGCTCGGACAAGAGTTCGTTAAACGCACGTTCACTGCGGACACCAAGGCGAAGACACAGCTGATGACCGAGCAGATCGAGACTGCGATGCAGCATGAGATTGAAAACCTCGATTGGATGAGTCCCGAGACCAAACAGGAGGCCTTGCGCAAACTACATCTCATTCGCAATAAGATCGGCTATCCGGATCATTGGCGGGACTATACGAAACTAGAAGTCAAACCAGGCGACTATATCGGCAACACTTTGCGCGCCTACCAGTTTGAAGATGTGCGCCGGTGGAACAAGCTAGGCAAACCGGTCGACCTGAACGAATGGGGAATGACGCCTCCTACGGTAAATGCCTACTTCAACCCGCAGATGAACGACATTAACTTTCCCGCGGGCGTTCTGCAGCCGCCACTGTATGATCCGAAGCTCGACGACGCACCGAATTACGGCAACACGGGCGCGACGATCGGCCACGAACTTACCCACGCCTTTGACGACGAGGGAAGGCAGTTCGACTCCAAGGGCAATCTGCGGGACTGGTGGACTCCGGCCGATGCGAAGGGATTTGAAGATCGCATCAATTGCATCCGCGATCAGTATGCGGGGTTCGTCGTCGTCGACGATATCCATATCAACTCGAAACTAACCAGCGGGGAGGATGTGGCCGATTTGGGAGGAACGCTGCTCGCCTACATTGCGTGGAAGAAACAGACGGAGGGTCAGAAATTGTCCAGTGTTGAGGGCTTCACCCCGGATCAGCGCTTCTTCGTCGGCATGGCGCAGTGGGCCTGCGAAAATGAGCGACCCGAAAACCTGCGCGTCAACGCTATCACCGACCCGCACTCGCCAGGCTTTGCGCGCATTAATGGCGTGGTGTCGAACATGCCGGAGTTCCAGCATGCCTTTAGCTGCAAGGCCGGTCAGCCCATGGTGCACGCGCCAGCCTGCAAAGTCTGGTAAAACTTCACTTCTGCTTCTGGAATCGGCGGTTTTGCTGGGGTAAATGCAGCCGCCCATACCCGGATCTGCACGCCAGCCCGGTACACTTGTCCCAACATCATGAATCTTTATGCAATTGTCCTCGGCCTTATCGTTCTCACTCTTCTCGGCGTCTCGCTTGCTCGCGTCTCCAAGGTAAAGACCAAAGCCGATTATCTTGTCGCCGGGCGGTCTCTGCCTGCGATCGTTCTCATCTTTACTCTTCTCAGTTCATGGATCGGTTCGGGATCTCTTCTGGCCGGCGCGGAGAACGCGTACAAACACGGCTTTCCCGCCCTCTGGCAGGCTGCGGGGGGATGGGCGGGCCTGCTAATCATCTATTTCATTGCCCCGCGTGCGCGCAAATTCGCTCAGTTCACCATTCCCGACCTGCTCGAAGCCCGCTACAACCAGACCGCTCGTGTTCTTGGCGTCATCGCCGTTCTCTTCGCCTACACCGCGATCACCAGCTACCAGTTCATCGGTGGCGGCGACATTCTGCATCTCATCTTTCCCTCGGTTACCGCGCGTCATGGCCAGGAGATCATCGCAGCCTTCGTCATTGTCTTCACTGCCATCGCCGGCATGAGCTCGGTCGCCTATATGGATCTCGCAATCGGCGTGCTTGCTACCGTTGCTTTGATCGTCGCGCTGCCTGTCCTCGCACACATCGCCGGCGGCTGGTCTACTGTTGTCGCTTCGCTCCCCCCCACGCACTTCCAGGTGTTCGGCGACTTCACCGTCACGCGAGCACTCGAACTGTTCCTGCCGACATGCCTGCTGATGCTGGGCAATCAGTCCATGTATCAGAAGTTCTTCTCCGCCAAATCGGAGAAGGATGCTACGCGGGCGGTCGTCGGCTGGTTCATCGGCATTGTAATTCTGGAGACGGTGATCGTTGCGCTAGCGGTTGTCGGCTCCTCGCTCTTTCCCTCAGGAGAGGTAAATGAGAATCCGCGCGAGATTCTCGCTTACACCGCGCTGCATGCGCTTCCGCATTTTCTGGGAGCCATCATGGTCGGAGCGATCTTCGCGAAGGTGATTTCTACTGCCAACAACTTTCTCTTTTCTCCAGCCACTAATCTGATCAACGACGTCTACGTACGCTACATAAAGCCGGAAGCCTCGAATAGCAACATCCTGCTGGTTAGCCGATTCCTGGTTGTACTGCTCGGCTGCTGGTCGCTGTACCAATCCCTGGGGACGCACTCGGTATTGGAGAAGGCGCTTTACGCGTACACGGTTTATTCGTCGGCACTTACTCCAGTCATCCTTGCGGCTTTTTTCTGGAGGCGCGCTACTGCCGCGGGTGCCGTTTCGAGTATCGCCGCCGGCACCTTGGTTACGGTCTTCTGGGATACACAGTTCGTCAAGACCCAGCTGCCCGAAGTGATCGCCTCTCGTGACGCCATTCTCCCGGCGCTTCTGGCCTCGCTTTTGTGCCTGGCGCTGGTAAGCCTAGTCACCACCCCGCCGACAGAGAAGCAGCTTCGACCCTTCGCGGAAGGCTGATGCGGTTAATCCACAGCGCAATTCGCATCCATTTAACGTTAGTGTTCGATCATTAACAACTCTTCTCAGGAACAATTGATTTTT
>DATHQX010000076.1:0-14038 GCA_035482295.1 Verrucomicrobiia bacterium
GAAAGATTGCTGCCGGCTAAAGCCGGCCCTAAAATTTCTCTCTTCGCAAGACGCGGACCTGGAGGTCTGTTCTACCCGAAGCTACGCCGCCTGTTCGGTCTCGGCTTCTTCCAACTCGGAAGCGCCGGCCTTCTCGCGCAGTGTCATTTGCTGCGCTGCGTGCCGAAACCGTTCCACAAAGCCCAGAAGCACCGACTCGAAGCGCTTGACGGTTCCAACCAGCACCAGGATGAACTGATGAGCGAGCATCCGTCCTATGCGAGGTCGCGGCCGTCCACGTTAATGCCGAGAATCTTCACGGCGGTGTACGGCTGGCGATGCCCGTTCAGCTTCTTGTACTGCTTCTTGCGCTTGTAGTGGAAGACGAGAATCTTGTCGGCGCGGCCCTGCTCGACTACCTGTCCAGTAACGAAGGCCTGGGTAGGTTTGCCCAGCTCGCCTTCCGAGGCGCTGACCGCCAGCACTTCATTGAACTGCACACTTTCGCCGTCGCCGAAGGACAGCTTCTCGACTTGAATGACGTCTCCGGGTGCGACGCGATACTGCTTACCCCCGGCGCGGATGACCGCGTACATGGCAATGCCTCCCAAGGCCGCGTCTCGCACGAGGCGTCAGACGACCTTAAACTCTTTGTGCGCTTGCACTTCCCTGGCCGGAAAGGGAATCTCACGGACCTTGAGTGGCCCGGCTCGTTAAACCCCGGCCTAGGGGCGCCCCTGACGGGACTGGTAGTACAGGCAAACCATAGAAGTATAGCGGTTTTCAGCAGAGCAGGTCAACCCGGGGAGCCCCCCGCGCTATTTGGAGGTGTCACCCGCCTTATCGGCGGGAGCATCCTTCACGCTCTCCTGAATCGCCTTTTCGGCGGCGGCCTGTATCTCCGGCAAATGCTTCTTGATGATGGGCTGGATTGCCTGCATCGACTCGGTCTGCATGGCCGACTGCTCCTTCAAATACTTTTGCCCCAGTTCGGAATTGTAGAACTCGATAAGGCCGCGTATGTCTGCGTGAGTGAGGTGCTGCTGATACACGGGAATGATGGCATCGATCAGTTCGTCGACGGAAAAAACCGCGATGCCGTCCTGGAAACTGCGCCCCGTAGCTTCCGCCACCTTGCGTAGTTCCAAGGGAGTTGCGTCCGGATGTTTGAGTCGATAACTGTCTACGGCGGTTGAGGTCTGCTGCTGGCCCATCGCGGCCCATATCTGCTGGACACGTGCGCGCGCACCAGTGAGCGTCAGCAATTCTTCGACGTCTTCCTTGGTGGCGGCGTTGAGCTGTTGCTGACAGAAGGCGGGGGTGCAACCGAGCATTACGACGAAAGCGGCGACAATCAGCTTTTTCATGGCGCAAATATTATGGGGTCGGTCTCCGCGGGCGTCTACAGATATTTCGACCTGGGCGTCGAGGGTTCTCCCCCTCTGGATGAAGCCGTGGCGATCAACTGGTTCCTGTGGAGCTTGCCTTCAGGGAGCGCGTTACGTTCGATAGGGGGATTTTTCGCCAGCTAAGCTACGGCGCAATCTCCCACGCCGTTCCGTAGCCGCCTCAATGAACGTTTCCACCTTCGCTGGCGGTTCCGTACAGATTGCCGTTCTCATCAAGTATGATCTGTGCGTCCGGATTTTGCCCCATCGCTGTAGTTGGTGAAATCATGCAGATCGGTGTAGATCCAGCCGTCCCCCGAGGGTGTCAGCGTGAATACACTGCCGTATGCATAAGCACCTTCACCATAGGTTGTGCCGTAGAGATTCCCCTGGCTGTCCATGGTTAAAGACGCGCGAGGGCCAGTGTTCAGGTTCAAGCGTGTGAAGTTGAAGAAGCTGTTGAACGTCCATCCCTCGCACCGGGGCTCAGCTCGAAAAGCGTACCCCCATTAGACAAAAGTAACACCCGAACGGTGCGCCCTACCCAGGTAAGCGGCGATTTATCGTCAGCTACCGAGAGAACACGTGGTCCCTACTTCCCACTCTTGCTGCCGTTCCCGTCGCTGCTCTTGGTGTACGGATGCATCGTCTGCTGCACGGCCTTTTCGGCGGCGGCCTGCATTTCCGGCAGGTGCTTCTGGATGATCGGTTGTACCGCCTGCATCGACTCGGCCTGCATGGCCGGCTGCTCCTTCAGATATCTCTTGCCGGCGTCAGTGTTGTAGAAGGCGATGATCGCCTGGATGTCGGAATGGCTCAGGTGCTTCTGATAGATCGGGATGACGGCGTTGATCAGTTCTTCCGTCGAGACCACCGCGAGGCTGCTCTGGAAGCTGCGTTCCACGGCCTGCTGTACTTTGTGTACCTGTAGAGGCGTGGCATCCGGATTCTTGAGATGAAAACTCTGGGCAGCGGTGATGGCCATCTGCTGCCCCATTTGCGCCCACATCTGGTGCATGCGTTCCCTGACGCCGGTCAGGGCCAGCAGTTGCTCCACATCCTGTTTGGTCGCGGGGTTCGAAGCTTGTTGTTGGCCCGCGGCCGGGGCACACGCGAGAAGAAGAGCCAGAGCCAGAGTGGCGAGCAACGCAGGTTTCATGAGGTGATTATGGGTGGGCGCTGCGCAGCCGTCCAGAAGATTGTGTGCGGCAGCCAGTTCGTCGACACAGCAAATCCGTGCCCGTACGCACTAACAAAATTCTGACCTACGGATACCTTCCCTCGGTAGTAGAGTAATGGGGCTCGAAAGCCCGCCTATCTGGAGGTCGCAATGCCTTCTCTGTCCGCACGCTTCTATACCGCCGGCCTGGTCGTCGCACTGCTGCTCTGCCGAGTCGCGGCACATGCGCAGACCTATACCGTGCTGCATAACTTCACCGGCGGAGGCGACGGCGCTGCTCCGTTCGCCGAACTCACCTTGGATCGCGCTGGAAATCTCTATGGCACGACAGCGAGCGGCGGAGGCGGATCCTGTCCAATCGAATACGGAGCCGCGGGATGCGGTGTGGTGTTCAAGTTGTCGAACACTGGCAGCGGATGGATCGAGACGCCGCTGTATGCGTTTCAAGGTGGCGATGACGGAGCGCGACCCATGGCTCAGCTGAGCTTCGGCCTCGATGGCGCGCTGTACGGCACAACCTCGGAAGGAGGAGGCGAAAGCTGCGGCAAAGGTTGCGGCACCGTCTTCAAGTTGACGCCGCAGGCCACGTTTTGCCACAGCGTGCTCTGTCCGTGGAACGAGACCGTGATCTATCGCTTCAACCTGGGCAACAACGGAGAGGACGCCGCCCCAACCGGCGCGCTCACCTTCGACAGCGCCGGAAACATCTATGGCACAACCGAGAACGGCGAGGTCTATGAGCTGACCAGATCAGGCGGGACCTGGACCGAGACAGTGCTGTACAACTTCACCAGCTACCAGACTGGAGAGGAGCCGCAAGGCGGCGTTGTGTTCGGAGCTGACGGCAATCTTTATGGCGTCGCCTATCTGTATGGCAACGCGTATGGCGCGGTCTATCAACTGGTGAACACCGGCTCCGGCTGGACCGAGAACCTGCTCTACAGTTTCCAGGAATGGGGAGACGGCGGATTCCCGATGGGTGGCCTCACTCTCGACCAATACGGATGCTTCGTGGGCGGCACGACTGTCGGACCCTATCTTGGCACGGGAAGTGGCACGGTCTACGCGGTGTGTCCGAACGGCGGCAACTGGCAATTCGAAAACACCTACGGCTTCCCGGGCATGTATTTGCAGGGTGGACCGGCGGACAAACTCGCGACGGATACTTCCGGCGCTCTCTACGGCACGTGGCTGGGAGGGGTGTTCGAACTCGGCAACTCGGGCTTCGTCGCTCTACACAATTTCGACAGCAATCAGGATGGCGCGTTCAACGGTTCTGGCGTCATTCGCGATGCCTCGGGCCATCTGTACGGCACTGCTAGCGGTGGCAACAGCCAAATCTGCAGCAACGGATGCGGCGAGGTTTACGAAATCACGCCGTAGTTATTTTCTCCCTGCAGCTTCCACGGAGTTCGTGGGATCGGCACCCTCCCAAGTCTGATCGGCGGTTGGACCGTAGGTCGACAACACTGGCTTGTCCAGCAGCCGCAGATACACCGTGAGCTGCGTGCGGTGATGGCAGGTATGCAGCACGCGCCGCCAGAAGACCCAGATGCGCTCCCGCCTGGTCTCGAAGAACGGCACAACTTCCAGCCACCAGTCGCGCGATTGTTTCGCGAAAAACTCCAGGCGTGGCCGCGCGAGTTCCGTCATGCGCTGGGTACACGAGGCGACGTTGAGCGATTTTGGAAGCACCTGTTCAGCAGGTGGTTCCGGCGTGCCCACGAATTCGCCGAAGAAGCGTCGCTCGGAGAGAAGCTGGTGCTTGAGGATGTCGGCGACCGTGGACGATTTAGGATGTGGGCGAAAACCAAGGTCGGCGTCGCTGAAGCTGCGCCAGACGGAGACGACCTTGTCGGTCTCGCCGGCATAGATGTCGAGCAGGTGCTGGAAGAGCGGATCGGCCGCGCGCGGAACGTCCTGCTGAGGGATGGCGATGAAGTCGTAGTGCATGAGGACACCTCGAAGAGTAGAGATTTTCGTTCGGGAGCCAAGGTTGCGAACTATTGTTTGCCGCCGCTGTCCCGCCCCAGCCGAAGGATGGCCTAAAGCGGGCCCACCCGGTTGCTGAGGGCCGCAGCGCGGTTTCAATTAGAGCGGCTAGAGTGCACCCGTGAAAGGCGTGCTCCCCCCAAAAACAAAGGGCGCGACTCGGTCGCGCCCTCACTTTGAAGCTTGATTCTAGCTCTAGTCTTCCACGCACCTTGCCTGCTGGACGACATAGGTTTGCAGCTTGCCCTGGCGTTCCAGCGACATCAAGTCGTCGAGCAGCGGATACTTCGCCGAAGGATCGAACTTCTGGATCGCGCGATAGGCGCGTAGTGTGCCGGCGAGCCCGGCGGCCTGTATCGCAGTCTGATCCTTCACCTTCGGATGCTCAAGTTGAAACGCAGCTTGTGAGTACATAGCCTGCGTGCGCAGCTGCTGCGAATAAGTGTTGTTGATCGCATCTAGCGAGTCGAGCTCCTTGCAGCAGACTTCGACTTTCATCTCAGGAGCCTTCACGATCCACTCGCTCAGCCACATTCTTTTTTCCAGGCTGTCCTTGGCGAGCGGATGCTCTTCCAGACTGCGAGTGTAATCGACCACCCGCGTGCGATCGCCGCCCATCATCGGGCAGCGCATCTTGGCTGCACAGGGCAACGCGATTGCGGTCATGAGCACGAGCAGAACGGCAAGTAATCGACGAGTCATAGTGCCTTCTCCCACAAACTGCATGAGGCGGCCAGACGGTTCTAGGATGATACTCCCGTTCGGGGTGCCAAAAGCAAGCTCAATCCAAAAGAGATAGTTCCCTTATCTGCATCCCGTCCCGGAAAGAGCGGCGTTCGTCCCAGCCACGGTGCTAAATTGTTAACAACTCTGGCCTGCGAAGCAAAATGCCCTCGCTTGCGCGAGGGCACGGGGGTACTTTGTCAGAGGTAACGCGACTACTGCTTAGCAGCCGCTGAAGTCGGCTTGGCGCCAGTCGTGGGAGAAGTGGCCGCTCCCATCGGCTTGCCGGTGGTAGCGCCTGGAGCGCCAGCAGGTCTCGCCGGAGGCGCAACAGTCGACTGCGAGTTGTAGGCATCGACGACCGCCTTGGTCAGATCGACGCCAGCGGTGGCCCAGAGAAGCGGACCCTGCGGCCAGGGATTGGACGAATCGAATAGCAGTCCATAACCGTTGGCCTTGGCGTACTTGTCGATCACCGGAGCCATCTTCTGCAAGATGCGCTGCGCAATCTCGTTCTGTTGCTGCTGATAATCGTTCTGCGCATCTTCGCCTTGGCGCTGCAGCACCTTCTGCTTGCTTTCGATCGACTTGACCAGCGTAGCGCGGGCTTCTTCGTTCATCTTGTCGCCCTGCGTATTCAGCTGCTTCTTCAAGTTCTCGATCTCGGTATTGAGACCGGACAGTTCGTTCCGCTTGGGTTCGAACTTCTTCTGCAGCGTGTCGAAGTCGCGCGCTCCTTCGTTAGTGCCGATGATTGCCTGCTGGATGTCAATGATGCCAACCTTGACTCCGCCAGGGGTGGTTGCAGCAGTGGTGGCCGGGGCGGCAGCACCTGCCGCCGGAGCCGTTTGGGCCAGAGAGATTGTTGCGAGGACCAGTGTGAGCACGGCTGTGCTTGCGAACGTGCGCTTCATTAGGTTGGTGTAGCTCCTTGAACTGCTCCGGGAATTCTTCAGGTGTTCCAGCGATGACGGCGGTTCTGCCTGCGTCTCTCTTTTCTGGACTGTCGGGCATCGGCGTTTGGCAATGCGATCAAAGCCCAGAACGCTTCCCGACCGGAAAATTCGGCGGTGCGGATTCTTTGATTATAGGAAACCCGGCTTCTCAGCGTCAAACAGGAACGATGCAACGAAGAGGGTAGAAGGCCAGTAGCGATACAGCTAGTGGGTGATGTCGCCGCGCAGCGACTCTGGTTTCTCCCTTTCGATACATGGACTCTCGCCCACGCCTAACCTCATTTCGGGGCTTTGCGGCTTGTTCAGAGCAGGTTCAGCGTTCCTCTCCCACCGTGAAGTTTCTTCCGAAACTCCGGATCGGTAAGTTGTCGGGTTTGCGACCCACAACGCGAAGGCCGGCTCTACCTTTTTCTAGTCCTGCGGAGGCGGAGTCCGCGTCGCCGTGCCTTCGGTGATGGTCACCCATCCCCCGCCGGGATTCTGGATCTCCGACTTGTACGAGTAGGCGTCAGCCGTAACGAACGTGGTGATGTAGCGACCCTTGGTAACGATGCCGTTCATCTTCTTGGTGGTCTGCCACACCCACTTCTGGCCGTCAATCTTGCCGATGCCCACTACGTGCTCGCCCATGCTGTTGTACTCGTTGAAGGTGTAGACCCCTTCGCTGCTGTTGTATTCCATCATGCGCACGGTGTGCACATCGCCGAGCGGCCCGTGGTTGATGTACTTGATCTCGAGAAAGTAGTTGCCCGGTATCCACTCGCCGGTCGCCTTGGCAGTGAACTGCGCGGCCGGTGAGCTGGGGCTGATCTTGGTCGTGCCGGTGATCTTCCAGTAGCCGCCAAAGTATCCCATCGCCAGTTGTTGCTGGCTGGGAGCGGGAGCGGCGCCGCTGGGTGCCGACGACTGCGCCGATTGCGCGATCGCCAGCGCGCTCACGAACAGGCACAACACCACGGCAACGCAGGTACGTTTCACGAGCATGCCTCCTAGAACGTGGTCGCCACCGTGAAGCGGAAGGTCTTCAGCGGCTCGGCCAGCAGGTACTTCGGCTGGTAGATCGAGATCGCCTGGGCGTAGGTGTAATCGCCGGCCGCACCGGCCGGGAACATCGAACGCGTGATCGGGTTCGGCGAGTTCACGGTCTGGTCAATACGCATCGGGTTGTAGGCCCAGTACACGCGGAATGGCGCGTTGACCACCGGCAGAATCACCTGCAACTCAAGTCCGGTGGACATGCGCGTCTGGTAATTCGTGCCGTTGATGATCGGCAGGTTCGAACCGTAGTGAATATTCGTGCCGCCCACGCAGGCGAACGAGCTATTGATGGCCGGACAACCGAATACGGTGGTGTTGAGCGTCTGGACCTGCTCGGTGGCGATGGCCAGCTGCGAAGACTGCGAGACAAAGTCCCAACCGGTATCTAGGAACGGCGCCAGGGTCACTGGCCCGACGATGGGAATGCGATATTCCAGATTGGTGACGACGTTGGTGTCGCCGCCTGGGAAGATGATCTGCGAAACCGGGATGGTGATGTTGTACGCGCCCTGACGCGGATTCGCCGGGTTCAGCGGAACCGTAGTGCCATCGGGGTTCTGCAACGGAATGGTGACCGAGGTCGGGAAGAATGAAACCGGCGAGATGGCGCGGATGTCAAAGCCGCGCATGTCGGTGTCGCCGCCCATGTAGAAGCGGTCGGCCGGCGGTGCGACCAGGCCCCCATAGCCTGAGATCCACGATCCCAGAACGCGGAAGCCAACCGTGTTCCGGCCCTTGTTTACCGGCAGGAATTTCTTGTACTCCGTTACCGGCTTGATGTACTTCACGTTGCCGCCGATGCCGGCGAATTCGGTGGCGATGTAGATGCTCTGTCCGGAGTGCGGGCGCTGCGGGTTGTCGATCTTGTTGTAGGAGAAGTTCGGGACGACCTTGCTGGTGATGATGCCGTTCAGCGCGTTCGGACCCTGAATGCCGCGGAACAACAAGGCTTCGAAGTAATCGGACGAAGCGGTGCTGAACGTTTGCAGCGAGGAGTCGTCGTATCCATAGGTGATGCCCACGCGCTTGAACGAGCGCTTGATCGGATAGCTCAGCGAAGTCGTGAAGCCGGTCGACGTCTGCGTGTAGTTCTGCAGATATGCCTGGTAGCTGGCCGGCAGATTGATCGATTGGTTAAGCTGAATCTGCGTCAACGCCGCCTGGTTGTAGTTGTAGCTGGTGTGATACACGGTCCAGCCGAACTGCAATGGACGATCGAACAAGTATGGCTGGGTGAACGACAACTGCTCGTTGCGTTGGTACTGGCCGACCTGGAACTGCAGGGTCAGACTCTCGCCTTTGCCGAACAGGTTGTTGGTGGTGTAGTTGAGGCCAATGAAGGCTCCGGCAAGTCCGCTGACGCCGCCGGTCAGGCCGATACTGTTCTTGCCTTTCTCTTTCACCTTGAGGGTGATATCGACTGTGCCGTCCTGCGGGTTCTGCTTGATCTCCGAATCCTGCTCCGGCTTGAGCTGGTCGAAGTACTGGAGCTGGTTCAGGCGCAGCAAGCTCAGCTCCCACAAGTTGCCGTTGTAGATCTGGCCTTCTTCCAGCGCCAGCTCGCGGCGGATAACTTTGTCGCGCGTGGTGGTGTTGCCCTGGAACTCGATGCGGCGGACGTAGAACTGCTTGCCTTCATCGAGGTCGATGCGCAGGCTGATGGTGCGCTTCTCGTCGTCGGCTTCGGTGTTCGGCACGGGCGTGAAGTTGATGTAGCCAAGAGCCGCATAAGCTTTGCGCAACGCTTCAAGACCTTTGCGGATGGCCTCGGTGTCGAAGACATCGCCGTCTTTGATTTTGAACATCCCACGCAGGGCCTTGGTATTGGTGACTGCTTTGTTGCCGGAGAAGGTGATCTCCTTCAGCTTGTAACGCTGGCCTTCTTCGACCGGGATGGTGATATCGACGGCCTTACCCGGCGATGACTTGAACGGGAAGTACCACTTCACGCCGTTCGTGTCGTGAATCTGCGTCTTGGGATCGCCGACCAGGGCTTTGAAGTAGCCCTTGGTCTGGTAGAAGTAGCGCACCCGCTCCGCGTCTTCCGAAAGCTTGGTTGAATCGTAGGTGCGCGGGAACAGGTTCTCGAGGAAGATGGAGTGCGGGATGCCGATGGGCTTCAGGTTCTTCATCGCGCTTTGCAGGTCGCGACTCTTGATGGCCTTGTTGCCCTCAAACTTGATCTTGCCGACCTTAACTTTGGGACCTTCCTTGACTACGAAGGTCAGCGAAACCGCCGCCGGCGGGATGGGATGCACTTCCGAGCGGACCGTGGCGAACTGGTGGCCGTGCGCGGCTTCCAGCTGCTTGATAACGACTTCGGCGCGCTTCACCTTGGTCGGATCGTATTGGCTTTCCTGGGTGAGGCCGACTTTCTGTTCCTTGAACTTGTCGAGAATGTCGCTCTGGGTGATGGAGCTGAGGCCCTCGTACTTGATTTCGCGGACCGTCGGCTTCTCTTTCACATAGACGTAGATGATCCAGCCTTTGGGCGACTGCTCGCGCTCGATGCGCACGTCGTCGAAGTAGCCGGTGTTCCACAGGGAGTTGAAGTCGCGCTCCAGCGCGGCCTGATCGTAGACGTCGCCCGGCTTGGTAAACATGCGGGCGCGGATGGTGTCTCCGGGGATACGGCGGTTGCCGCGAATCACGATCTCAGAAATCACGTCCTGCTGCGCCAGACACGAGCCGACAAGAAAGAGTACAACGAGAAAAAGACTGATCGTCCTGGCGCAACCGCGTGCCCCGCACATCAACAGCGCTGCGGGTCTTACCTGATGATGGCAAGAAATGACGAAACCTCAGGTTACTAAGTTGATGAAAGCGCAATTATACGGTACGGGTGCTCAGGTTCGGAAACCAAAGCGGCGCCGGAAAATCGAATCGACGGCTACGCTAACCCACAGTGTCGTTGGAAGTTGCGAAGCAGTCGCACTCCGCTCGTCCGGTCCTAATAAGGGACGCAGCATGGGTCAGAGAGTTAGCGTCAACCTGCCCGCTCGACTTCCACCAGCGTGGAGTAAAACGTCGCTCCGCCTGCCAGATCCGCCAGCCGCGCCGAGGTCAACACGTTGATATTGATTCCGCCCTCGGCCAGCTTGGCCCAGCCCAGATAAGCGCCCACCACCCCAGCCTGTACCGCGCCGTCGACACGGGCCCGCAGGAAGATCTCGCCTCGCTGGTTGAAGACCCGCACGCGATCACCGTCGCCGATGCCGCGCGCCTTAGCATCTTCATAGGCAATTTCCAATTCGTGATGATGCGGTTCCATCTTCTGATGGGCCGGCAGGTTGACGAAGGTCGAATTGAGGAAGTTGTCGGCCTTGCGCGCCAGCAACTCGAGCGGGTAGCGCTGCGCCTCCGGCGTATGACGCGATTCCTCCGGCGGAACGAACGACGCCACCGGGTCCATCCCTTCCATCACCAGCTCGGGATTGTAGATCCGCGCCTTGCCATTGGAGGTGGGAAAGCCATTGGCGAAAGGCAGCCACGGTTCGTCGCTGTCGTCGCCGTTCAGGTTCAGCCGGACATTTGGATCCGCTTCCAGTCGTGAGCGCGTAATGCCCTTCAGCTGCGGTATATCGGTTGCCAGCGCCTGATCGATGAGGTCGTCGACGGTGTCGCGGAAGCACTCATCCTCGAAACCCATACGCAGCGCCAGCTCGCGAAAGAGGTCGACGTTCGACTTGCACTCGCCCATCGGCTCGATGGCCGGATGCGAAACCTGCAAATAGTAATGACCGTAGGCCGCGACCAGGTCTTTCTGTTCGAAGAAGGTGGTCGCTGGGAGCACGATGTCGGCGTAGTCGGTGGTGTCGGTGAGGAACTGCTCGTGGACGACGGTGAACAGGTCATCGCGCATGAGACCGCGCACCACCAGATTGTGATCGGGACAGACCGCTGCGGGATTCGAGTTATAGACGAACAGTGCCTTCACCGGAGGATTATCAACGGTGGTTAGCGCCTTGCCCAGCTCTACCATGTTGATGATGCGAGCGACGCGGCCGAGCGGACTTTGCTGCATGAGGTCGAGCCGCTGTAACTTGGCACGGTCGAGCTGAAATCCCCCGCTGGTGGAGAGTTGCAGCCCACCGCCGATCTCCTTGAACGATCCGGTAATCACCGGCAGCATGCAGATGGCGCGCATCGCCGCACCGCCATTCTGCGAGCGCTGCACACCATAGTTCACGCGGATTACCGCCGGCCGTGTGGTTGCATACTCGCGCGCCAGCCGCTCAATGTCGTCCTTGGAGATGCCGCTGATCTGGGCGACGCGCTCGGGCGTGTACTCGGGCAGGCGCTTCTGCAAATCGTCGAAGCCTTCGGCGAAGCGACTGATGTAATCGAGGTCGTGCCAGCCTTCGCGCACGATGATGTGCATCAGACCCAGCGCCAGCGCTGCGTCTGTTCCCGGATTGATGGGGAGGAACCAGTCGGCAGCGCGCGCCGTTCGCGTGCGGTAAGGATCGATGACGATCAGCTTGGCGCCATCGTGCCGCGCCTCCTCGATGAACGGCCACAGATGAATGTTGTTGCCGTGGATGTTGGCGCCCCAGGCGATGATGTACTTCGACTGGCGGAATTGCTCGGGCTCGGTGCCGATCTTGCGCCCGTAAATGGAGATCATGGCCACGCCGCCGGTCTCCGAGCAGATGCTGCGATGCAGCTGCGAGGCGCCCAGGCGATGGAAAAAGCGCATGTCCATCGAGTTGCCGTTGAGCACGCCGATATTGCCGCCGTAGGAGTACGGCAGGATGGCTTCCGGTCCGAACTGCTCGGCTACGTCTTTCAGGCGGGCGACGATCTCACCGAAGGCTTCATCCCAGCTAATGCGTTGCCATGCGCCTTCACCACGCGCGCCTTTGGCGCCGACGCGCCGCATCGGATACAGCACGCGATCCGGCGAGTAGACGCGGTCGATGTACTTCGTCACTTTGCCGCACAGGAATCCGCGGGTGATCGGGTGCTCGGGATCGCCCTGGATCCTCGTGGCCCGTCCGTCTTCAATCGTGATCAGTACCGCGCAGGCGTCGGGACAATCGTGTGGACAGGCGGCGTGAACCGTTCGCTTCATTCGAGGCAGCACCTGGCTCGATTATCCCACGAACCGCAGCCCGCTCCGGCGAGCGAGTGCCAGGCAGAGAGTCTTGTGTGCCCGCCTCGGTGCATGACGCGGGCTCGCCTGCCGCTCATCTCAAGAAACCATTGTTCTGTCCCGCGAAAACGAGCATATAATCTGCCGCAGCTAGTTACTCATCTCTGCCACGGAAGGGCAGGCGCCGGCCCCGACGACGTATCACCATAGTCAAATCTCGGGCCGCAAACTTGCCGACACGTTACGTTGTTTTGCGGAGTTTGGGCTTCTCGGTTGGCTATGGACCCAGACAAGCTCGAGAAAAACGACTTTCTCCTCAGCTCGGGCACCACGGATAACCACGACTCCGCCCATTCGGGAGCCGAGCCGGAATCCGCTCCGCCGATCTTCTCTCCCGACGATGTCATCTGCGATCGCTACCGCATCGTCCGCTTCATCGCCCGCGGCGGCATGGGTGAAGTCTACGAGGTCGAAGACACTGAGCTGCACACGCACATCGCGCTGAAGACCATTGCTCCTTCGCGCGCCTCGTCGAAGCAGCAGCTCAATCGCTTCAAGCAGGAGATTCAACTCGCCCGCAAGGTGAGCCACCCGAACGTCTGCCGCGTCTTCGATCTCGGCCGCTCACGCGACGAGCAGCACGGCGATGTGCTCTTCCTGACCATGGAGCTGTTGCCGGGCGCGACCCTGGCGGCGTACTTGAAGGAGAACGGGGCCATGACGTACGAAGCGGCGCTGCCGCTGGTGCGGCAAATGGTCTCAGCGCTGGCTGCCGCGCACCACGCCGGCGTTGTGCATCGCGACTTCAAGCCTGCGAACGTCATGCTGCTGACCGATCCGCAGTCGCCAACGGTGGTAAAGGTCACCGACTTCGGACTGGCGGTCATTCCCGAAGCCGAAGAAACGCGCTCGGAGTTGATCAGCGATGTCGCGGGTACCCCCGCGTACATGGCACCGGAACAGTTCCAGGGACACTACAGCCCGCGCACCGACATCTACGCGCTGGGGCTGACCGTGTACCAGATGCTGACCGGCAAGATCCCCGAGTTCGGTCAGACGCCGCTTCTCGAAACCAGCGAGCACACCACCAAACGCATGCGCTCGCGCTGGCGGCAGGCTCTCATTCGCAGCATGTCGCCGAATCCGGCATTGCGGTACGCCTCAGTGGAAGAGTTCTGGAGCGCGGTCTCAGGCGAGCGGTTGCCGGGACAGACTTTCTGGCAGGCGCTGGTCGCGTCCGTGCGGCTGCATCGCTGGGCTTATCTATCGGCTGCGGCTGTGGTGCTTGCCTTCGTCGTCGGAGTGGGGGTCGGCGTTCTGCCCAGCCCCTTCCATCGTCTGCCCGAGCAGAAGCACATCGCCGTGTTGCCGTTCGAGAACATCGGCAACGACGCCTCCAATCAGGCGTTCGCCGAGGGCGTTTCCGAGACGCTGACCAGCAAGCTCTCGCAACTGGAGCGCTACCAGAAATCGTTCTGGGTGGTTCCGGCTGCCGACACGCGCAACATCAAGAATCTGAATGAAGCGCATCGCGACCTGAACGTGACGCTGGCGGTGACCGGCAGCATCGAACACACCCCCGACGGCGTGAATCTCATCGCCAATCTGGTCGACGCCGCCAATCACCGGCAGCTGTCGTCGCGCTCAATCCACGTTGAGTCCGGCAACCTCGACCTGTTGCAGCAGC
>DATHQX010000077.1:0-2085 GCA_035482295.1 Verrucomicrobiia bacterium
TATTTGAAAGCGCAACACCTGTACCGGAAACAGAGAGAGAGCTCCTATGAAGAATCTTTACGTCGGCAACTTACCCCACAGCACCACGGAACCGGAACTTCGCGGCTTGTTTGAGGCACATGGCGCGGTGGAGCGCGTCAGCATCGTCACCGACCGCGAGACCGGCCGTGCTCGTGGTTTCGCCTTTGTCGAAATGACCAATGCAGAGGAAGCCGACAAGGCGGTCGCGGCGTTGAATGGAACCGAGCTCGGCGGCCGCGCGCTGAAGATTAACGAAGCCAAGCCGAAGACCGCTTCCCCGCGGAGCGGTGGAGGAGGACAGCGTTTCGGTGGCGGAGGTGGCGGCCGCGACGACTATCAGGGACACGCACGCCAGCCCCGGGAACCCCGCTGGTAGCGCTGCGCCAGTCCTGCGGATTAGCTGCTGCTGTCTGAACTTGACCAAAATGCAAAGCGCCAGCCGCTATTGCCAAAATTGACGATTGGAGATTGGGTATGCCAGGAAGAGGTCGATCAAGCTTTACCAAACGCCAGAAAGAACACACGCGACAGCAAAAACAACGCGACAAGGCCGAACGACGCATCCAGCGCAAAGATGAACCATCGGGAACGCCGGGTGTTTCCACCGAATTGGACTTGGACGAACTGCAAAGGCACGCTGCCGAGCAAGCTGCACTGTTTCAAATGGGAGACGACGACCGCGACATTTCGAGCATCCCCCGCGAACGTGTTCCGGAAAAGACGGAACCGTAGAACTCCGGTCGCAAGTCGATCCACGAGATAATCCTCCATCAAGAAAAATGGGGCGCGTCTTCTAAGACGCGCCCCTTCGATTTATTAGCTGATTCCCTTTTTTCTTTGAATTAGGCGAATACTTCGCCGGGCAGCCTGGTCAGCGTACGGCTGGCCAGCGTGTTCTGCACGACATGCTCGGAGCGCTCGGCGTTGGCCCAGTCAACCTGCTTGCGTTCGATTTTCAGCTTCAACGCGCGTTCGATATGCCGCAGCTCGATAACCTCGCCGCCCGCCACTAAACTAGTAGCCAAGCCTTCCGACCCAGCGCGGCCGGTCCTTCCCACGCGATGGATGAAATCCTCAGCCATCTTGGGCAGGTCGTAGTTCACTACATGCGCCACGTCATCGATGTGCAGGCCGCGTGCGGCCACGTCGGTGGCAACCAGCACCTGAAAACGTCCTTCCTGAAATCCACTGAGGGCTGCGTTGCGCTGCGATTGGGATCGGTCGCCGTGAATCATCGCCGCGGAGAAGCCTTCACGCACCAATTCCTTGGCCAGGCGTTCCGTGCCCCGCTTGGTGCGGGCGAAGATCAAGGTCTGTCCTTTTTCGGCGTAGAGCAACTGACAAAGCACATCGGGTTTCTCGGCCGGACGTACTTCGTAAGCTTGCAGGCGGACGCTTTCGACCGGCTTGAGCACCGAACCAACCGCTACGCGGACTGGATCGCGCATGGAATCGTTGACCAGGCCGGCGACCGATTGTTCCAGCGTGGCCGAGAAGCAGAGCGTTTGCCGGCGTTGCGGCAGGATTGCAAGGATGCGCCGGATGGCCGGCAGAAAACCCATGTCGAGCATGCGGTCGGCTTCGTCGAGCACCAGGATTTTGACTTCGCGCAGCTCGATCAGTCTGCGGGTGATGAAATCCTGCAAGCGGCCCGGGGTTGCGATTACAACGCTGGCGCCGGAGCGCACGGCCTGAATCTGGTTTTTCTCGGAGACGCCGCCGATTACCAGCGCCGCCTTGGATAGTTGCCTGCCGCGCAGTTTTTCGTATTCTTCGTTGACCTGGATCGCCAGCTCGCGCGTAGGCAACAAAACCAGCACTCGGACTTTCTGCGACGGTTCGCGTTGCAGCATCTCGATGATCGGAATC
Organism: Verrucomicrobiia bacterium; assembly: GCA_035482295.1. Classification (GTDB taxonomy): domain Bacteria; phylum Acidobacteriota; class Terriglobia; order Terriglobales; family Acidobacteriaceae; genus Bog-257. Next base: position 1,891 of record DATHQX010000077.1, read on the forward strand.
AGAAACGCGAGAGTCTTGCCGGTACCGGTCTGCGCCGTCGCCAGCACGTCTTTGCCCTCAAGGGCGCAAGGAATCGCCTGCGCCTGAATCGGCGTAGGCGTGATGAATTGAGCATTCGCCAGCCTCTGCTGCAAAGCAGAAGATAGCGGTATTTCTGTAAAGCTTGTCATTCGTAATTGTTCTTTCTGGAGGGGC
>DATHQX010000078.1:0-17525 GCA_035482295.1 Verrucomicrobiia bacterium
GCTCGCCGATCTGCTGCACAACTACGCGGGGCGTCCGACGCCGCTTTATTACGCCAAGCGCCTGAGCGCGTCGCTTGGTGGCGCGAAAATTTATTTGAAGCGCGAGGACCTGCTCCACACCGGCGCGCACAAGATCAACAACTGCATCGGACAGGCGCTGCTGGCGCGGCGCATGGGCAAACACCGCATCATCGCTGAAACCGGTGCAGGCCAGCACGGCGTAGCCACCGCAACAGTCTGCGCGCTGTTTGGCATGGAATGCGTCGTCTACATGGGCACCGAGGACATGCGGCGGCAGGAGCTGAACGTCTTCCGCATGCGCCTGCTTGGAGCCGAAGTGCGAGGCGTGGAATCGGGTTCACGCACACTGAAAGATGCGATCAACGAAGCCATGCGCGATTGGGTGACGAACGTTCGCACCACCCACTACCTGCTGGGCAGCGTGCTGGGTGCGCATCCGTATCCGACGATGGTGCGCGATTTCCATCGGGTGATCAGCCAGGAAGCGCGCAAGCAGATCCTGAAGGCCGAAGGGCGACTGCCGAGCGCGGTGATCGCCTGCGTTGGCGGCGGCTCGAATGCTATCGGCGCGTTCTACGAGTTCATCAAGGATAAGGATGTGAAGTTGATCGGCGTCGAAGCCGGCGGCCGCGGCCACGCGCTGGGCGAGCATGCGGCGCGCTTCGAAGGCGGAGGTCCTGGAGTTCTGCAGGGAACGTATTCGTACGTGCTTCAGGACAAGGCGGGCCAGATCGCATTGACCCACTCGGTTTCCGCCGGACTGGATTATCCGGCGATCGGGCCGGAGCATGCGGAATTACACGATCAAGGCCGCGCGGAATACGTTTCGGCAACGGACCAGGAGGCCCTGGATGCCTGCCAGTCGCTGGCGAGGCTGGAGGGCATCATTCCGGCGCTGGAGTCATCGCATGCGGTAGCCGAGTGCATCAAGCGTGCACCGAAGATGCAGCCGAGCGATATCGTGATTGTGAATGTGTCAGGGCGCGGCGATAAAGACATCGGGATTCTGCGGGAGAATCTGAGATTTTGACCTAAGTGTTTGTCATCCTGAGCGGAGCAGCGTCGCATTTGGCGCTGCGGAGTCGAAGGGCGTCTTCGCTCCACCGATGCCACTGTTCGCTGCTTCGCAACTTACTTCGTTCAGGATGACAGCTGCAATTAAGAGAGGGCTCTGTTGGCGATTCGATTCAAACATCAACCAGGACTGGTCGCGTACATCACCTGCGGCGATCCTGATCTCAACACCTCGCGCGAGGTAGCGCTGGCCGCGATCAGCGCAGGTGCCGACGTCATCGAACTGGGCGTGCCGTTCAGTGATCCCGTCGCCGATGGGCCGGTGATTCAGCGTGCCAGCGAGCGCGCCTTGCGGCACGGTACCAACCTCGCAGGCGTGCTGGATGTTGCCCGGCAGATTCGCAGCCAGTCCGACGCCGGGCTCGTCATCTTCTCGTATCTCAATCCGATTTTGCAGTTTGGCTTGGGCGCGTTTTGCGCCGCGGCGGCTGAGGCCGGCGTTGATGGAGCGCTCGTCACCGATCTGCCGATGGAAGAAGCGGGCGATTATTTGAAGGCCATGAAGACGCACAAACTCGCGCCCGTGTTCCTGGCGGCGCCCACCAGCACCGATGACCGACTTCGGCAGATCGCCAAACACTCGCGCGGATTTGTGTACGCCATCTCCCGCACCGGCATCACCGGCGCACGGCAGGAACTGGCAGGCGACGCGCGTTCCCTGGTCGAGCGGCTGCGCGCATTCACCAAGCTACCGATTGCGGTCGGCTTTGGTGTTTCCACTCCGGAACAGTTTGCGGAAGTGGGCAGCTTTGCCGACGCGGCGGTCGTGGGCAGCGCGATTGTTCAGCGCGTGGAACAGAACAATGGTCGAGAGGCCGCGGCTGTGTCAGAATTCTTGTCATCCCTCACAGCGACCGCGCAACACGCCGGAGCCAGCAAGTAACATTTTGCGGAGAAGACAAACGTTCTTGCAGGAGTAGATTCACCACTGGTGGCCAGGGAACACGGAGACCTTAGGTCTTGTTTTTCTCCGTGTACTCGGTGTCTCTGTGGTGAAGATGAAGTTTTACTGCCATGGACATCGCGGATTGGCGTAAGAAGATCGACGAAGTGGATCAGCAGTTGGTGCGGCTGATCAACGAACGCGCAGTGTGTGCGGTGGAGATCGGCAAGCTCAAGCAGGGCTTGGCCATGCCGGTGTACGAGCCCGACCGCGAGCGGATCATCTTCGACAACATCGCGCAGATGAATCATGGCCCCTTGTCGCAGATTCAGTTGCGACAGGTCTACGAGCGCCTCATCGACGTGATGCGCCAGGTGCAGAGAGTGGACGTCGAATCAGATGGGGAAGGCGCGTAACGCAACCGAGCTGGAGCCGAAGGAGTGAAAGGCCGTTGTCAGTTGCCGGTTGTCAGTTCTCAGTTCCGAGCCGGCCACCGTTAGATGAACGTTAGCGAAACAACCATTACGGAAGTGCTGCCTCAATGCTAATTGCTCATTGCTAATCTCTAAGGGCTAAATCATGATCGTTGCAATGTGGGAGACGGCGAGCGAAGACCAGATTCAGGAGGTCACCAACCATCTGATCAAGATGGGCTTTGCCGTACACCGCACCACGGGAGCGCGGCAAAGTGTGCTGGCCGCCGTCGGCAAGCGTATCGACTTCGACATCCGCGAGCTTGAGGTGCTGCCCGGCGTGCAGACGGTGCACCGCATCAGCGCGCCATACAAGCTTGTGGGCCGTACCTTCCGGCCGGAAGGCACGATCGTCAAACTGCCGAACGGCGTGGAGGTCGGTGGCAAACAAGTTGTCGTCATGGCTGGGCCATGCTCGGTGGAATCGCGGGCGCAGATCTTCGCCGCGGCCGAGATAGTCTGCGCGGCCGGCGCAAAGGTTCTGCGCGGCGGTGCTTTCAAGCCTCGCAGCTCGCCATACACATTTCAAGGCCTGGGCGTCGAGGCGCTCAAGCTGATGCGCGAGGCCGCCGATGCGCACGGGCTGCTGGTCATCAGCGAAGTCATGGAGATTTCGCAGATCGAGCTGATGATGCCCTATATCGACATCTTCCAAGTGGGCGCGCGCAACATGCAGAATTTCAACTTGCTGCGTGAGGTCGGCAAGATTCGCAAGCCAGTGCTGATGAAGCGCGGCATTGCAGCGACGATTGAAGAGACGCTGCTGTCAGCCGAATACATCATGTCGGGCGGCAACTACGACGTCATGCTGTGCGAGCGCGGCATCCGCACCTTCGAGACGTACACGCGCAACACGATGGACATCTCGGCAATTCCGATTGTCCACAAGTTGTCGCACCTGCCTATCGTGGCCGATCCATCGCATGGAACCGGGCTGCGCGACAAGGTCGCACCGATGGCGCGCGCATCAGTGGCGGCTGGAGCCGATGCGCTGCTGATTGAGGTCCATCCCTCGCCGGACGAGGCGCTGTCGGATGGCGCGCAATCGCTGTTCCCAGAGCAGTTCACGGAGCTGATGGAGCAGCTCAGGATGATCGCGCCAGCGGTTGGTCGGACGATTTAAGGCCAACTGCTCTAGTAGAGACGCTTCGACACCTTGGGGTTATGTCAGGGCACGACTTCAGTCGTGCCGACGAGCATCTGTCCTAAATCCTGAGTCCTGCAGGGACGACAAATGGTCATAGGGTTCCTTCGACTTCGGTGCCGCAAAGTCAGCGCCGCCTCCGCTCAGGATGACACCCCTGATGAGTTAGCCTTATCCTCTGCAGCATGCGCATCCAGCAAATCACGATAGTCGGTACCGGCCTGATCGGCGGCTCGCTTGGGCTTGCCCTTAAACAAGCTGGCTTCGCCGGACAGATTGTCGGCTGCGACAAGCGGGCAGTGCTGGATATCGCGCAGGAACGCGGAGCCATCGACCGTGCGGAAGCCGACCTGGAGCGTGCGATTGTCGGCAGCGATGTCGTTGTTCTCGCGACTCCTGTCGGCTGCATCCTCTCGCAGATGGAACCGATCGCAACCTTGAGCGGTTCGTCCACCCTCATCACCGATGCCGGAAGCACGAAGGAGAAGCTGGTCGAGCGCGCGCGTGAGCTGTTCGGCAATAACGCAGCCGAGAGATTTCTTCCCGGCCATCCCATGGCAGGTAAAGAGGTCGGCGGTATCGAGCATGCCGATGCTAATCTCTTCCGCGACGCGGTCTGGCTGATCACTCCTGTCGATCAAGCTCAGCCTTTCAGCAAGCGGCAGGATGAATATCTGCGGCTGTTGCAGGAAATCGGCGCGCGCGTGATAGTCATGGATGCCGAGCGGCACGATCGGCTTTGCGCCTGGATCAGCCACCTCCCGCAGATGATTTCGACGGCGCTGGCATCGGCGTTGCGCGAAGAACTCGGCGACGACGAGGCCGTGTCGCAGATCGGTGGCCGCGCCCTGCGCGAGATGACTCGCATCGCACATAGCCCGTACTCCATGTGGCGCGACATCGCGATGACCAACACCGGCAACATTGAAGATGCGATGCTGCGTTTCGAGCAGCAACTGGCCGAGCTGCGAGAGAACCTGCGCGGGCCAGGATTACGGGAGTTGTTCGAGAGCGCGAACAAGTTTGATAAGAACAGGGGCTAGGGCTTAGGGATCAGGGATCAGAGTGGTGGACGGAAGGGGGGAATCCGTACCACCGCCGGCAAACAGCAAATCCCTCGCTGCGCTCGTGAGGACAATCAGCCAACAGAACTGCTTTGCCGACCATCATGTTCCCTAGCCCCTAGCCTGCTTTTGCTCCGCGCCACTTCTCCCCGATACAATCTCCGGTCGGATCAAAACTCATGGCAATGAACAAGGTAGTAGCGACCGCCGAAGCGGCGGTGCACGACATTCAGGATGGCGCCACCATCATGGTCGGCGGCTTCGGGCTGTGCGGCATTCCGGAGAACCTCATTAAGGCGCTCGTGAAAAAGGGCGTCAAGAACCTTCACACCATCAGCAACAACGTCGGTGTGGACGACTTCGGCCTGGGATTGCTGCTGGCCGCCGGACAAATCACCTCGCACAAGGGCAGCTACGTCGGCGAGAATAAGTTGCTCGAAGACATGGTGCTCACTGGCCGCATCGATCTCGAACTCATTCCGCAGGGCACGCTGGCCGAGCGTATCCGGGCCGGCGGCGCGGGCATTCCCGGCTTCTACACGCCGACCGGGTTCGGAACAGTTGTCGCCGAGGGCAAGGAGACACGCGAGTTCAGCGGCCGGCCTTATGTTCTTGAGCGCGGTATGACCGCCGACTTCGCGCTCATTAAAGCGTGGAAAGGCGACCGCTGGGGCAATCTCATTTATCGCAAGACGGCGCGGAACTTCAATCCCATGATGGCGACCGCCGGCAGGATCACGATTGCCGAAGTCGAGCTTTTGGTCGAGCCGGGCGAGCTCGATCCGGACCAGATTCACACGCCAAGCGTCTACGTGCAACGCATCTTCCAGGGAACCGACCACGAAAAGCGGATCGAACGGCGGACGGTGAGAAAGACGTAATGACGACGCACATCCACCGAGTCGCATTATCTGTCTTGGCGGGCTGCCTGTTGGGCCACGCTGCCGTGGCGCAATCAGTAGCCGTCGTCGTTTTGGACGGACGAAGCGGCAAGCCGGTTAAGAAGGATACTGCCATTCAAATCGCGTTCCCCGATGAAGCGGAGCATCGCATGTTACGGCTTCACACCGACCGTGCCGGCGTGGTCGAATTCGATGCCGAGGGAGCTAAAGAATTGCAGGTCGGCGCAATAGGTTACGTGTCCTGCCACGAGGGGCAAGGCGACACTACCGCGGAGAAATTCTCCGTCGAGCAGATCGTGCAAGACGGATTGGTGGGCTCAAACCATTGTGGACAAGCCTTGGTCCAACCGCATCCGGGACGCTTGGTTTATTACGTCAAGCCGCAAAACAAGTGGAGCAATTTAAGAAATCAGGGTCTATATGGCAACAACTCCTAACGTTCCGAAGCAGAAAGACACCGAAAAACGCGACCGCATCGTGCGCCGCGTAGCGCGCGAGTTGCGCGACGGCTTCTATGTCAACCTCGGTATCGGCATGCCGACGCTGGTCGCCAACTGCGTTCCTGCCGGCATGGAGGTCGTGCTGCAAAGCGAAAACGGCATGATGGGCGTCGGCCCCTATCCGCTGGCCGGTGAAGAAGACGCCGACTTGATCAACGCCGGCAAGGAAACCGTGACCGAAATTCCGGGCACCGCGTTTTTCTCCAGCGCCGAATCGTTCGCCATGATTCGCGGCGGTCACATCGATCTGAGTGTACTGGGCGCGATGGAAGTGGACGAGGAAGGCAACCTGGCGAACTGGATGATCCCGGGCAAAATGGTCAAGGGCATGGGCGGCGCGATGGACCTGGTCGCCAGCGCGCGGCGCGTGATCGTTGCCATGGAGCACACAACCAAAGACGGCTCGCCCAAGATCCTGACCCGTTGCACCCTGCCCATCACCGGCCTGCGCGTAGTGGATACGATCGTGACCGAGATGGCATACATTCGGGTATCGCAGGCGGGCCTGGTGCTGGATGAAATCGCGCCGCACCTTACGGTTGAGGATGTACAGCGCGCGACGGATGCGCCGCTGCTGGTGAGTCCTGAGTTGAAGACGATGGAGTTTTAGGCGGGCACTGTGGGGACGAATCTTCGCGAAATTGTCATCCTGAGCGAAGCGAAGGACCTGCAGTTCGCCGAGGATGAAGTACCTAAGGGTGGAGCACGCTTCAGGCTTGCAGTTGGAGCTTGTCCTAGCTCCGTGGATCGTATGAATTGTCATCCTTAGGAGGGCTTGAGCCCGACGAAGGATCTGCGGTCTGACGGGAGCGACAAAAACGCGGATATTCTTCCAACGTCGGCGAACCGCAGATCCTTCACTTCGCTCAGGATGACAATTCATATGCGCAGCGCGCTGCGGCACGACTGAAGTCGTGCCCCTGATACAAACGGCGGCTGATGCCTGATAAAGCAAAAAGGGCGCAATCTCTGCGCCCTTCTTTCTTGCATTTGGATTTTGCCTAAACGCTGACCGGCTGCTTCGTCTGTACTGGAACCGGCGTGAGCCAGCCGTGACGGTCTTCCGCTTCGCCGTTCACGATGCCGTAGAACTCCTTGCGGATCGACTTCGTGATCGGGCCGGCGACACCGTGGCCGACGGTGATCTTGTCGACTGAGCGAATCGGGGTGATCTCGGCCGCAGTTCCGCTGAAGAACAGTTCATCGCAGATGTAGAGCATCTCGCGCGGAATAATTTGCTCGACCAGCGGAATGCCCAGCTCCTGCGCAATGTGGATGACCGAATTGCGCGTGATGCCCGGCAGGACGCTGTTGCCCAGCGGCGGCGTGTAGATGCGGTCCTTGTGGACGATGAAGATGTTCTCGCCTGAACCTTCGCTGACGTAGCCATTGATGTCGAGCGCAATGCCCTCGGTGTAGCCGTTCACGATGGCTTCCATCTTGATCAGCTGCGAGTTCATGTAATTCGCGCCGGCTTTGGCCATGGTCGGCATGGTATTCGGCGCCAGACGCGTCCACGACGAAACGCATACGTCGACGCCGTCGTCCGAATCCGGGCTGCCCAGGTACTTACCCCACTCGTAGTTGGCAACATAGACATCGGTGGGCGAGTTAAACGGGTTCACGCCAACCTGTCCGTAGCCGCGCAGCACGATGGGACGGATGTAGCAAGGCGAAACCTTATTGGCGGCGACCAGGTCTATCTGTGCCTGCATCAGCTCTTCAAGCGAATAGTCCACGTCGATGCGATAGATCTTGCACGACTGGAGCAGACGGATCGTGTGGTCCCGCAGGCGGAAGATCGCGGGGCCTTTCGGCGTGTGATAGCAGCGGACACCCTCAAAGACCGATGAGCCATAATTGACCACGTGGGCCATCACATGGATCTTGGCGTCGTCCCAGGCGACGAGGTGTCCGTTGTGCCAAACGTATTCACTTGCTTTAATGGCCATTCCGAGGCTCCTTCACAGGCAGATTAGTACTGAGTTGTTATGCTGCCGGGGCCGAAAAGTCTGCATTGCAGGCGGCGCTTGGGAGACAAACGCAAGCTGCGGCGATCGGTGAAGTGTAGCATCCGGGATTCAGCTTAACTCCAGATTATATCTGAGCCAGCGGAAATCCATGGGACGAGTTTCCCCACGCCCCACAATTCCGTGACCAGACCCACCTGAATGGATGCGCGAGGAGTGGAAGTAGGTACGAAAAAGCGGCAGAAATTCCCAGCCGCCGAGAGCGGCGCGCTCAGGGCTCGGCCCCGCATTTAGAATGGTAGGTACAGCTACTTCACCTCGGAGAGCGCCGCTATCCGCACCTATAACCTCTGCATCGTTGGCTTCGGCAACGTGGGTAAGGCTTTCGTCGCCCTCCTCAAACGCAAGCGCCAGGAACTCAGCGCCCGCCACGGCATTACTTTCCGTATCACCGGAGTGGCTTCGCGGCGTTTGGGATGGCTTGTGGCGCCCGGCGGTTTCGATCCGGATAAGCTGCTGGCCAACGATTTCTCGCAAGCAGAGCACTTCCTCGACATTCGCGAGTGGCTGAGGGCGGGAACAGCGGATGCCATGTTCGAAACGACCTCACTAAACGCCGCCACCGGACGCCCGGCCATCGATTACATCCGCGCGGCCCTGGAATCCGGAGCGCACGCCATCAGCGCCAACAAGGGTCCTGTGGTATACGCCTATCGCGAACTGACTACGCTGGCCGCAGCCAAGGGGCGGCGGTTCCTGTTCGAGTCGGCGGTGATGGACGGCGTGCCTATCTTCTCGCTCTTCCGCGAGGCGATGCCGGCGGTAGAGGTTCGCGGCTTTCATGGCGTGCTGAATTCCACGACCAATGTCATTCTGGAAGAAATGGAAGCTGGCCGGAGCTTCGACGAAGCCGTGCGCCGCGCGCAGGAACTGGGAGTGGCAGAGGCCGATCCTACGGATGACATCGAAGGCATCGACGCCGCCGTGAAAGTCGTGGCATTGACTAATGTTCTGATGGACGGCGCGCTCAAGATCGAAGACGTGAAGCGGCAAGGTATTCGCGGCTTAACCGTCGAGCAGTTGCGCCAGGCGCGCGCCGGCGGTGAAGCTTGGAAGCTCGTATGCCGTGCCCGGCGAGAGCCCGATGGCAGTATCGCCGCAATGGTTCAGCCCGAGAGGCTGAAACTTGATGACTCGCTGGCGCAGATTCACGGCCCGTCGTCGATCATTAGTTTTGAGACCGATGTCCTCCCTCAACTCATCATCACCGAGCAGGACCCGACGCTGGAGACCACCGCATACGGGCTGCTCTCGGACTTTCTTACCGCAATCAGGAGTTCTTAAATGTCCTCAGGTGTCAGCATGGCTCGTGAAACGGTTCGGTTTGATATCGATTGGGTACGTCAGCAGTTCCCTGCTCTTCAGCAAGAGGTCAACGGCCAGCCGGCGGTGTTCTTCGATGCGCCGGGCGGAACGCAGGTACCCCAGCGCGTGATCGATGCGATTGCAAGCTACCTCACTACGTCGAATTCCAACACAGGTGGCGCATTCGCGGCGAGTGCCCGCACCGATCGACTTATCGCCGACGCTCACGCGGCGATGGCCGACTTCCTGAACTGCGATCCGGACGAAGTCATCTTCGGCCCGAACATGACCACGCTGACGCTCGCGTTGAGCCGCGCGATCGGCCGCGAGCTCAAGAGCGGCGATGAGCTGCTGGTGACGGTACTTGATCACGACGCTAACGTCTCGCCCTGGGTCTCGCTCGAGGAGCGCGGCGTGAAGGTTCGTACCGCCGACATCAAGCCGTCCGATTGCACGCTGGATATGTTCGACCTGCAGGCGAAGGTCCGGCGCAATACCAAGGTCGTCGCCGTCGGCTGGGCCGCTAACGCTGTCGGCACCATCAATCCTGCAGGCGAGGTCGTGCGGCTGGCGCATGCCGTTGGCGCGATGGCTTTCCTTGATGCGGTGCACTACGCGCCGCACGGGCCGGTCGACGTGCGTGCGTTGGACTGCGATTTTCTGGTCTGCTCGACATACAAGTTCTTCGGTCCGCACCTGGGCGTGCTGTACGGCAAGCGCGAGCAGTTGCAGCGGCTGCGTCCCTACAAGCTGCGCGCCAGCTCGGAGCAGCTGCCCGATCGCTGGGAGACCGGCACGCAGAACCACGAATGCCTGGCTGGAGTAGTCGCAGCGATTGAGTATCTTGCAGATTTGGGGCGCCGGCATCATCCTTCGGCGGCATCGCGGCGAGAAGCTATTCTGGCCGCGTATGAGGTCATCCGGCGGCATGAGCAGGAATTGGCGGCTCAACTGATTGGCGGATTGCTGGAGATTCACGGCCTGACCTTCTACGGGATCAAAGACCTGGCGAAGCTCGATCAGCGCACGCCGACGGTCGCGATTCGCATGGAGGTCCACTCGCCGCGTGAGCTGGCAACGAAGCTTGGCGGCCGCGGCATCTTCACCTGGGACGGTAACTATTACGCCATCAACCTCACCGAACGGCTTGGCGTGGAGCAGAGCGGCGGCATGCTGCGCATCGGCTTGACGCACTACAACACGGCGGAAGAAGTGAGCCGGCTGCTGGAAGAGTTGAAGCGGATAGGGGCCAGGGGTTAGGGGCTGGTCGTGAGAAAACTACTCGTAAAACCCAGCCGCTTAACCGGAACCTTGGGTTAGTAAAATCACGCCGGTTCAACAGAAAGAGACGCGCTAACCTAACGATGCTCTCCCGTGAGAGACGCTTGTTTGGTCGCACGCGTTTCTTCGCCGTCCTCATGCACCGTAGCCGTCGTCTGCTGCTTCAGCTTCGGAACCTTGGTCGGCGCTTCGCACGCGGCCGGAGGGTTGATCATCTCTTTGGCAAAGACGCGATAGCTGACCGTTCCCGGCTGTAGCGTTGACCAATACGATTTCCCCGAGACCAGTCCGCGGCGCTGCGTGATGATCTGATTCTCCAGGATCTTCACACCACACTCAAGGTTGTTCTTGGGCTGGAGAATCGTCTTTGACGGATCGTCGCTCTTCAGTTCACGATCTTTCTGCCAATCGAAGTTGCAATCATACAAAAGCTGGTCGTCATACGTCAGTTGCAACAGGCCTTCGCTGCGAACCGCGCGGTGCGTCACCTTGTCGGTTCTCGCTACCTCGGGTTGCGTATGACGTACGCGCGTGGTCGGATTCAGTCCGGCTTCGGCTCCGGCGAGCGCCTGGAAAAAATACGCCCAGAACACGCGCTTATCCGTATCGCTCATGGTGTAGAAGCGCGGACAGAATTTCTTAACGTCACGCGGCACACGCGATGAAAGCATATCGCCGGGGATCGACTGCTCGACGATCTGGTCCCATCCGGGGTCCCACGTTTTGCCGCCCACTTCGGCTTTCTTCGCGTCAATCGGAGTGGGAGGAGCGGGCTTGGTTTCCTGGGCGGCCAGCAAAATCGCGGTCATTAACCCGCAGAGTACGAGTTTGAACACTGCCTTACACATATTGAACGTCTTTGCTAAGACGCGCGCAAAGGCTGCGTTGTTGCCTTACCGCACAGATTGTCCCGCCCGTGCCGGTCTGCACTACACTGATTTCCGATGCTTTTCGACACAAAACGCCTGGTAGTGGTGCTGGTGGAGACCAGCAATCCACTCAATATAGGTGCGGCGGCGCGCGCCATGAGCAACTTTGGATTTCTGCAACTCCGCGTGGTCAACCCCTATGACGTGGCGTTTCGCGAAGCCCGGTCTGCGGCAGGCGGTGCGCCAGTGCTGGCGAAAGCGGAAGAATATAAGAGCGTGGCCGAGGCCGTGGCTGATCGCACTCTGGTTGTGGGAACGACGGCAGTGCGTCACCGCGAACTGCAACATCCTCTGCGACGATTGGAGCGAGGCGCGAAGCTGATCCGCAAGGAACTCTCGTCCGGCAAAGTGGCGCTGCTTTTCGGAACAGAGAAGACCGGCCTCTCGAACGACGATCTCAGCTACTGCCACTGGCTGATGAGTATTCCTACTCGCGAGCAGCACATCTCGATGAACCTGGGACAGGCAGTTGCAATTTGTCTGTACGAGCTCATTCGCGATTCGAAAGCGCCGGCGACCAAAACGACAAAGACGAAGGCGGCGAGCGCAGGAGAAGTGGAGAGAATATCCAAGGTCTTGCTGGAGTCTCTACACCTCAGCGGATACGTGAATCCGATTTCTGTGACATCGACTGAGGAACGCGTGCGAAGGATGGTTCGGCGATTGAATCTGTCGTCGGAAGATGCCGAGCTTTGGCTGGGAATGTATCGGCAGATGTTGTGGAAGATGAGGAACCGCAATTAAACCGGTGGGCTTTATAAAGGGCGGAGCCCGCCTTTCAGGCGTACATATTGCGAAGGGCCTTCACAGCCGGCTTGAGCCTTTGAGGTAATGAGCTGAACCGATCGAGGCCGACAAGGTTCCCGCGCAAGTGATTTTGCGATTCCGCAAAAGAAAAGGGCCGCAATATGCGGCCCTGATTAATTGTTGATGCTGTACCTTAACCGACTGGCACGGTTTGCAGTACCTGCTCGCGAACCTCGGCGTCTTTCTTCTCTTCGGCGCGAGTGGTCGGCAGAGCGATCTGGAGCAATTCGTCAATCGTCTTCACGTAGTGGAACCTGACTCCCTGTGTCTGCTCCGGCGTCAGGTCTTCCTCCACATTCTGCTTGTTTTCGGCAGGCAGGATGATGTCGGTAACCCCTGCGCGTTTGGCCGCCAGCGCCTTCTCCTTGATGCCGCCGATGGGAAGCACGTTCCCGCTCAGCGTAATCTCGCCGGTCATCGCAGTTAACGGCCGCACTGGTTTATCCGTCAGCAACGACACCAGGGTGGTCACCATAGTCACGCCTGCTGAAGGACCATCTTTGGGGATCGCTCCCGCCGGTACGTGAATGTGGATGTCGTGATCGCCGAAAAATGCCTCGTCGATCCCGAGTTCCTTGGCATGCGAACGAACCCAGCTGTAGGCAGCCTGTATGGATTCCTGCATCACCTGGCCAAGCTGCCCAGTTATCGTGGGCGGGCCGCCCTTCCCCTTCATCTTAGTTGCTTCGACGAAGAGCACATCGCCACCGGTCGGTGTCCACGCCAAACCGACCGTCACACCGGCACGCTTGGTGCGCTCGGCAATTTCACCCTCGGTGCGGATCTTCATGCCGCCCAGCATGTCCGGATGCTGCACCAGTTCAGGAGTGACCACCAGTTTGTCGGTCTTCCCTTCCGCCAATCGACGCGCCTGCTTGCGGCAGATGGTGCCGATGGTGCGCTCAAGATTGCGCACGCCGGCCTCACGCGTGTAGTGGCGAATGATGAAGCGGATCGTCTCCTCCGGAAATTCGATCTGCTCGTTGGTGACTCCGTTTTCTTCGATCTGCCGCGGAACCAGATACTGGAAGGCGATATGCACCTTCTCTTCCTCGGTGTAGCCTTGCAGTTCGATGATCTCCATGCGATCGCGCAACGGCTCGGCTATCGGATCGAGCATATTCGCCGTGGTAATAAACAACACCTTCGACAAATCGAACGGCACGTCGAGATAGTTATCGCGGAACGTTGCGTTCTGCTCCGGATCCAAAGCTTCGAGCAGCGCCGAGCCTGGATCGCCGCGGAAGTCGCGACCGACCTTGTCGATTTCGTCGAGCATGAAGACCGGATCATTGGTCTCAGCGCGGCGAATGCCCTGCATGATCTGCCCCGGCAGAGCGCCAATGTAGGTGCGGCGATGTCCGCGGATTTCCGCTTCATCGTGCACGCCACCCAGCGACAGCCGCACGAACTTGCGTCCCAGCGCACGGGCAATCGACTTGCCGAGCGAGGTCTTGCCGACGCCCGGAGGTCCGACGAAGCAAAGGATTGGGCCTTTCATTCCCGGCTTCAACCGGCGAACCGATAGATAGTCGAGAATGCGGTTCTTCACCTTCTCCAGATCGTAGTGATCGGAGTCGAGGATCTCCTTCGCTTTCGGGATATCGATATCGACACCCGATGACTTCTGCCACGGCAATACCGCAAGCCACTCGATGTAGTTGCGGGTGAGGCCGTAGTCGGCGGCCATCGGAGACATGCGCGCCAGCCGGCCAAGCTCTTTCAACGCTTCTTTCTTCACATCGTCGGGCATGCCTGCCGATTCAATCTTCTGGCGCAGATCTTCGGTGTCGCGCGTGGTCTCGTCCTGCTCACCCAGTTCTTTCTGGATGGCCTTCATCTGCTCGCGCAGGTAGTACTCGCGCTGCGTCTGCTGCACGCGATCCTGCACTTCGCTCTGGATCTTGTTGCGCAGCTGCTGGACTTCGAGCTCCTTCGCCAGGTGCTGGTTAATCTTCTCCAGGCGAACCTGAACGTCGGGCGTTTCTAGGACATCCTGCTTGTCGCGCGTCGAAAGCGACGGCAGCGACGAGGCGATGAAATCGACCATGCGGCCGGCCTCGTCGATGTTGCTGGCGACCGTCGACAGTTCATCCGACAACGTGGGAGAGCCGGCAACGATCTGCTGGAACAGTGTCAGCACATTGCGCTGCAGAGCCTCGATCTCGGAGTTCTTGGGAACAGGGACCTCTGGGATCGACTCGACGGACGCGCGCATGAATGGTGTTAACTGCGTGTACTCGGTGACCTTCACGCGCTCCAGGCCTTCGGCGAAGACGAACAGGCTCTGGTTGGGCATGCGAACGACTTTGTGGACGACCGCCAGGCTGCCGACAGCATATAAGTCGGTCGGCTGGGGGGCGTCGACGCGCGCTTCCCGCTGCGCCACCACGACGATGGTCTTGTCGTCCCCCAGGGAATTGATCAATTGCACGGAGCTTTCGCGACCAACCGTCAGCGGAAGCACGGCGTGGGGGAACAAAACCGTATCGCGCACCGGCAGGACCGGCAGCGTGCGGGCGGTCTCGGAATCATCACGAAGTTCCGGGTCAGTGGTCTGTAACTCTTTATTTTCGTTAGGCATATCAGTCCTTGAGTGAATGATACTCAACTTTAGATGCCAGCGTTTTCTAAAGGATGCAGACGGACCAAGCCTGGACATGTAACTTTTTCGGCTCGGTGGTTGGCCGGCGTCCCGTGATTTGTTCTGTGCCCCACAGGTGACCTCTTAGCGTCTATCGGCACCACTTTTCCAGGCTGGAGCAATGCAGACGTCGCGAAGAGGAAACTCAACGAGCACAGGATTCTACTGGAGCCTCAAGCCTTCTACAACGGATATTGGGACCACTGACAACATTGTTTCCCGGCTTTGTGAAAGACAACTAAAGTGTGATTGTCTTCTGCCGTTCTATACTTGTGTAATTAACACTTAAATGGTCAGACCGATTAGCACATACTGGCCACTCAACGAGCGCACCCTACTCAGCGGCTCCCTTGCCGGATTGTTCGTATTCCACGCTGTTGCGCTTTTCCTTTTTCCTGGGATGGCGCTTCTCTCCAACGCCTTTAGCGCGGCCGTTCCTTTCGTTGCCGGTTTGTGCTGCCTGTGGAGGATCGCGCAACTGCGGCAGCGCGAGCGTCCAGGATGGATCTGGATCGCGGTCGGATTCTTTCTGTGGGCCGCTGCTCAAGCGGCGTTCAGCTGCCTTACCGGAAGCAGCTGGAATCTCAGCCCGTCGGCTGATATTTCTGACCTGCTGTTCTTCGACGCCGGCATTCCTTTTTTCCTCGCCATCGCCAATACCTACGATTCCCAATCGCGCCGAGGAGTGCTTTACATCAATCTGTTTCAGGCGCTGATCGCGACGGTGCTGACTTATGTCCGCTTGTTCAAGATTTCTATGCCGGCAGATTTGGCCGCGGCAACGACCTACGAAATCTACTGGGGAGAATGTCTGCTGCTGGCAATCGGCAGCACGCTTCGCCTGCTGACCTGGTCGACGGCCGAGGAACGCCGGCGCACGCGCACTTTGTGCGCCATGCTGTGGATGTACTTGCCGATTGAGCTTGCCTTGGATTATCCGAGCGCATCGTGGCAGGCTCCAGCAGGAACGCTGGTGGCGACGGTTTGGCGTCTGCCCAAAGGCGGATTCTTCGAATTGCTCTGGAGTCTGCCGTTTCTCTTCGTCGGATGGCAGGCGCTGCGCTTACCACGAGACAACGAAGGAATTGTGCGGGCGCAAGTGCTCAGCAATCGGCGCGCTCTGCTTCTCCGCAGCCTTTTTCCGCTGCTGGTCACGGGCGCATTGTTCGGAATGGCGGTTTCCGTCGCTCAGCATTACTTCTATTTCGGTGTCGCTGCAATGCTGCTCCTGCTGATCGTGCAGGGCGTTCATTCTGGCGTGCTTCAGGTCAATTACCTGATGGGTCACGCTAACCTGCTCAGCAAAGAGAAGGAGCTGAAGGCCACGAACCAGGAACTGGAGCGGCAATCGACGCTCGATCCACTTACCGGAATTCCCAACCGCCGATTCTTCGCGCATGCGTTCGAGGCCGAATGGAAACGGGCGTTGCGCAAGAATGAGCCACTCTCGCTGCTGATGATCGACGTCGACTACTTCAAGCGCGTCAACGACGCGCACGGCCATCCTTACGGCGATGAGTGTCTGGTGCGGATCGCCAAAGCCCTTCGTCAGGAGCTTCAGAGAGGAGTGGATGTCATCGCTCGTTACGGCGGCGAGGAATTTATCGTGCTGTTGCCTGACACGGATTTAGAGGGCGCTGGAACCGTTGCTGCGGGGTTGCAAGGCGCCATCGCCGAGCTCAACATCGTCAACCGGGCGTCTCCGCTGGGCCATCAGCTTACGGTCAGCATCGGAATCGCCGACTGTTATCCGTCGACTTCGCTCACTTGCGGAGAGCTGATTGCACGCGCCGATCGCGCGCTCTATCGCGCCAAACGTCGGGGTCGCAATCGTATCTGCTGGCACAGCGAAGAGGATGTTGCCAGCGAATCGCCCCAAAATGTAGATAAGGTCCGCTGAACTCGCGCGACGTCAAGCTTCCCTGCGGCGGCAATTCCTCATCCAATCAAACATGATTCGCAAGCTCAGTTCCGGAGAGTATCGCCTGTACTCGCGCAAGAAGAATCCCAAGACCGGCAAGCGCCGCAACCTCGGTACGTTTTCAACCCGCGAGAAAGCCGAAGCGCACGAGCGCGCGGTGCAGTACTTCAAACGTCATTGAGTCTTCGGTTTGGTCCATTCGTCGACCCAGCCGTTCACGGTCTGATACCACAAGCGGCCATTCTGCGGCTTCAGTACCCAATGACCTTCGTCCGGAAAGTACAGCATCTTCGACGGAACTTTCAGCCGTTGCAAGGTCGTGAAGAGCTGAAGGCCTTCCGAGACGTCGAGGCGATAATCGAGTTGGCCATGCACGACGAGCAGAGGCGTCTTGAAGTTGGTGGCGAACATTTCCGGCGACCACTTGTCGTAGAGTGCGCGATTTGTCCACGGAGTTCCCTTAAACTCCCATTCGTTGAACCAGAGTTCTTCCGTCGTTCCGTACGCTGAAACCGTGTTGAACATTCCGTCATGCGAGACCAAGCAC
>DATHQX010000079.1:0-2916 GCA_035482295.1 Verrucomicrobiia bacterium
GCGGAAGCCGGTCAGGATGTACGTGGAGATGGAGGAGATTTCAAGCGCGATGAAAATCAGAACCAGTTCAACGGCCGAGGACATCAGGGCCATGCCGACTGCGCCGAAGAGAATCAGGGCGTAGTATTCTCCGGCGCGAATCCGCTGCACCGCCATGTACTCGAACGAACTGAGTATCACGACGGCGGCGATGGCGATAATCAAATAATGGAAGAACACGCTGAAGTCGTCGACCTTCACCATGTTCGAGAAAGCGAGGCCGGGCGACTGCGCCATGTACCAGGTCGCGAGAAGAGCCGCGACTGTTCCGACGAAGGCGATCAGGCCCAGCGTTTTCTGGCTTTTTTCTTCGTCGACCAAGGGGTCGAGCAGCATGATCACGATGCCGAACGCCGAGAGAACCAGTTCAGGCAGGATGCGGAGGTAGTCGGTGTTTTGCGGGAGTGCCTGCGAAATCGTCTGTAAGAAAATGGCGGGGAGGTGAATCATTGTCCCACCACCTTGCTGACGATTTGACTGAACGGCGCGAGCGCCGCTTGGACCGCGGGATCAATCGCGCCCAGCCAGAGAATCGGGGCCACGCCCATCACCAGGGCTGCGGCGGCGCAGGGCCAGACTGCGGCTTTCTCAAAGACGATCATGTCGCCCATTGAATTGTTGATCGGGTGCGTGACCTTGCCGTAGAAGACGCGCTGGTACATCCATAAGAGGTAGGCCGCGCTCCAGATCACGCCCGTTGCACCGAGAATTCCGTAGATAGGCTTGGCCTGGAACGCACCGCTCAGCACCAGGAACTCGCCGATGAATCCGTTGAGCAAGGGAAGTCCGACCGAGGCTAGCACGATGAACAGATACGTAGCCGAGTAAACGGGAACGATGGAGGCGAGGCCCCCGAATTCGGAAATTTCGTAGGTGTGGCGGCGCTCGTGCAGAATTCCCGCGAGCATGAACAGGCCGCCGGTAGAAATTCCGTGGGCCAGCATGACGAACATGGCGCCGTTTAATCCCGACGTAGTGAAGCTGAAAATTCCGAGCACGACAAAGCCGAGGTGGCTGACCGAAGAGTAGGCGATCAGCTTCTTCATGTTGGGCTGAACCATGGCGACGAGCGCGCCGTAAATGATGCCGATCAGCGCCAGGGTCATGATCCACCACTGGTTGTGACGGGCTTGCTCGGGGAACAGGCCGAGATTGAAGCGCAGCAGGCCGTAGGTGCCCATCTTCAGCAGCACTCCGGCCAGCAGGACCGAGCCGGCGGTGGGCGCTTCGACGTGCGCGTCGGGCAGCCACGTGTGGAACGGGAACAGCGGAACTTTCACCGCGAAGGCGAGGAAGAAGCCGAGGAATAGCCACTGCGCAGCCGCGGGGAAGTTCGACACCTTGCCCTGCGCGATCAGATCGCGAATTTCGTTGAATTGGAAGGTGCCCGTGTTCGCGTAGAGCCACAGTATCGCAGCCAGCATGAACACCGAGGCGATCATGGTGTACATGAAAAACTTCACGGCCGCGTAGACTTTGCGATCATGGCCGAAGACACCGATCAGGAGGGCCATCGGGATCAGCGTGGCTTCCCAGAAGAAATAGAAGAGGAAGAGGTCGAGCGAAGTGAAGACGCCGATCAGCGCAGTCTCCATAATAAGAAGGAGGATAAAGAATTCCTTCACGCGATCGTGAATCGACTTCCACGAGATCAGCACGCACAGCGGAGTCAGGAACGTGGTCAGCACCACCAGCCACATGGAGATGCCGTCCATGGCCATGTGGTAGTGGATGTTGGGAGTGGAAATCCACTGCTTGTCAATTTCGTATTGGAAGCCAGCCTGGCCGCGATGGAAGTGCACCGGGAGATGCAGCGAGAGAAGAAAAGTGAGCAGCGAAATAACGAGAGCGAAGATGCGAATGTCGCGATCACGCCGGGGAAACAGCACCAGCAGCAACGCTCCCAGCAGCGGGGCGAAGATGACGAGCGTCAGGATGTAAGGGCTCCAGCTATCGGTCGTCATCGCTCAGCGCACTCCCATCCAAATCATGTAGGCAATCACGACGGCCGAACCGGCGGCAATCCATCCAGCGTAAGAGCGGAGATTGCCGGACTGCATGTGCCGGGCCTCGTCGGAAACGACGCGCGCGCCGTCGGCGGCGTTGTTGACCGTGTCGTCGATGACCTTGCGGTCGACTCCCTGCCACAGAATACTGGTCGAGCCGTCAATCAGCGGCTTCACGAATAATCTCGCGTAAAGTTCGTCGACGTAATATTTGTTCAGGACCGCGGTATAGAACCCATTCAGGCCGTCGGCGATTTTCTGCGGAAGGTACGGCCGGCTGACATAGAGGAACCACGCCAGGATGGCGCCCGCGAAGGCGACCAGCACCGAGATTCCCATCAGAATATATTCCGTGGAACCACTCGCCGCGTCTCCGGCGGCATCTGCGAAGCCTGTGCCGAATACTGGTTCCAGGAAATGTTCAAAGTGGTTGTGGTAGCCGACAAATCCCCCGAAGACCGAGAGGATCGCAAGAATCATAAGCGGAACGAGCATGACCATCGGACTCTCGTGAGGCTCGCCGTGGCCGTGACCATCACTTGCGTTGCCGTGGGTGCCGTGGCCGTGATCGTCCACCTGCGCACCCTTGTAGTCGCCGAAGAATGTCATGAAGAGCAGGCGAAACATGTAGAACGACGTGATGAACGCCGTGACGACTCCGATCAGCCAAAAGACCCAACTGCCGTGCGGGCTGGAATAAGCTTTCCAGAGAATTTCGTCTTTGCTCCAGAAACCTGCGAACGGGGGGATTCCAGCGATAGCGAGGGTCGCGATGCCCATGGTCAGGAATGTCCACGGGATGTAGGAACGCAGTCCGCCCATCTTGCGCATGTCCTGCTCGCCGCCAACTGCGTGGATGACGGAGCCCGCA
>DATHQX010000080.1:0-38020 GCA_035482295.1 Verrucomicrobiia bacterium
GAAGTCGTGAATGCGACTGGATAGTAGCCATACGTCTGTCGCAGAGCCTCAAGCCACCCTCGGGTATGAAATATTGAGGCCCTTGGATGTGCTGCGAGCAGACGTTCCCATCGTTCATCCCTGGTGGGATCTATCTCGTACATACTCATGAGCTAACTGCGCGAGCGATGCCATAAGTCGCAGAATCAAATAGTGCTTCTTGAACATTCGGGAGTTGCCGCTAGCGGGAAGCGCTGCTGGGTACCATCAGGCATTCTTTTATCTGCTTGATTACCTTAGCCTGTCGCTCCTGATTCAGCTGCGGATACATCGGCAGGGAGAGAATTTCCGCAGAGACGCGTTCGGTGATGGGGAGATCGCCGTTGCTATAGCCCAGCGCGCGATAGGCCTGCTGGACATGCAACGGAACGGGATAATGAATGCCTGTAGCAACGCCGGCGCCCTTCAGGATGTTCTGCATCTCCTGGCGGTCTTGCACCCGCACTACATATAAATGATAGACGGCGCGGGACCACTGAGGCTCGAATGGAGCAACCAGGCCTTCCACGGTGGCCAACCGCTCGTTGTAGTGCCTGGCCAGTCTCCTGCGCTCCATGTTCCACAGCGGAAGGTGCGTCAGTTTGGCGTAAAGAATACGGGCTTGGATAGCGTCCAGTCTGCCGTTGTAGCCTTCGACATCGTGGTAATACTTGGCCGCCTGTCCGTGATCACGAAGCTTGCGCGACATATCGGCGATCTGCGGATCGTTAGTCGTCACCGCTCCCGCCTCTCCGCAAGCACCGAGGTTCTTACCAGGATAAAAGCTGAAGGCTGCCGCGATGCCGATCGAGCCGGCCTTCCTCCACCGTTGCTGCTCGTTCGAGAAGTACTCAGCTCCGTGAGCTTGGCATGCATCCTCAATAACCAGGAGGTTGTACTCTTCTGCAAGCTTCAGAATCGGATCCATGTCGGCCATCTGACCATACAAATGCACCGGGACGATGGCCGTAATGGTCTGACCCGTGCGACGGGATCTGGGTCTGCCCGACTCAGGGTCGCGATCACAATTCTGCTCCAGATGTTCGCGGAGCTTGCGAGGATCGATGTTGTAGGTGCGTTCGTCGATCTCGACAAACTCGGGCATTGCGCCCGCCTGAGTGATTGCTTCGGTAGTAGCGATGAAGGTATTCGCGACCGTCAGTACGCTGTCTCCCGGCGCAACGCCGGCGGCGGTGAGTGCGAAACGCAGGGCGTCGGTTCCGCTGCCCACGCCCACACAGTACCGGGTGTCACAGAACTCCGCGAATGCAGCCTCGAAGTTGTCGACAGGCTTGCCGCCGATGAATCCGGCTGTGCGCAACGCCGCGCGGAATTCCGCAACGAGTTGCTCCTCCATCTCCACGTGGGGAGTCACCAAGTCAAGAAACGGTACGTCAATATGATCCATGTTCGGTCTCCTCGTTCGTTCGACGTGCCGCTTAGCCCAGAGAAGCTGCGGCTGCTGCAGCTGCGGGATGGGTAATGTTGACGACAGCGGATTGATTGTCTTGACTGAAGGAAGGTGCTGCGGGCGATGCGATCTGATTATCGAGGCGCACAGCCGCACCGCGATGCCGCAATGAATGATTCGCTGCCTCCAACATCTTCACCACTCGAAGGCCTGCGAGCCCATCGTTGAATGGCGTCTGGCTCTTGTTGATACATTCAACAAAGTATCCGAGTTCCTGACGCAGGGCCTCCACCGGCTCAAGGTGTGGCGCCCACATATCGCCGGAGCGATAGTTGACCAGCAGGTTGTACACGCCCTCGCGGCTGGTGACCTTCACGCCTTTGTCATAGACCTTGATCTTCTCGTCAGCTTCCAGGTCGTTCCACACCAGCATCTTCTTTTCGCCGCCGATGAGCGTCATGCGCACCTTCACTGGCGAAAGCCAGTTAACGTTGATGTGCGCGATCACCTCATTGGGGAAGTACAACGTGATGAAGGCTACATCTTCGTGGCCATTGAGGTGGGTCTGTCCGGTGGCGACGATCTGTTCAGCGTTGCCCTCAATCAGGTAGTCCATAATCGACAGGTCGTGCGGAGCGAGATCCCAGATCACGTTGACGTCGTGCTGGAAGAGCCCAAGATTCACGCGCGTCGAGTCGTAATAGTAGAGCTTCCCCAGCGAACCTCCATGCAGCAACTCTTTGATCTTCCGCACCGCTCCGGTAAACAGAAACGTGTGGTCCACCATGATCTGCAGGTTCTTGCGGGCGGCCAGATTGATTAACTCTTCCGCCTGAGCGGTGTTGCTGGTGAATGGCTTCTCGACAAAGACGTGCTTGCCGTTTTCCAGCGCAGCTTTGGCCAGCTCAAAGTGCGTCCAGACAGGCGTAACGATGGCCACCGCGTCAATTTCCGGCGAGGTAATGACCGCGTTGGTATCGGATGTAACGTGGGTGCCGTGCATGGCTTTCTGAGCACGTCCTCGAGCGGCGGCGGACTTATCGGAGATGGCGACGATGCGCGCGCCCTCCAGACCATCCAGGTTGCGGACGACATTCGGCCCCCAGTACCCATAGCCGATCGCACCAAAATTCACCACGCTGCTATTGCGTGGAGAACTTACGATATTGTGAGGAAAGAACTCAGTGGCGGCTGACACGATGGAATCCTCCGAAGAGCTTGCCTGGTTAGAGTTGGAAAAGGTGGGCTATTGCCTGCTAGTACGCGCCCTCGCCGACGATGACTGCACGCGGCGTGCGAAGAAGAATTTTCAGGTCCAGCCAGGGTGACCATTCCCTGGCATAGCGAAGATCCAGCCGAACCATGTCGTCGAAGGCGACGCGGCCACGGCCGTTGATTTGCCACAACCCGGTAATACCGGGCTTCACCTCCAGGACCCTGCGGCGATGCCATGTCTGATAGGCGGCCACTTCGTATGGGATCGCTGGACGGGGTCCAACGAGCGACATCTCGCCGCACAGCACGTTGAAGAGCTGGGGTAGCTCGTCCAGGCTGGTGCGCCGTATGAACGCTCCGACGCGCGTAACGCGCACGTCCTTGGTGAGCTTGTAGACTCCGGCGCCGCCGGCATTGTCGTCGGTCGCATGGCGTTTGGCTTTGCCGGCGATTAACTCCATGACGTAATGCTTGTGCACCGTGGAGTCATTGTTCACATACATCGAACGAAACTTGAGAAAGGTGAACGGTTTGCCAAACTGCCCAACTCGCTGCTGGCGATACAGAATGGGGCCTTTCGACGACAATCGCACAGCCAGAGCGACGGCACACAGGATCGGAGAGAGAAGCGTGAGCAACAGAACACTGCCCATCACATCCATCACACGCTTGGTGATGGAAAACAGCCGGCTAACGCGATCGGCACGTTGCAAGTCCGGATACAGCTTCGGATTGCTGGGCCGGTGAGAGATTTCGTGGTCCCACTTATCTGGGAAGAAGTGGAACGAGATGCTGATCTGACTGAACTGCTCGAGACTCAGTTTGTCTCGCAGCATTGCTCCGACGCGCTCCAGCATCGCGCTCAGGATTGACTTCTGGTCAAAGATCATCAGCTGGGTGAAGAGAACGCCCATGCAGGAGTTGTCTTTGTACCAGCCAATAACATCGGTTTCGCGCGTTGCGTCGATCAGCGTTTCGGTAACTTTGGCAAACAGCTGGCCGTTACGCTCACCAGTGTTTTGATCGCCGACCTCAAGCAGCATCAGCAGAAACGGCTTGGCAGAGCGCTCCGTCCGCTTACGTTCAATCGCGATCATGCGCTTGAACGCGTCTTCGCGAAGGATCTCGCGCTCGACAGCCGGTTCAACGGACGGCGAGGTCGTGTTACGGTTCGAACCGTTACTTCCAGGTCGATCGGTCACGTGAGTTTCCGCAGATTTCTGAATTTCGGATGTGAAGGTGCCCGAGCGCAAAATCACTTTGAGTTGGCCGACTGCGATGCGCCGGTGCGGGAGGTGTAGTGGTAGTAATAATGATTGGTAGTTGTCTCGCCGGATGCGTTCAGTACCGAACCCAATAGCTTGGCTTGCTCAATCGCGTCGAAACTTCGCTGGAGCTGCTTCTTGGAAGTAACTCCTGGACGCGTGACCATCAGGATCGCGTCCGATAGCCGCATCCACATACTGGTATCGGCCAGCGGCAAAACCGGCGGCGAATCGATCACGACCCAATCGAAGCCGGTGGAAATTCGGTCAAGCAGGATCGAGAGCTTACCAGCATCCATAAATTCCAGCGGATTGCTGTGCGCGTCTCCAGCCAACAGTACGCATAAACCAGCGCCATCCAGCCGATAAATATTGCTCCGCCCCTCGCCATCGCTTTGCAACATCTGGCTTAGGCCGGGAAGCTCCTTCAATCCCAATTGGCCGCCCAGGGAGGGCCGCCGCAGATCGCCTTCGATCAGCAGCACCTGCTGCTTGCCCATCGCCAGGGCGCAGGCCAGATTGGCCGCGACCATGCTCTTGCCTTCTCCCACTACCGAACTGGTAACCACCATTCGCTTAACCGACCGCTTCTGTTGCAGGTGGCGCAAACGAGTGGCGAGAAAACGAAATTTCTCCGCCGCCAGCGTGTCGGTTTGCCCGAAGCAGACGAACCTGCTGTATTCGGGAAGCTCGACCTTGGCCGACGGAAATTCTGGCAACCCGTCGTAGGAAGCCGGCCCCCCCGGCTCCTCGGCCAAAGCAGTGGCGCTCGCGTTTCTCCGCTCTACGACCTGCAGCAGCTCTTTGGCCGCCGAGAATTCGCGCGTGCCGTTGCTGCGTTCGGTCGCGGACTGATGGAGTGCGTCAAATATCTGGCTCATATGTCTTGCTGACCCTTACGGGCGCTCCTGTTCCGGCTGACGCGCCGGGGTCTTCTTCAGATACGAGAACAATTCCAGCAGGGTCTTCGAGGCGCGGCGCGCAAAGTTTTCATCGAACTCAACTGAGAACTCCGGGGGAGGAAGATGTACTATGTCGAGTCGCAAATCGGCCGCCGTGTTTTCGATGATTTCGGGAGAAACACTTCGCAGTTTCCGTGCATACGCGCTGATAAGAGCGTTGTCACACAAGGTGTTGATCAAGCGTGGAATCCCTTTCGACGAGCGATAAACACTCTCGATCGCCTCCGGTGGAAACAGCGAATTGTTGGGACGCGCTCCCGCAACCTGTAAACGCCAATCGACGTAGCCCTTGGTTTCGCTCAGGTCCAGCGCGG
The DNA here is from genome assembly GCA_035482295.1 of Verrucomicrobiia bacterium. Classification (GTDB taxonomy): domain Bacteria; phylum Acidobacteriota; class Terriglobia; order Terriglobales; family Acidobacteriaceae; genus Bog-257. The sequence continues at coordinate 5,186 of DATHQX010000080.1, forward strand.
TAAGCTGAGCCCGATGCGCGATTCGCTGCTTCAACTGTCGGAGATTCGGTGAGTCCAGCTTCTCGTCCAGTTCCGGTTGCCCGACCAGCAAAATCTGCAACAGTTTGCCGCGCGGCGTCTCCAGGTTCGTCAGCAGCCGGATCTCTTCGAGGATGTCCGCTGAGAGATGGTGGGCTTCGTCGACGACCAGAACCGTTGTGAGATCCTGAGATCCACGCGCCACCAGGAACTTGCTCAAATCGAATAGGATTTGCGTCTTGTTCTTGCCGGCCACCGACAACCCGAAATCGGTGCCAATATATTCCAGGAATTCGCACGGCGAGAGACGTCCGTTGAAAACGTAGGCATACGAGATGTCTTTGCTTTCACGGAATAACTCCAGCACACAGCGCAACAACAGTGTCTTGCCCGTGCCGACCTCGCCGGTCAATACGACGAACCCCTTATGACCTCTCACAGCGTGGTACAGAGCCGCCAAGGCTTCGTTGTGACGCGGCGTGCCGAACAGAAAGGCAGGATCCGGACTGATGTCGAACGGATTGCGCGTGAGACCGTAAAAAGCTTTGTACATTGCGACTAACCCTTGAAGTAACTGACGGCCGACCCGGCCAGAATGGCCACCACCACCACAGCCGTCGTCGCCCATGCGACCCAGGCTTTTCTGTGCTGATGCCGTTCGGCGGCGGGATCATGGATAATAGGCAGCTCCGACAGAACGGTAGTCGGCAGTAGCTTGCGCAACTCGGCTTCGCTGTGGACTCGGTCATCCGTCATTTCGGCCGCCGACACCGCGACCGCGCCCAGAATCAAACCGATGACCATCCCCAAGCCGCAGAATTTCAAGCGATTGGGGAAGCTGGGTTTCACCGGAAAACTCGGTGGATCCATGATGCGGAAACGCTCGCCTTGCTGGAGCAATTCCATACTCGTCGCCATCGCAGAGTCGTTCTTCTTCTTGAGCAGGTCGTCGTAGTTGGCTTTGGACTGGTCGTAGCCCCTAGTCAAGTCGGCCAGTTGCTGTTCGCGAATCGGCTCCTGGTTCAGACGTCCCTGATACTCCGCGATCTGCGCCGATATGGCGGCAATCGCCTGCTCACGATTCTTGATCTCGATCTGGTTGGCCTGCAGTTGACTTTGGAGCTGTGGCAACGACGTGGGATCCTTCGGCCCTATGCTCTCATGCGGCGCCGCCACGGACGCCTCGCTATCGGGTTTGCCGCCTTGCGTCTTCTGTTCGGCGGCGAGCTGGTCACGTTGCGCCTGCGTCTTGGCGATCAAATCCTTCATTCTGCGAACCTCCGGATACTTGTCTCCGTAGGTTGCGCTCAGTTCACGCAGCTCGCTGTTCATCTTGTCCAACTGGTCATCCAACTCTCCCACCCCCGATTGTGGGACGTCCGAGCCTTTCGCAGGTCCCCGCAACGCACGATACTGGCTCAACAGAGTTTCCAGATAAGCCCGCTGCTGCCTGGTGGTGTTGAGAGCTTCCGATTGCGACTGCAATTGCGTTTGCAGGCCTCCAAGAATCTGCAGGTTGCTGTTTAACTGGCTGGGCAGCTGCCCAACGTATTGCGCTTTGAATTGGCGAACCTGTTCTTCCTGCGCTTCGAGCCCCTGACGAGCCGATGCCAACTGATCCTCCAGAAACTTCGTGTTGCCTTCAGACTCCTGTTGCCGCACTTCAACGTTCTCGTTGATGAACAGGTTAGTGAGTTTGCTGGTCACTCGCTGTGCCACAGTTGGATCTCCGGCAGTATAGGAGACGTTAAAGGCGGTGATGCCATTATCCGCGCCGCGAACCAGGTCGATATCGATGTTCTTGCGCATCTGGTCGACGATGTCATCAGGCGACAGCCGTGCCCGCTCCTTCGAGTACAGGCCCGTCTCGTCGACGATATGCAGCAGGCGTGAACGGCTCAGAATCTGCTGCGTGATGCTTTGCAGCCGCTGCTGCAGGTTCTCGGACACGTTGGGAACCACGTAGTCCTTGGGCATAGTGGGTTGCTCCACCAGGATCAACGTGCTCGACTTGTAACGTGGCGGCAAGATCCAACTTGCTCCCCAGACGGCGAGCCAACCGGCGAACAAGGGGATCAGGAACAACATGCGACGGCGACGCAGGATCTCCAGATAGTATTGGAGACTTATGCTGTCCGGAGTTTTGGTATTGGCAGCTGGCGGCATATTTATCGTTGCAGCGGTTTGCTGAAAGTGAAGTTAATCGTGGCAAACACGCGGTTGATGTTCGGAATGTTGGTGACGGTCTGGAAGTTCGGATAACTCTGCTGAGCCCAGCTGTACCCGAACTGAATGTTGGCGTGCTCGGATAGCGTTCTTTGCAGGGAAACCGTACCTGATAACGTATGTCCACCTGGACTGGAGAGCACGAAGGAAGGCGTCAGGTTCTGGTAGTTGGAGTAGTTTGCGGATACGCCACTCGTCCAATTCCTGTCGATTCGCCAGGCAAAGGCTGCGCCGGCAACATTGGAGTGGAAGGTTCCGTTCAAGCCACCGCCCCCACTCACCGTGCGCGCATAGCTGCCTGACACTGAGGTTCGCTCACCCTGCCAACTCATACTCACCAGCGTCATGGGCTGCCAGGAGGTAGCCGTGGGCTGCGTCGACTGCATCGAATCGTAGTGCTGCGGGCCACCCGAGAAGGAGATGGACAGTTTCGGCCTTAGATAAAAGGTGAGGAAGAAAAAAACGGTCTGCGTCTGGGTTTCGGTGCTTGGAGTGTTGGTCTGGAACGAAAGCGAATTCTGATACTGATAGCTGACACCGAAGTAATTTTTCTGGTGGAAACGTCTCGCGTAGAAAAGCGATCCGCCCGCCGATCGGGAGTCCAAGAGCCCTTGGACCTGTTGCGGATTCAAGTAGTTGAGGACGTTGTAGTTTCCCCCCGCCCCAATCATGCTGTCGGCGTCCATTTGATAGGTCAGCTGCGCGCCGGTCGAATTGGTCAGCATGTCAGCCGCGGGCGCAATAATCGCAATTCCCGCCGTCGGCAAGGCTCCCGTAACGGGCGTCGCAGCCAGCGGGTTCAATTGATCGAAGGGGTTCGAGGTCTTCAGAAATCCCTCGTGAATATTGGCGATGAGGTTCGGCGTCAATTGATACTCGAACTTCATCGACGCATTCTGGGTTTCCTGATTCAACGAGGTTGTCCGCTGATAAAACGTGAAGCCAGGCGCGTAGTCCAGCACCAGGTGCGAGCGGTAGGTGGTCTTGTCCAACGCCAGCGTCGGGAACAGCGAGTAAATCACGTCGCTGACCGGCTGAGTGCCCCAAGCAACATTGCTGGACCATGCAGTCGTGAACCCCAAGCCGCCGCTGAGGATGTTCGATTGCGTTTCGCCGTTGAAGGCGGTGGAGTACGCCATCACACTCACCGGCGGAGGCACCAGCATCGGCGCGTCTTGATCAGACGCTGACCCGATCTCGACTTTGCTCGCGTCTTCCTGGCACCACGCCGGGACACAGGCTACCAACAGGAGAGCAAAACAAATTCGCGCTAGCATGACATTTTCCTTACGGCACCACGATGGTGTCGCGGGGTTGAAGGTCTATATTCTGTGCGGTGTTCTTGCCCTTGATCACGTCCTGATAGTTGAAGGGCAAACGCGTGTCACCGCCGTTGGAGTTGCGGCGCAGAATGTAAATCGACTTCTGCTTGGCAAAGTCGCGACAGCCGCCAGCCAATGCGATGGCATCCAGAACCGTGGTCGGATTTACCAGCGGATAGGAGCCCGGCTTCTGCACACGACCCAGGATGTTGAACTTCTCGCTGTTGATCTGCTCAACGATGACCGTCACTTCCGGATCGGCCAGATAGGGCTGAAACTTGCTGGTCAGTTCCTGCTCCAGCTTCAGCGGAGTTTGTCCGGCGGCGACGACTTCTCCAATCAGCGGCACCGAGACTTTGCCGTCCGACCGAACGGGCACCGACTTCGACGACAAGTCGGGCTGCTTCCAGACGTTGATCGCGAGCACATCTCCATTGCCGATTACGAAGTCGTTATCGTGTGCTTTTGGTATCGAGGCGTCGGCCGACTTGGCGGCAGTCGAACTGACGTCGTTTGCTGCCAGAGGCTTGGAGCTGGACTCGCTCACAAGTTGTGTCTGCGCCCACGCATTGCCAATCAACAGCAAGCCGATCAACCCGAGGAATACGAGTTGACGGCTACGGGTGGTAATGATGGTTTCCATTTCCATACTCCTTACAGACTTCTCTGCACCCCAGCGTTTGATCACTGGGCGTGCCCATTGCCTCCGAAACCATTGCTATCGGAACGAAACGCTGGCCCACCCTGTAAAACCGGGGATTCGGGAGACCTCATCTGGTATTGCTCGATCTTGTAGAGCAGCGTGCGATAGCTGACCTTCAATAGACGTGCCGCCGCTTTCCGGTTCCAGCCGGTTCTTTCCAAGGCGGCTGCGATTGCGTTTTTCTCCGCCTCGAGTTTGACGTTCTGCACCAGGGTTTTCAGAGAATCCGGAGCGGCGCAATCCTCCTGCGACGGAGCCGGAGAAGATGAGACAGACCGTTGGCCCAGTGGAATGCGCTTATCCGATTTCAGGTATCCGTTGGATTCGCCGGCGAACGGCAGTTCTTTTCCACCAGCAAGAAGGAAGCGTTTCACAAAACTTTCCATCTCCCGCAGATTCCCAGGCCAGTAATAAGACTGGCAGGCCTCCAGTACCGCCGGAGAGAAGGCACGCGGCGACAGCGCATACTGCTTCGATAGTTGCCGCATGAAGTAGTGCAACAGAAGCGGAACTTCCTCGCGCCTCTCGCGCATTGGCGGCACATGCACGGTGTAGGTGCTAAGGCGGTAGAGCAGGTCTTCGCGCAACTTGCTGTCGGCGATCGCGGGTTCAAGATTGTTGGCGCTGGCCGTCAGGATGCGAACGTTGACCGCCACCGCAGCTCCGCTGCCCGGCCGCGTGAATCTCTTCGTCTGCATGAAGTCGATTAGCTTGCTCTGCAGAGTGAGGGGCATTTCTGTAACTTCATCCAGCAGAATGGTTCCCTTGTCGCACAGCTCTAGCTTGCCGGTCTTCAGTTGCGGGAGACCATTTACCTTCCGGTCGTACCCGAACAGTTCGGCCTCCAGCAGATCGCTCGGCAACGCCGCGCAATTGACCTTCGCAAAGCGGAATCCGGAACGAATAGACAGCTGGTGAATTAAACGCGCGACCGTTTCTTTTCCAGTTCCGCTTTCCCCGGTGATTAGCACGGGCTGGTCGGTTTCGGCTAGTGATTCGATCTGGCTGCGCAGCTTCCGCATGATCGGACTGGCGCCAACGAATGACAGATCGCCATCGACCAATTCCACATCATCGCTGGTGATGCCCGACTCGCTCTGCTGGTCGGCGGTCGACAGGTGCTGGTCAATCGCCTCCTGCAAGATTCGACTATCGACAGGGCGGATGAGGCAGTCCCGTGCGCCGAGGCGAACCGCCTCCTGTTGCGTCGGACCATCATCAACGTCGCACAACACGACAATCGGCAACTCGGGACGCAGACGCCGCAGCCAGCGGAGGAAATGCAAACCATCACCATCGGCACGCGGCAGGTCCAATATCAACAAATCCGGGGTCACTCCAGACTGCACTCTCTCCATGGCGCCCCAGCCGTTCGTGGCACTTTCCAAGTGCCAGCTTCTGGCTTCACCAAGGGACCAAAGCAGAGACAGTACAGCGGATTCACGAGTTACCAGCAGCAGCCGTATTGAGGCCGCGACAATTTTCGGCACAACTCTTAAGCTTCCTGGCATGGGAGAGAGGTATTGCGGAAACAAACTTGGTGGGTGGTACTAGGCCGGCTCTACGTCGTAGCCTTCGATGCGCACACTCAAAGAACGCTGGATTGCGTCCAGCGAAACGATCAAAGTTCGCTCACCACTGCGGGCTACCAAAATTCCCTCCACTCCGCTCAAAGCACCCGAGCGAACGCGCACACGTTGCCCGATCTTAAGGAATGGATGGGAACACAAGGGCAGTTCCTGTTCCGACAGGATTCGCACTGCCTGAATCTGCTCGTCGGGGATTGGAATGCCGCCATGGGTTCCGACGAAACTCAACACGCCGTTGACCCGCAGCACCTTCAGCCGCTGGCGATGATCAGGCATGATCTTTACGAACACATAACAACTGAACAGAGGCGATTCGACAATCTTTCTACGATCGGACCATTGCCGTACTTGCCGTACAACAGGCATAAACGTCGTGATCCCCAGCTCACCGGTCTCTTTGGCCACCACCTTCTCGTGCCGTGCATGCGTATGAACCGCAAACCACTGCTCGGTGGTGGAGTCGCCGACGGCGTTAAAGGCAGGCGATTCGGCAATATTTATGACGTTAGTGGCAGCAAACATAGCTTCGCCCTCTCAGTCACATTGTGGTCTCGGCCACAATGCATAACTGTTTTCATCAATCAGGCGGCCAGCCTGATCACTCGCGAAAATCGACAGCAACAGCACGTTTCTTTGACGTTGAAAGCTGTTACCAGGCAAGTGTTGAGCAGTTCAGGTAGACGCAATTTACGGCGGCTTGCAACTAGTAGCAAGAGGCACACAGCCTCAGCCCCGTTCTTCTCTATCGGGCAGGAGGTGGTCTTCCCTGCAACCGAGGATTCTCGGGCCGGAGAAGGTTTTCTCTATGCCGATATTGGAGCGAGTGATCCGCACCCAGGTGAGGTAACCGCGCCACAACGAACAGGAATTAGATAGCAAATCGAAATAACTCAGACAAACGCTGTCCCGCCGCGTCAAACCTTCTCGAGAAAGTGTTCATTTCCGGGGCGAACTTAAGAAAGGATGAACCTAACGGACACGCCGACGGCCACCTACGTGCACCAAAAACATCTCGAAAGGTGTGTGTGCGCGACAACACCATTGTCGCTTGAAGAAAGTAGGTAAGTTGATGTACTCTTCACGGCACCTGAGGAGAAAGCTGGCTATTTCTATTCAAGTTTGACTGCGCTTGCGCCGAGCGCTTTCATTCGCTCCCTAACAGAATGCCTCCTCGTTAGAAAAATACTTCGTCCGGAGCTAGAAATGCGCCACCAGCCAGACACTGCAGTCATTCGCGTGCTTGTCAGTGATGACACGCGCGTACATACCGAGTTGCTCGCCGATGCCCTGAAACGTGATGGCAATCTGGAAGTCACCACTCTGTTGTGTGGCTCCGATGGCTTAACTTCGGGCGTCAATCTCGGCGACACCGATGTCCTCGTAATCAGTTGCAATTTAGATGAGCGTCCAGGTCGCGGATTCGAGATCCTCCGCGGACTGAGAGCCCTGCATCCCGAACTCCGTGCGGTCATGCTGCTCGACACTACCCAGGGCGAGATGATCCTGGAGGCATTTCGTGCCGGTGCGCGCGGCATCTTCAGCAAGGACGACTCCATCGAGATCCTCGGCAAATGCCTGCGCAAGGTTTATGAGGGACAGATCTGGGCCAACTCCGAACAGATGGCCACGCTGGTGGAAGCTCTCGCTTCGTCGCACAATATTCGAGCGGTCGATGCCAAGGGCCTGAACCTGCTCTCCAAGCGTGAGTCCGAGGTGGTTCGAGGAGTAGCGCAGGGCCTGTCGAACCGCGAGCTGGCCGAGCGCTTGAACTTGAGCCAGCACACGATTAAAAATTGCCTCTTTCGCATATTCGACAAGTTGGGAGTGTCCAGCCGGGTCGAGCTTCTGTTCATGACGCTCAGCCAGGAACGCCACGCTAACTCTGCCTCCAACTATTTCCTGAACGAACGCGCCTATGAAGCGCTGCAGGACGAACCTGCGCTCATCGGCTGCCGCAACGCTGCCGGACGAGGTGTGCTGCTGGCCCAGCTTGCACTGGCGCAGTTTTACGGCTCGCGGCAGGATCCCGACAGTGCCTTGCAGGCGTACATGTGGTACTCGGTGGCTTCAGAACAGATTTCCCGCGGGTACAAGCAGGCGGCCAAGAGCCTAAGCATGGAGCAACTGTTACAGGCCGAGCAGATGGCTGCGGAATGCATGAACAAGAAGCCACAATCCGTAGCGTCGCGCCCTCGAACCAGATCAGCACCTCGGCTGATGACACGCGATCGGTTGTCGGCCGCTTCCGGTGACGGACGATACTAATGAGAAGGGCGCGGGTTCTCCGCGCCTTTCCTTCTCCCGGTTAATTCGTATCCAACCTACATATAATTTCGGGGTCATATGCAGAACAGTTCTTATTTCGTTCATCCTCAAGCCCTGGTGGAGTCCGACGAGATCGGCGAGGGCACCCGCGTCTGGGCTTTCGCCCATGTCATGAAAGGCGCGAAGGTCGGCGCACACTGTAATATCTGCGATCACGCCTTCGTTGAATCAAACGTTGTAATCGGCGATGGCGTCACTATCAAGAACGGCGTCGCCATTTGGGACGGCGTTACTCTTGGCGACCACGTCTTCGTTGGTCCCAATGCGGTCTTTACCAACGATCTCAACCCTCGCGCCGAAGTGAAAAAAGCTCACGATCAATTCGTGCCGACCCGAGTGGAAGAAGGCGCCAGCATCGGCGCGAACGCCACAATTGTCTGTGGCGTCACCATCGGCCGCTACGCGTTCATCGGTGCAGGCACGGTCGTGATTCGCGACGTCCCAGCCTATTCGCTGGTTGTGGGCAATCCTGCACGCAAGATTGGCTGCATGTGCGAATGCGGTGAAACCCTGCCTGAGTCCCTCGTCTGCGTCTGTGGCAACCGCTTCGAATCCCTCGCCACAGGTCTGCGGAAGATTGCAGCAACTGAGGCCGCCGCGGTCCACGCCCGCTGAGGACGACCTCAGACAACTCATGGGGCTGTCGCTAGCCGCGAAGGCCCCAATGTCTTCTGCTGCCGGACCTCTTTAATTAGCTGACAAACCGTCCCATTTTCGTTATTTCTATCTCATCGCCCAAGTTCCCATCGATGTACGCGGATAACGCCGAGGATGAACCGTAACCTATCCCGAAGGCTGGATGACCTCGACCAATGTAAGCACCTTTATGGCAAAGGTTGCGCAGCAAAAGTTGAGCGCCTGCTTCAGAGCTTCCGCGACACTCATTTCCCTGACGCCGAATCGCTAGTCCGCTTTCACGATACCGTGCTGTTCCTGCGCGCCTTTCCGCAAAGCGCACGCGTTGCGAGGCTTGCCGACTCCCTCCTGATAGGAATTGGCTTCGAGGTTCGACGATTACGCGACATCGGCGCCGACCTCACCCTGTTCGACGATGAAGAGTTTTCCGGGGTGGCGAACACGCTCATCCGCGACACTCCAACCTATGATGTCGCGCGGTGGATGTCGGCGCGTTATTCCCAGCATGTAACGGTGGAATGGAACATCTACGAGCAGGCGAGACAGATGTCGTCGAACCTCACTTCGTTCGTTCCTCTGTTAGCTGACGATTGCCTGGTGGAAGCAGACACGCCGTATCTGACCTGGCTGGCCGATGCAGCCGACGGCGAGGATAAGATCCTTTCTTGGTTACTGGAACGCATCGACAACTTACCGCTTTCTCCGCTAGAGAAGACCGCAACATACGACGCTTTGCAAATCGAGATTTTGTGGGAGCTCGGCACACTGCCGGTCAGCCGCACGCTGGCGCGCCGTAATCCTGAACATCTCTTCTACCATCGCGAGCCGCTCCTCCAGCGTAAGCAGGTATCGCTGGCCGATGAGTTAAACTCGGCCCCTTTGTCGCTTCGCCGTCTCTCGCAATCGGAAGGCGAAGAAATCCTCGACATGGCGTGCGAGTTGCTCGAGGTTCGATACCGCGAACTCTACGGCACAACTCGCGCCGACCGTACCAATGTCATCGCAGTCGATGTCGGCCGCGGCGTGCAGCTGTTTCTCTGGGGCATGCCAGCGGACCGGCGGCTTTCCCTTCGCGCCTATCATTCCGGCACCACGCTGAAGAATGGCGTTCCGGTCAACTACTTTGAGGCCATCTCGCTGTTCGAATGGATGGAGGTCGGCTTCAACACCTTTTACGCCTTCCGCGAGGGCGAAACGGCGTGGATCTATTCCAAGATCCTGCATCTCCTGCATCAAGTCACCGGGGTGACCTGCCTCTCGGCTTATCCCTATCAACTTGGCCATGAGAATGAAGAGGCAATTCGGTCGGGGGCTTTCTGGTTTTATCGCAAACTAGGATTTCGTCCGGGGCGCGCCGAGTTGCTGGCTCTCACGGAGCGTGAAGAGGCGAAGATGAAACGCGAGCCGAGCCATCGAACTTCAGCTGCAATTCTCCGCAAGCTGGCTGCCCATCACGCGTTCTACGAGTTCGGCGATGGCCCACGCGGATTGTGGGACACGTTCTCAACGCGCAACATCGGCTATGCAGTGCAGAAAAAGATGGCCAGCGAGTTCGGCGGCGATCCTCAGAAGATGCGCTCGATCGTTGTCGAAGTCATCTGCCGGACACTCGGCGTCCGCGCGGAGGATTGGACGGAAGCGGAGCGCTCAGCATTGCAGGACTTCGCCCCTGTGCTCTCCTTGATTCCCGACCTCCCGCAATGGTCCATGGAGGACAAACAAGCGCTGGTCGATATCATCCGCTCCAAGGCTGCTCCGGACGAGGTCGAATATCTGCGCCGACTCCAGCATCACGATAAGTTCCGGCGCGCCATTCTCGCTCTTGGCTCGTTGCCGCCGACGTGATCGCCGACGCGATCACCAAATAACGGGCATCTTGTCAGCTGAATCGCGAGGAGAAGAACTTCGGCTAATTCACCTGGCCGAAGCCGTCGCAAGGTTCAACGGAACGTAAAGCCGGATGCCAGGTCCAGCAGGACTGGGTGGTGTGCGCGCCATGCATAATGTCTTCGTAGGTAACGTTGATGTGAAGTTCCACTTGTCCCTGGGCACGATAGATGGCGGCCAAAACTCCCGGCGGGAAGTGAAAGTCCAATACGGTTCGATACTGGGCGCCCGGAAATAAGGCGCCAGCCACGCGGTTCACCTGCGGCACGGTTTGATTTTCAAAACCTGCCGGCAAGTTACCTGGTGGCACGCTCGCCGTAACCTTCACTCCGACTGCCGGCGTCTTTCCCGAGTCTTGCAGCGACACAGCAAACGATCCCGGCGCCGTGGTGAGCGACAGCGGCACAGGGTCGTTGATCGCGACCCATGGCCGCTGCTCGAGGAAGCGCGTGTCCGCAGTAGCGGGTGCCGTTCTCGTAGTCGTATGGGTTAGCTCAGCCAGCGCTTGCTTCTGGCTTTGCAGCTGGACACCCAGGTAAATCATTCCGGCCAGGAGCAGCAAAAATCCCGCAGCGAGGAGCCAGTACAGCCAACCCCCATTTTGCGAAACCGCTTCCATACCAGACGACCGATTAGTAGTCCTGCTTTCAGCAGGCAAGAACGTTGGTCCTCGGGAGCCATTGCCGTCGCCCGCTGGACGAACCGGTATCTTAGTGGCGGGTTCTTCGATAGTTAACGGTTTTTCGGGCAGGGGTTCAGCTACAATCGTGTCGAAGATCGGCGCGAAAGGCAGTCGACGGGAGTGCGACTCAGCGGTCCGAGAAACGCTGGGATTCAGTATTATCTTTTCGGCCATGGTCGAAGTGGCAATTCGTACGGTGGCAACTGCAGCTCGTAGCCGAGTGTCGACGCCAACTCGGCTAACCGTCTGTCGGGCACAGCATAGCCCACGCCGAAGAGCTTGTCCATAGTTGGTCAGTACAGATGTAATCGCGAACGACGATTACGCGCCGGCCCTGTAGCAAAGAATAACGGTTCAGTTTGCGCCAACTGCCGTACATGATTTGCGCCTAAACACCTGAATGAGCAGGGACACCGAAAACGCTCCCACTCCCGCCTCTTCGCGCCCGGATGCCGGTCGTGCTCTAGCCGGTGATTACGACGGCCTTCCTTTGTCCGTCGTGCTCGTCGATCCGGAAACGGCTGGATATGTCGAGGTCGATCAGAGCCTCTGCGGCCGCCTGCGGTACTCGCCCAGCGAACTGCTTAACGTCGGTTTGTTGCAGACGCATTCGGATTTGTCGCGCGAAGTACTGAAAGAACTGCTTCGGCAACTCCAGTCCCACGGCAGCAATGTGAAGTTCTACACGCGACAGCGACGCAGCGACGGCGAGTTGCTGGATGCGTTCGTCACCGCCAGTCTCACTACTCGCAAGGATCGCAATCTTATTCAGTTCGTCACTGTGGATGTAACTGCACGCCTGCGGGCCGAGCGCGCCTTGCAGGAGGCGGAAAAACGTTTCCGCGCAACCTTCGAGCAATCGGCCGTCGGCATCGCGCATCTCTCGCGCGATGGAACGTTCTTACGCGTGAATAAGAAGTATCGCCAGACGCTGGGCTATTCTGAGACCGAGCTGCGGCACCTCAGCATGGTGAACATGTCGCATCCTAACGATCTCGATATCGATTGGGCGCAGTCCAACGCTCTGCTGCAGGGCGAAATCGCCAGCTACTCCGTCGAGAAGCGCCTGCTGCGCAACGGAGGCGGCGTGATCTGGGTCAACCTCACCATGTCGCTGCTGCGCGACCAGCGGGGCGATCCCGAATACTTGATTTCGGTGATCGAAGACATCACGGCGCGCAAGCGGGCCGAGTCCGAACGCGACGAGTTGCTGCGCAGCCTGGAGCATCAGGTCAGCCAGCGCACCGCGGAGTTGGAGCGGCTTTCGATGACTGACCCGTTGACCGGCATCGCGAATCGCCGCCACTTCGATAAAGCTCTGGCCACAGAGTGGGCACGTGCCTCGCGCTCCAATCGTCCGCTCTCGCTTGTATTGCTGGACATCGACGACTTCAAGCTGCTGAATGATTCCATCGGTCACGTGCAAGGTGACACCGTGCTGAAGGCCGTCGCGACCTGCGTCCAGCAAGTCGCTTCACGCTCTTCAGACTTAGGCGCGCGTTACGGCGGCGACGAGTTCGCCATGGTTTTGCCGGAGACGGATGTCCTCGGGGCACAGCGCCTCGCCGAAAAGCTGCGAGACATGCTGAGCAATGTCACCGTAAGCGACGGTCACCCGGGACAGTTCAGGGTCACGCTAAGTCAAGGCGTGGCCGGGGTGAAAGCATCGCGGCACCGGTCAGCTACCGACCTGCTGCTGGCTGCCGACCGAGCGCTGTACGCGGCCAAAGAGCGTGGCCGAGGGCAGATTTCGGTCATTTCAGACCTGTGAATAAAGGTCCAAAACGCGCCTAATGCGCCTTCGCCAACATTTTTGTGTTGACACACAAATCCCAGCCAGAGTATTAGGGGATAGCGAAAGAGCCAGAACGAGGGTGCGGTCTGTGACCTAATATCCTCGGAGGCAACCCCCTGCTGATGAACGTGAACGAAGCTTCTCCGCATGTCGCGAGTAGTGATCGTCCTCAATCCGTCTTTGATCCCGCGACTGTCCTGACTTCCAAAGAACTGGAAGTGCTCGAGCTGCTCTCGTACGGCTACGAGAACCGCGACATCGCCACGCACTTCCAAACCAGCGGACAAGCCGTAAAAAACATGCTCCGCACCATCAACCTGAAGCTGGGAGCCGACAACCGCACCCATGCGGTGGCAGTCTGCTTCCGCAATGGCTGGCTGCCCGTCAAGGAAACACCGAGCCCGAGCGTTTCCCCAAAGCTGAGGGTTCGCGGCAACCGTCCGCGAGGCAAGCCTCGCTGCACGCGGCGTCGTTATCATGACGGCACCATCGATTCGGTTTGCTCTGATTGCGGGCTGGTGATCGCGCGGGCCTGGCGCGCAAGCGACCTGCAATCCGCCGATCGCAACCATATCTGTCAGCCGACTGAGCGCCGACACAAGGTCCGCTTTGTGATGGAAGCGGAGGCCGCGCACGCGACCCCCACCCTACGCAGAAAATAATCTGGGTTACCGCACCTCGACGTCGCCGGACCCCGTCGAAACCTGCACGTCAGGGCCTCCGCCCTTCACCGTGCCCCTAAGCTGATTCTTGCCGAGCGTCCCTTGTACGGTGATTGGCAGATCAGTGTGAATCGATCCGGAACTGGTGTGCAAGTCGAGGTTGAATCCGCTGCCACTGCTGACAGCGAGAGTGATGTTGCCGGAACCGCTGTGCAAGGTCCAGGGCGCCGTGACGTTTCCGTCGCTTTCAATATTGCCACTGCCGGTCTGTGCGCGCATACCGCCCTTGATGCCGCGCACGCGAATCGTACCTGACCCGGTGTGGACGTCCACATCTCCCGAGCCGGTCAGATCGGCTTCGATATCGCCGCTCCCGGTTTGCCCCGTAAAGGGTGCGCCAATACTATCGCCGCGAATGTTACCGCTGCCAGTGTGAGCTTTAACCCGGCTGCCCAGGTCACGCAAGCGAATGTCGCCTGAGCCGGTCTCCGCATCTACCGAAAGCCGAACTCCGCTGATGTCGACGTTGCCGGAGCCGCTGTGCGCTTGCAGATTCGCATCAGCTGGAACGGTGATTTCGTAGTTGATGGAGACATGATGTTTCACATCGTCGGGCAAGTTATAGCCAAGGCGAATGCTGTTGCCGTTCTGCTCAATCGGAGGATTCGACTCGACCTTCTGCACGGCATTGTCGTCACCAAACACCCAGTTGCTGCTGTGTACCGTTCCATGGATGACGACTTGATTCGATCCGCCTGTCTTCACCGTGATGTCGCCGCTGCCGGTAACGACATCCAGGCTCACCGAGCCGTTTACAGACAGTGTGCGATCGAAGTGGCCATCAGTGCGCGCGTACAGCAGCGCCGGCAACAACAACAGACTCAACAGGACAGCTGAACATCGTTTGTTCATAACGCCGCTCCAAACTCTAAGGGTGGTTGCAGAAAACTGGGCTGCCCTTGCGAGCAGCCCACGGGGGAGTACTTCCCTGCTACTGCTGTAGAACGACCTCTTCGCCCTGCTTCAAGCCAGACGTCACTTCGGTTTTAACGCCATTCGATATGCCGATGTTGACCGCGACCTTCTTCATACCGTCTTTCGCGCTCGGATCAGGGACGTTGACCGATGCCTTCTTGTCACGGTCGTACATAATCGCGGCTTCAGGAATGGTCAAAACATTATGGTGCTCATCCAGGATGATTTCGGCATTTGCCGTCATCTCTGCCTTCAGCTCGCCGCCGGGATTGTTGATGGACACGCGCACTTCGAACGTGGTCACGTTATCCTTCTCCACGCCCATCGGAGCGATCTTGGTAACGTGCCCGGTGAAGGTCTTGTCCTTGAAGGTCTCCACGCGAATGCGTGCCGGCTGGCCCATATACACCTTGCCCATGTCACTCTCATCAACCTTGCCCTTGACGTACACCTCGCTGGTGTCGCCGAGGGTCATGACCAGAGTCGCGCCCGAACCCAGCACCAGGATCGAGCTGACTGCATCGCCGACTTCGACATCACGCGAGAGCACGATGCCGTCGATCGGCGCGGTTATCGTCGTGTAGCTGAGCTGTTCTTGGAATTGCTTCAGGCTGGCCTGATCTTTTTCAACCTGGGCCTGCGCCTGCGCAACCTTCGCTTTGTTCACGATCAACTGGGCGCGCGCCACATCCCGCTTGTTAACGGCGAGAATGTAGCTTCTCTCCGCATCGTCCAGGGTGGATTGCGATACCACCCCGTCCTTGGACATTTCCTGGGCGCGATCGTACGCACGCTTCAGGGTTGGAATATCCACGCCCTGAGCGTCGACTTCGGCGCGCTTTTCGTCAGCCTCGGCACTCTTCAGGTTCGCATCCGACGAGAGCAATTGTGCCCGCGCCGAATTCACCTCTGCCTCTATTTCCACTCGGTCGAGTTCAGCCAGCACCTGACCCTGCTTGACGTGATCGTTCACATCAACGTAGAGCTTTTCCACAATGCCGCTCGCCTTCGACTTGATCTCGACCTTGGTGATCGGCGTGACCTTGCCGGTCGCCACCACGCTCTTGGTGATGTCGCCGCGATCCACCTTCGCCAGCTTTGCCGGATCAATCTTTGTTCCGCCTCGCGTTGCCGCCACCGCTCCTACAATCAGCAACACCACCGCAGCTACGATGATCGTGGTAATAATCCAGCGCTTCTTCTTATGATTCTTGCCGTTCGCCACTGCTCCCTCCGCCAACGGGCAGCACTTCGCTTCGTTTAGTAATACGTTGTGCGATAAAAGTTTGTTCCAGTGAACAACCAGAAATGAGAAAGTTCGGTCGAATTCTGCTCTCTTTCATTAGACAACGAGCGCCGCAAATTCGATAGCAGAGCGCCTGCAACATTCTCAGAGCACGGTATTTGCTTCCCGATTCGGACGTCACGCGTGTCCGGTTGCGGACACCGATGTCATATCAACAGACGACTACATTTTGTGGAACCGCTGCCAAGGCATTCACGTAGCTGCAAAGAGATTGGTCGCGCGCGTGCGCTTTGTCCGCGCGAAGTCTCCGAGGAGATCAGATCGAAATGCTTCAGGACATTCGATACGCGTTGCGGCAGCTCAAGAAATCGCCAGGCTTCGCTCTAGTCGTGATCCTCACCCTCGCGCTTGGCATCGGCGCGATGACCACCGTCATCACCTGGGCAAACGCAGTGATGTTCAACCCGTTCCCGCAGGTGCGGAATGGACAACAGTTGCGCTTCCTCAGCGCCAGAGTCAACGCCGGAGGCGGCTACTCACAGCACTACTCTCATCTGGAATATCTCCGCGACCACGCCCGCAGCTTCTCGACGCTAACTGCACATGAGATGATGCCGGTCGATCTGTCCGGAACCGGCGCAGCTCCTGAGCGCTACTGGAGCGGCTTCGTAGCAAGCAATTATTTCGACACGCTTGGGGTGCGGCCGGTCCTGGGCCGCGGCTTCACGCCGCGCGATGACCGCGCGTATGGCAGTGCGCCGGAGACCGTCATCAGCTTCGCGCTATGGCACTCGCGATTCCACGGCGATCCCGCAATCCTCGGCAAAACGATTCAAGTCAATCGCCATCCACTGACCGTGGTCGGCATCGTTCCGCAAGGATTCGTCGGAATTTACGGCGGATTGGAGCAGTCGTTGTGGGTGCCGTTCTCCGAGCTGCCAGACCTTACTGGAGAGAAGGATCCTTTGGGCGGCAACTTCGGCTTGCAGATCGCCGCGCGCCTGCGTCCGGGCGTCAGCGACGCGCAGGCATCAGCCGAGTTGCACACGCTGGCACATCAGTACGCCGCGCAGCAGCAAGCTTCGTATTACCGGCAGTGGGATTTGCTGCTCAACGACAGCGCGCACATGAACCGCGGCATTTATGGCGAAATCGGCGACGTAATGCCTTTCCAGGCGGGCGCTGCCGTGTTGCTGATGATCCTGATTTGCGCCAACATCGCTGGACTGCTGGTACAGCGCAGCACCCGCCGCGCAAGAGAGATTGCCATTCGAACCGCCATGGGCGCGACTGCCGGCAAACTCATTCGTCAACTGCTGGTCGAAACAGCTGTGCTCACGGTGATCGCCGGTGTGTGCGGATGGCTGTTCAGCATGCTGCTCTCGCGATCGCTTTATGTCTTGCTGCCCGACTTAGGTATCACCTTCGCCTTCAATCTCTACAGCGATTGGCGCATTCTGCTCGCTGCGACCGCCGTCACCGGATTAGTCATCGTCATTTGCGGACTGCTTCCGGCCCGGCAGGTCTTGCGTCTGTCGCAGGTTGAGACCCTGCACGCTGGCTCCGCATCGGTGCTGGGCTCTCGGCGCAACTTGCGCACCAGCGCGCTCGTCAGCCTTCAACTGGCGATCTGCTTTGTGCTGCTGATCTCCTGCGGTCTGCTGATGCGCACTTTGTGGAATGTCATGCACCGCGATCCCGGCTTCGACACGCAAAACACCCTGGTCGCCTCGCTCGATCTCACTCGCGCCGGATATACCGAGGACAAAGGTCTGGCCTTGCAGCGCGCGCTGTGGGAGAAGCTGCGCACTTCCCCTGAAGTACAAAGTGCCGCACTGACCAGCTATGTGCCGATGGGCGGGACTGGCGGCGGGCACGTACGCGATATCGCGATTGCCGGTTACGAGCCGGCAAAGGGCGAGAGCATGAGCACCGTAATAGACTCGGTCGGGCCCGAGTACTTCCACACCATGCGCATCCCGTTACTCCAAGGACGCGAATTCTCCGAACAGGACACTTCTGCTGCCCCCTGTGCGGCCATCGTCAATCAAAGCATGGCGAAGAAATACTGGCCGAAGGGCAATGCTCTCGACGGGCAAATTAACGTCGGCCATCAGTCGTGTCGCGTCGTGGGCGTCATCCACGACATCATCTATCGCAGTGCGTCGGAAGATGACGGCGATCCCGTGCTCTATCTGTCGTTACTGCAGGATTATCAAGGGTGGTTCAATATCGCGCTGCGCAGCCGAACCTCGGCTTACAATCTCATTCCCGTTTTACAGAGCGCTGTGGCCTCGCTCGATTCCAGCCTCCCGATCACAGACGTTGCAAGTCTGCAGGACCACATTCAGATAGCGTACGCGGCGCAAAAGATTCCCGCTGAGATGATCGCGGTTTACGGCTTGTGCTGTCTGCTGGTGGCGATGCTCGGAGTCTATGCGGCGATGGCCTACTCTGTTTCCGAACGCACCCGCGAGTTCGCGCTGCGCATGGCCCTGGGAGCCCAGCGCTCGCGCGTTCTGGGTCTGGTGATGACTGCCGGCGTGCGTGTCGTCGTGGGCGGATTAGTGATCGGTGCTGTGGGCGCGTTCTTCGCCGTACGCGTGTTAAAGACGCTGCTGTTCGGCGTCTCCGGATTCGATCCGGCCAGCACCATCTTCGCCGCCGTCGTAATGTCTCTTACGGCGCTGGTCGCGGCTCTGCTGCCTGCTCGACGCGCAGCCTCCATCGAACCCATGGACGCGCTGCGGATGGAATGACGCCCGGGTTGGAAAGGCCGCGAACAAAAATACGCCCCCGTCAATAGCACCTCGGCGGGGCGTTTGCGTCCTGTTTGTGTGCGTTCGTCCGGCGTAGCATTTCTAAATCACGGCTAAATTTGCTAATTCGTGCTGATAATTCCCGACACCAATTGACACTGCGGAGCACTGCTATCAGAATCACTTCTCCCCAGGAACATCAGAAGAATAGTTGAAGGGACTGTATCAGTATGCGACCACTCGTAGTTTCCAAACGTACAGTTTGGGCCCCGGTGCTTTGCCTGGCCATCGCTTTATTGAGCCCCGCGGCTTTCGCGCAAACGGAGAAGTTGCCTGTGCCACCGCCAGTGAAGAAACCTGCGGTGAAGCCTCCGGTCAAACCTCCAGCGAAGCCGGCGGCGCCAGCGACTACGGCCCACCCAGCGACAACGACCACTGCGCACCCCACGACGACCGCGACCACAACGCCAACGAGAACCCCCACTCCCGCTCCTGCCGGGATGACTACCGCTTCGGCGCCGGCCGCGACACCATCAGGGCGCTCGAGCATTCCGTCTCGTAACGCGTCGACCAACACCGCAACTCGCAACAGTATGACCGCGGCTCCGGCGTCCACCACCACAAGCACGGGAACTGCGACAGGTACAGGGACTTCGACGACAAATCCGCTATCCTCGGTAGCTAACTCGCTACTGCCCAACGGCAGTTCGTCGGTGACCAATGGTGCCACATCGATGCTGCCCAACGGCACATCCACCACCGGCAATAACGGCGTCGCCGGGAACAATGCGGGCGCGGGAAGCACCGGCTCCGCGGACTCGCAGCGCACGCCTGTGCCGGCGGCGCAAGGCGCACACGTCTTCAAGAGCGGGCAGTTCACGGCGACCGCCTATAGCTGCACACGTTATGGGTCTCGCGTGCTTTGTGACTTCGACGTCACCCGCCAGAGCTCGGCCGAGACCAACCAGCAAATCTGGAACCAGATGATCCTGGTCGACGACGGCGGCAAAATCAGCCATCGTCATGATGCGTACTATGTCTTCGACGACGGTACGCAGGGCAACAACGCCTATCTGACAGCCAAGCCCGTCCGCATGATCATGGAATTCGACGACGTCAGCGCGAACGCCAGTTCGGCGACGCTGGCGGTCGGACAGGATCGCGCCGACTCCATCCCGATCACCTCCAACGATACGACTGGCGGAGGTGAGACGCAGGAAACTGCACAAGCTCCGGCCGCACCGAAGACCAGCAGCGGCGGCAAAATGAAGTCCCACTGATGTTGGCGTGAAAAGATAAGAAACTCGTTGTCAGAAATTCACGCTTCGACTTGCTGACGTTCGGGAGCAGTTGGAGGCAGTGCAGCCATCTTGTGCGCGTAGATGCTGATGCCCGGCATTGCGCTCAGACCGTGGACAAAGATGCTGAGCACCACTGTGGCCATCACGGCGAATCGAATTATCGATTCGCCCGGCAGGTGAAGCTCCTGCTCCAGGTAGACCATTCCCAGAACAATCGATGCCAGTCCTCGCGGCCCAAACCAGCCCATGAATAAGCTGGTCGGCCTGCTGAGCCCGGTGCCGATCAAAGCGATGGCCACCGGCGCCATGCGAACTACCGTGAGACTCAACACCGCGTAGATCCAGCAGACCATGGTGAGTTGCGGCCAATCGCGAGCCACCAGCATCCCGAAAAGGAAGAACACGGCGAGGTTGAAGATCTGTCCCCACTCCTCGGCAAATTCCACGCTGTGCTTGCCAGCTTCCTTGAATGGTACCTGCACCGCCAGCCCGGCGACGAAGGACGCAATAAACATGCTGGCGTCGACCATCTCGGCCAGCAAGAAACACAGCAATGGTAGGGCTACCACGGCGATCTGATGAAACGATTCTGCGATCCAACCGCGACGGCTGGCGACGCGCAGGACCCAGCCGCCCATCAGCCCGACCGCAACTCCGACCACCACTCCCAAGCCGAGTTGCTCGCCGATGAACTGGAACAGGCTGGCGGCGCTCCCTTCGATTCGCACGGCAGCCAACGCCATAAAGAAGAGTAGAAACGGCACCGAAAGTCCATCGTTCAATCCGGCTTCGATGTTCAATGCCTGGCGCAGGCGCATCGGCACCCGCGGACTGTTCACGATGGTCTGTCCCAGACCGGCGTCCGTCGGTGCCAGAATGGCAGACAAGATGCCCGCCTCCCACCATGTGAGACTCGGAAAAACGAGGTGGGCGGCGATAGCGCCCAGAAAAATGGTGAGCAACATCCCGGCACTCAGCAAGCGTCCGGGTAGCGTGCCGATGCGGCGCAGAAAGGTCAGGTCGGTTCGGCTGGCGTCGGTAAACAGCAGCAGCACCAGTCCGATTTCCGCAAGGCGGAGAAAAACGATGGCGGACATTCCCGCCTTGGCGATGTGCGCCCACTCCGGCCACAGGATCATACCCACGGCAGTAAAAATAATAGGAGCGGTAAGCGGTGAGCGCTCGAACAAGCCCGACAACACCGCATATAAAAAGAGACACCCTACAAAGATGGCGATCGTGGTCATTGCCGTCCGATTGTAGGGGAGGACTATGGACTGAACGCTGTGATTTGCGTCACCTACGCGGTCGCAAGAAGTGCGGCGTAGTGCGCCCCCGCCGGCCCGTCGCCCTGGGAGAGCGGCAACCAGTCTGGGAACGCACTACGCCGCACTGGAGAACGACCCTTAGAAAATGGTAATGACCCGACGACGTATTACCTACCAGCAGCCCCCGACTTCGTCTCGTGTCGCCTAGAATCCCTAGGCCGTCGCTCCGCTTGGTACAGTCTCCAGATCGCCCAGCGCATTTTCGTTGCTGGACTCGCATCTGTGTGAACTGAACGCGCGACGCACGGTCTGGTCAGCGGTTTCGCCCCTGACGTACGGAGTCTTCGACGACCATCCGCAGTCATCGCATTTGCAGCAGATGAACCCGGTGAAGGTGTAGATGGTTAACTTCGGCGCTTTGGATTTCATGCTTTTCGTGCACCCCTGATTTTCGAATGTCCGAGGCAAAATCGAACCTCGGCAGAGCGGCATTCACTTCTACGTTGCTCGCCTGACCCTTATCTGGCGTGGTGGGTCGTCGACGAAGCTACAGCCCCTATCCCGCTCTAGAACCAAGTATCGGCAGGATCGCCACAGTCAATCTCTCCCGATACGTATTGTCACCATCGTGCCGATGGTGCACTGCATTGTTAAATCAGCCTAGGCGATGGCCCTAGCGGCCAGCTTCACTGCTTTACCTCTACTACGTAATAGCACGTTAGAGGCGCTCAGCGTTCTTCGGAACCATCGCTTTCAGTTCATACAATCCACCACTTGCTTCCAGCTGACAAGGGCACGAAAGCTGATTTCTTTGTGATGGCAATGTATTCGTCCAATCGACGAGATCGGCAAGACTTAGTTGTCCAGGTAAACGCAGGAAATCAGTGGGGAAGGCCGTCCCAGAAGGTTAAAATTTCCAGCGGACTGACGGGTTTCAGATCGGGAATGCAATTCTCTTTCGACAATCGCCTCAACTCCAGCGCGGTAACCTCTCAGAATTCACTTTACAAACGGGATGGCGCTACCGGCGCCGGCCAACAATCAGCGTCATGTCGTCGGCCTGGTAGCCCTGGCTGAAGGACTGCACCTCTGCGACGATGGTGTCCAGCAAATGCTCGGCGGTCTCGTCCCGATGCGCTTGCGCGGTGGCGACCAGCCGGTCCTCTCCAAATTCCTCCCCATCGTCTCCTGCCGCCGCCTCCGAGATTCCGTCGGTGTAGATCACCAGCACGTCGCCGGGAGCGAGCTGCTTTTCTTCCACCGTGCAATCCCACTGCTCGAATAGTCCAAGCACGGTGGCCGTTGCCTCCAACCGCTCCACGGAGCCCCCGGCCCGGAGCAGGATGGGCGGGTTGTGTCCGCAATTGACGTAGCGCAATGTCTGCGCCTGGTCGTCGTAGATGGAGAAGAACATCGTGGCGTAGTGATTGGACTCGGTGTTCTTGTAGAACAAATAATTCACGGAGCGCAGCAATCGCGGCAGATCCTCGACCGCCAGCGCGTACTGGCCGCGCAGGTTCGCCTGCAGGTTGGCCATCAGCAGCGCGCCCGACATTCCCTTGCCGGCGATGTCGGCTAACACCAGCCCCAGCTTTCCCGCTCCGAACTCCAGGAAGTCGTAGTAGTCGCCGCCCACAGCGCGCGTCTGGATGACCTTGCCGGCGACATCGAGCGTCTTCAGCGTGGGCGCCTGTTGCGGTAGCAGCCGGATCTGCACCTGGCGCGCGATCTCCATCTCCTGCTCGGCGCGCCGTTCGGCCTCCATTCGCTCCGCCATCTTCTCGGCTAGCGAGATGCTTCGCATCGCAATGCCGGCCTGGCTTGCCACCGACGCCAGCAGCCGCTTGTCGCGCGTGGAGTACGGCTCCTCCGACAGGCGTGGGCCAAGCACCGCCAGCCCCTGCAGTTTTCCGTCATTCGATCCGCAGATCGGCACCAGACATTCCGCCCCCAGCGATTCCAGCGGCGTCCCCCGCAGCACCGTCGGATTTACCTCCACCGGCTCGTTCCGACCCGTCAACTGCGCAAGCTCAGGTCCCGAGCCCGGCAGATCAATCGCGTCCTGCGGGGGATGTCCAGCGTACGCGTGCATCTTGCCGTCGCTCGACAGCAAATAGACGTACAGTGGCATGGGGTGCAGCGCTTCCTGTATCTGCCGGTACAAGAGAGCCGCCAGCGCTTCGCGATCGGTGACAGTCAGCGTGGTCGATGCCAGCGTTTCCAGAATCTGCTGCGCATCATAGGCACTGCGGAAGAACGCACGATCCAGCCGCGTTCGCACGTGGCGATGGACCTGAGTTGCGCCCGTGAACAGCAGCACGCCGAAGGTCGCGCCGATCGGAATTACAGCGCGCGTTCCGCCGCTGAAGCGTTTCGCAAATGCCTGCCCAAACCATAGGGTTATGCCGACCGACACAACCAGTATAAGAATCGCGAAGCCCCGCTCCACCAGGAGATAGCGAGCGCTGCGCCGTAGCAGTACCGGAATGTCCATCACGCGATGCTTGACCACCGCGTAGGCAAACGACAGCGGCACCAGAATCAGGAAGATTACGCGCGTGAAGTCCAGCCAGAACGGCACGTCGCCACCTGTCCAGTCATAGGGCGCGCCGATGAGGATCGCGGGCGTGAGGCCCACCAGCGTTCCCCACATCATCACTTTCAGCTTGCGGCGATCTTCCACGCTGGTCGCACTGACGACATTGCAGAACAGCGAGATGAGCCCAAGAATCACCGTGCCGTAAGCCAGCGTCAGCCGCACCAGCCCCGTCGATTTGCCCAACAGCGCTGTGATGAACGGCAGCGCCAGCATGTCTCCGCGATTCACGCCACCCCATCCCAGGCAGATGCCGCAGGCCAGCAGCAACCACTTCAGCCATGGCATCTTGCGATCGATGGGCGAGCGCGAGGGAAACACCGCAAAGAAGAAGTAGAAGAGGCCGGGCAGAACGCTGCCGACAAGTGCCGCGTAATGGTACAGGAAGACTTGTAACCGCTCGGGAGCATAGGCGAAGCCGACCGGCCTGGGCGAAACCGTAATGAAGCCGGCGAACACCAGCGCCAGCAACCATGCGTTCCTGTCCTCGATGCGCAGGAACAATACCGGCAGTCCAACCACCAGGAACAGCAGCGGATAGAACCTGACGATGGCGAAGGCTCCGCGCCGCGCCAGCGAAAGGGTGTCGCCAGTGCCGTGAAGCGCCCGGAAAACCGGAGAGATGATCCGCGGTTGAACCTCACCCGCCCGCCTTACGGTGAGATTCACCGTCTCGCCCGGATGCGATTCGTACCAGATTTGGTTGAGAATGCTGCTGCCGTCCGGTGCGGTGACATCGCGTCCGTTAATCGCGATGATGATGTCGTTGGCCCGCAGTCCAGCGTGCTCGGCTGGGCTGTCGCGCCAGACGTCTCTTACCTTGATGCCGGCCGGCGCTGGATCTGTGTCCATCCCGACTTCCACCTGGATCATGGCGCGGACGTAGTACATCCATCCCACGCTGTATGTGACGGTCGCAATGGAAAACAGAATGGCCATCGCCAGCAGCAGCGGCCGGTAGCGGCTGGCGCGAGTTGTCTCCGTCGGCATCATGATTCGAGTGCGAACAAGGATTCGGCTGTAGTGTAGACCATCTCCTGCCTCCGATACTGCATCCTCAAGTAGGTGTGAGCGTGACGAACTTTGCACTGCTCAAAAGGAGATTCGATGCCGGACAAGGAAACATTGGAGCGCGCCCAGGAAGACGCGCGCGAAGGTAAAGCGCCGAGTACGCAGGCCGGCGAATTTGTCAAAGAAGAGATGGATCACATTCGCGAAGGCAAACATGGAGCGGCCAATACCAGGCAGGCCATCGCAATCGGCCTGTCGAAGGCCCGCCGCGCAGGCGTCAAATTAGCTCCCCCCAAGAAGGGCACGACCTCGGCGGCTACACGGAAGAAAGCTGCCAGCGACAGTCGCAAAGGACGCTCGGGCGCGAAGAAGAAAGTATCGGCCAAGCGGTCGCGGGCCATCAGCGCCGTCCTGAAGCGCGAAGGGCACTCGGCGGCATCGCGCAGATCGCTGTCGAAACAGGCAAAGACCGCGGCTCGCCAGCGTGGCAGCGCATCCCGCAAGGCGGCCGCGAAAAAAGCGGTGCGAACCAAGGGCGCCGCCGGCCGCAGTCAGGCCGCTAAAAAAGCGGCAAGAACGCGGGCAAGACGCTCGCGCTGAGTTTTTCCTGAACGGGTGCCCCAGGTCTCGCGGTTTTCGAGACCTGGGAGACTTGAGTTTCATCGGGAAAAACTTGGCTGTCGCACCTTCGAAATGTCACGTCTGAGAAGAATCGTCTGGCCCACAGCTTCCTTCCCGTACAATTAACCAGCATTCGTCGCGATTCCATGAAACGCTTTCTGCTCCTCCTATGCCTGGCTGCCGTGGTGATCTACGGACTGGACTTCGTATCCCTCCAGCTGCGCATTCCCAGACGCGACAAATTTGGCAGCATCACCGTTCACACGTTCTACGTTGTGGGACTTAAGAACGGCAAGTACGAATACGATTACGCGGGAGACCAGAGCGTCGATTGCTCCAATTCGCTGTTTCCACAATTCCGGCTGAAACCCTGCTGGTACCTCGCCCGCCACACCGACCAGGAAATCAAAATCGACTCCGGCACTCCGAATAACCCAAAGTTGTTCTAGTTTCTCGGCAATCGACTCTCCGCTCTCGACTTTCCGCTCCCAGCTTTCGGATGTCAGCTGTCGCCGCCTGTCAGCCGTCAGCTTTCCGCTCTCGGCTGTCAGCCAGTTTCTCCTAAGAATTGTCATCCTGAGCGCAGCGTCCGCGCCTTTGCTTTTCGTAGCGTCTGTTGCGACGGCGGACGCGGAGTCGAAGGATCTGCGGTTAATTCCTTCTGCTATGCCGTCGCACGCCGCACCGCAATCTCTGGCGAACAGCCGATGTCCTTGCATCTTCCACCTACTCTGCTTCATCCTGTTTCCATGCCCCGGCACGAACGAGTCCACGGTCACACGACAACACAAGTTCAACTTAGCAACCACTGCTTCGGATGCGGCCCCGGCAACGAGGCTGGCCTGCGACTCAAGTTCGTTCTCGACAAGGAGCGCAAGCGCTTCCTCTGCAAGTTCAAACTGGCGCCGCGCTTCGTCGGCCCTCCTGGACATTCGCATGGCGGCATCATCGCCACCATCCTCGACGAGGGCATGGGCAAGGTGAACAAGCTGTACGGCATCACCGCGCTCACCGCCAAGATGGAAGTGAAGTACATCAAGCCCGTGCCGCTGGGCAAGCCGCTGGTGGTGGAAGGGTGGCCGGTCCGCAAGCGTGGTCGCGAGCACACCTACGCTGCCGAGATCCGCAACAAGGATGGAGTGGTGCTGGCCGCCAGTACCGGCAAGTTCATCGAGATCGATCCGCACAAGATGTTTGCGCGCTTCCTGAAGAAGAAGCGCAGCGACGCGACCTAGCTAGACACCGGCGACGCGGCTTCGCCGCTCCATCAGAACAGTGTCACGCCACTGGCCGTCGAGTTGCGCGATCTTCTCCCGGCGGCCGACCACCCGAAACCCGGCCTGCTCGTGCAAACGAATACTGGCTAAGTTTTCGGCGAAGATGCCGGCCTGCAACGTCCAAATACCGTTGCGTTCGGATTCGGAGACCAGAGCATTCAAAAGCTGCAAACCGATTCCCTGCCTGCGCGCGTTCTCTGCGACGTACACGCTGACTTCCTGAACCCCGCGATAGACCTGCCGCGACGACACCGGACTCAGCGCCGCCCATCCCACGATTTCAGCATTTGCGATAGCCACCAGCCTGCACGTCGGCAGATGCCGCGCATCCCACTCCGCCCACTCAGGCGCAGCGGCCGCGAAAGTCGCATTCCGCGTGGCGATTCCCTGCTCGTAGATTTCGCGCACCGCGGGCCAGCGCTCCTCGGTCATCGGCACAATCGCCACCATCGTTTCATCTTATTACGCGCTGAATTTGGACAGCTTGGATACAATGTCTGGCCATGCACTCACCACGAACGCTGCTAGTCGCGCTTGCCGTGCTGTTGGCGGGCATCACCGTCTCCGTCGCCCAGTCCAATGACGCTGTTATGCAGGAGGCGCTCAAGCCAGACACTCCGCTGCAGGAAAACCTGCGAGTGCTGACCGACGAAATCGGTGGCCGAGTCCCCGGTACCCCGGCCATGCCCAAGGCCGAGCAGTGGGCCATCAACGCGTTCAAACAAGCCGGCGCCGATTCCGTGTACACAGAGGAGTTCTCTATCGCGCAGTCCTGGTCCGAAGGCGACACCCAGGTGAACGTCGTCGCTCCGGTGCAGTTTCACGTTCGCGCAGTGTCCGTAGCGTGGGTCGCGCCCGTGCCTCCGACGACTGCGCGCGTTGTTGACGTGGGCATGGGCACAGCCGCGGATTTCGCTAAGGCCGGCGATGTTAGCGGCGCCATCGTTCTGGTCCACAGCACGGTTCTGGCAACGTGGGATGATCTGTTCGAAGAATACTTTCGCGCGCCCGACATCATCGAGCGCTCCGTGAAGGGCAAGGCGCTTCTCATCGCCTTCACCGGCAGCCGCGACTACGACATCCTCTACCGTCACATCAACGCCGTCGACGCTCACATCGATGTGATCCCGCAGGTGCTGCTGGCTCGCGAGGACGCAATGCGCGTCGCCCGGCTGATCGCACACGGCGAAAAAGTGCAGATGTCGGTGTCGCTACCGAATAAAGTCGGGCCTGCAATCACCGCCCGCAATGTCATTGCAGAAATCAAGGGCGGCGATCTGGCGAACGAAGTGGTGATCTTCGGCGCGCATCTGGATTCATGGAACCTGGGCACGGGTGCGCTCGACAATGGTTGCAATGCAGCCACGGTTATCGATACCGTGCGTGCCATCAAGGCGGCCGGAATCCATCCCCGGCGCACCATGCGCTTCATTCTCTTCTCCGGTGAAGAGGAAGGCCTGCTGGGATCGGAGGCTTACGTGCGCGCCCATCGCAAGGATCTGGACAACATCACGGCCGTCTACGTTCTCGATGCGGGCGACGGCGCGTTTACCGGCTTCGCAACCCAGGGACGCAAGGACGTGGACGCCGCGCTTGCACCCCTGCTCCAACCCTTCGCCAGCTATAAGGCGACCGAGATCACCAACGACGCCGAACTCGGAACCGACAACTACGACTTCATGATCGAAGGCGTGCCCACTATCCTGCCCAACCAGGAGACGGCCAACTACCTCATCAACTATCACGCCACCTCCGACACTTATGACAAGGTCGACTTCGCCCAACTCAAGAAGAACGAAGCCATGTCGGCCGAACTGCTGGTGGAGCTAGCCAACATGCCGCAGCGGCTGGGCCCGCGCCTCACCCGCAAGCAGATCGAAGCCACCTTCCCTGACACGCATCTCGACGACGCGATGAAAGGCTTCCGCATCTGGGAGGAGTGGGCGAGCGGTCAGCGCGGACGGCAGGAGTAAAAACCGTCGTGCGCTGAACTTTATCGCGACCGCAAGAATCATCCTGCGATCGCACGGTGCCCTATCAACTCTGTCATCCTGAGCGAAGCGTCCGCGCCTTTGCTCTTCACGCCGCCTATTTTGCGGCGGGCGGACGCGCGGCCGAAGGACCTGCTGTTCGTCGCCATCAGTTAAGGCCTGCGCCGGTGAACAAACCGCAGGTCCCTCCACTCGGCGACCTCCGGCCGGATGACAAAGCCATGAGGCGAATGCCCGCAAAAGTGGCCCCAAGAAATTTACCCGTATTGGCGCTTTTCAAGGGGCCGGTTTCATTGAATGATTGAACGTGACGAGCCAGGCCACGCTTACGCAGCCGGTTCCACGCGCTAAAATAGAAGATTAACAACCTCACGTACGCGCCATCACACACGATTGGCCAACTGCCAGGTGCTAACCGCTAATGGCCGTCTTCGGAGACTCTTATGTCAGAAAATAACGGTAACAACAGTTTGCGATTGAAGACCGGCCTGGCCGAGATGCTTAAGGGCGGCGTCATCATGGACGTGATGAGCGTCGAACAGGCCGAAGTAGCCGAAAAGGCCGGCGCAACCTCGGTCATGGCGCTGGAGCGCGTGCCCGCCATCATCCGCGCCGAAGGCGGCGTCTCGCGCATGGCCAACCCCAAGCTCATCAAGCAAATCATGGCGGCCGTATCAATCCCGGTAATGGCCAAGTGCCGGATCGGCCACTTCGCCGAGGCCCAGATC
Organism: Verrucomicrobiia bacterium; assembly: GCA_035482295.1. Lineage (GTDB taxonomy): Bacteria > Acidobacteriota > Terriglobia > Terriglobales > Acidobacteriaceae > Bog-257. Next base: position 34,804 of record DATHQX010000080.1, read on the forward strand.
CTGCAGGAGATCGGCGTCGACTACATTGACGAGTCCGAAGTGCTGACGCCCGCCGACGAACAACACCACGTCGACAAGCACGCCTTCACCACGCCGTTCGTTTGCGGCGCCCGCAACCTGGGTGAAGCACTGCGGCGTATCGCCGAAGGCGCAGCCATGATCCGCACCAAGGGCGAAGCCGGCACCGGCGACGTGATTCACGCGGTCAAACACATGCGCCAGATCGTCAGCGAGATGAAGGCGCTCACAGTGATGAGCGACCAGGAACTGTTCGCAGCAGCCAAGAATCATCAGGCGCCATATGAATTGATCCGCATGGTCGCCAAGGCCGGCAAACTGCCGGTGCCGAACTTCTCAGCGGGCGGTATCGCCACTCCCGCCGACGCGTCGCTGGTGATGCAACTCGGCGCCGAGGCTGTGTTCGTCGGCTCGGGCATATTCATGAAGGGCGGGGCAACGCCGCTGGATCTGACGGTGAAGAGCGAGCGCGAAGAAGCGGAGTCGCGCGCCAGGGCAATCGTGATTGCGGCAACGCACTTCGACGATCCTAAAGTGCTGGCCGAGGTCAGCGAGCAGATGACCGGCGCAATGAAAGGCCTGGCCATCGCAGCGATTGAAGAGAAGGACCTGCTGCAAACGAGAGGATGGTGAACACGCTCTTCGCTGGCGAGGAGCAAATCGCGTTTTCTCATGAAAATCGGCGTATTAGCCTTACAAGGTGATTTCGATGCACACCGCCGTCGACTCGAGGAGCTCGGCGCAGACGTTGTGCTCGTTCGCAATCCCGAAGACTTCGATGGCCTCGATGGGCTGGTGATTCCCGGCGGCGAGTCGAGCACGTTCTTGAAGCTGCTCGGCGAGCGAACCCTTCAGGCGCTCAATAAGTTTGTCCACAGCAAGCCGACCTTCGGCACCTGCGCCGGCGCGATCATGCTGGCCCGCGAAGTCGAGAATCCCAGCCAGCCCGGCTTGAACGCCATCGACATCGCCATCCGCCGCAACGCTTATGGCCGGCAGATCGACTCCACCATTGTCGATTCGTCGAGCAAGTTCGGTGACAAGCCGCTGGAGATGGTCTTCATCCGCGCGCCCCGCATCGAGCGAGTCGGCAAAGATGTGGAAGTCCTGGCCACGCGCGATGATCATCCCGTGCTGGTGCGCCAAGGCAACGTCATGGCCTCAACATTTCATCCGGAGCTGTCGGAAGACAAGCGCGTTCACGAAGAATTTCTGAAGCTTGTGAAGAACGGAGCGAAGTAGATGCCCCTGATCCTCATCGACGCCATCGCCGGCCGCACGCCCGCACAGATCCAGCAACTTCTCGACGCCGCCCACCGCGCCATGCTGACGGCCTTCAAAGTCCCCGAACGCGATCGCTATCAGATCTACGCAGAGCATCCGCCCGCGCACATGATCGTCGAGGACACTGGCCTCGGCATTCAGCGGACCAATAATGTCCTCGTAATCACCGTCGTCAGCCGCCCGCGCACCGAAGAAATGAAGAAGACCTTCTACGGCGAGCTCTGCCGCGAACTCAAGGCCTGCTGCGGCATTGAGCCCAGCGACGTCGTGGTGTCCATCGTCACCAACACCGACGCCGACTGGAGCTTCGGGAATGGCCGCGCGCAATTCCTGACTGGCGAGCTTTAACTCCGCGCTCTCACAGCTCGATCGGCTTAAAGCCGGCAAATAGTTGCGCCGTCTCCGGAAGCGATTGCAGCGGCACGTAATCGCAGGCCGCCGCATAGCGTTGCCACAGCTCCTGCACCCGCGGATTGGTGTGCGCCCGCTCCGGGCCGTCTGGCTCCCACTCGAAAACTTCGACCACGGTTCCGTCGGCAGCCTGACAGGCAATGGCAGAACGGTCTGTGGCCAATTCTTCCTCGCGCAGCAACGGCACGTGCTCGCGCGTCAGTTGCAGCAGCTCTTCTTCATGGCCGGGCTTCGGCTTGTAGGCAACGATGACGATCTGGCGTTCGCTCATCCCCGAAGCATACCTCACCTACGCAAGCCCGCCATCACAGTTTCCCGCAGCCAATTCTGCTAATCTGAAGAATCACTCATTCTGCTGAATTCAAGGAAGAGAGCACTACACGCACTTATGGCCGAATCACCTATTACCTCGCGCAATCAGGACTTCGCCACCTGGTATCAGGACATCGTGCTGCAAGGCGATATGGCCGAGCCTGCCGAAATCGTCAAGGGCTGCATGGTCATCAAGGCCAACGGCTACGCGGTCTGGGAGCTGCTGCAGCGCCAGCTCGACGACCGCTTCAAAGCCTCGGGCCATCAGAACATGTACTTCCCTCTGCTGATTCCGCAGAGCTTTCTGCAGAAGGAAGCCGAGCACGTCGAAGGCTTCTCGCCTGAGCTCGCGGTAGTCACCGTCGCCGGCGGCAAGCAGTTGGAAGAGCCGTACGTCATCCGTCCAACGTCGGAGACCATCATCGGCCACTTCTTCGCCAAGTGGATCAAGAGCTATCGCGATCTCCCGGTGCTGGTCAATCAGTGGGCCAACATCATTCGCTGGGAACTGCGCACACGCATGTTTCTGCGCACCACCGAATTTCTCTGGCAGGAGGGCCATACCGCGCACGCCAACCACGAAGAAGCGATGGAAGAAGTGCTGCGCATGCTCGACGTCTACGCCGACGTCGCCGAGAACGTGATGGCCATGCCCGTCATCAAAGGCCTGAAGACGCAGTCTGAGCGTTTTGCCGGCGCGCTGCGCACCTACTCCATTGAAGCTTTCATGCAGAACGGCTTCGCCTTGCAAGCCGGCACCAGCCACGACCTCGGACAGAACTTCGGCAAGGCCTTCGACGTGCAATTCCAGAACAGCGAAGGCCAGCTCGACTACGTGTGGCAAACCAGTTGGGGCGTCAGCACGCGCCTGATCGGCGGGCTCATCATGAGCCACTCTGACGATAAGGGCCTGGTGCTGCCGCCCAAGCTTGCGCCGACCAAAGCGGTGATGGTGCCGATCTATCGCAAAGATGACGAGAAGGCCAAGGTCCTCGAAGCCGCACACCGCATCGCTAAGGATGTTGGCGCGAAGATCGACGATCGCGAAGGGCAGTCGCCCGGCGCGAAGTTCTTCCACTGGGAGCGCCGCGGTGTGCCTATCGTACTGGAGCTCGGACCGCGCGATCTCGCTGCCGGCAATGCTGTGCTGAAACGCCGTGACACCGGAACGAAAGAACCGATGCCGCAGGCG
>DATHQX010000081.1:0-4796 GCA_035482295.1 Verrucomicrobiia bacterium
GAAAACAGCGGAGCATTCGGTGCGGATTCGAGCCTTTCAGATACTGCTTCGCAATTCTCGCGCTCCATGCCATGATGCTGAATACCAGACGGAGTGGGAGTTCATGGGTAAGCGGAAATTTCTGATTGTGGGGCTATTCTGCTGTTTTCTTGTTGCCGCGGCAGGCGCTTTGACGCTGGCTGCGCAGGAGGCGGCAAAAGGTAATGCCGCCAGCGACATCTCAGGCATGTATACCTTCCTCCGCGAAGGCGAATTTGTTCAGCTCACTATCGATGATGGCAAGCTCTCCGGCTATATCTCGCGCTTCGGCGAGACGGACAGCGACAAGGGACAGTTCATCGATCAGTTCTTCGACAAGACCTCCCTGGTAGGCGATCGCCTGACCTTCACAACCAAGACGGTGCACGGTGTTTGGTACGACTTCAACGGAAGAGTGACCATCGCTGCGGGCAAGCAGCCGAATAGCGAAGGCTATCGCGTGATGAAGGGGACTCTGGTCCAACACACCGCCGACGACAAAGGGGTCGACAAAGCTATGGAGCGTCAGGTGGAGTTCAAGTCGTTTCCCTCAGATCTGGGAAAGCAGTGACCGCCTAGACCGCACTGCCGTCCATCCTTCAACTAACCAGTGGCACTCATAGCATCGTGGCTATTGCTGCATCTTGTAATCCGAAGAAGGAACCTTCTGCGAAACCTGCTGCGGGGTCGGCAGTTGCGAGCGATCCCAGCCTCCGCCCAGCGACTCGACAAGGTCGACGGCGGCCACCATGACATCGATGTGCAAGGTAGCCAGGGTCTCCTGGTCGGCAAGCAGCGTCGTCTGCGCAGTCAGGACGTCGATGTAGGGATCGATGCCGGTTTCATAGCGGCCGGTCTCCAGGTCGAGCAGCTCTTTGGCCGAACCCACCGCCGCCGTCTGGCTCTGCAATTCTTGCGAGTAGATGCGGGTGGCGGCAAGATAGTCCTCGACTTGCTGAAACGCAGTGAGCACCGTCTGGCGATAGTTGGCTACGTCCGAGTTGTAGATGGCTTCGTATTGATGCAGCTCGGCGCGATAGAGCCCGCCATTGAAGACAGTCTGCGAGATGGCCGGGCCGATCGACCAGAAGCGGCTGGGCCAGTTGAACCAGCGCGTGAATGTCGAGCTCTCGAAGCCGCCCGACGCTGAAAGCGTGACGTTGGGAAAGAAAGCTCCGTAGCCGATGCCAATGGTGGCGTTGGCTTCGGCCAGCGTACGCTCGGCGGCAGCGACATCGGGACGCCGCTCCAGCAGCAGGGCAGGCACGCCAACCGGAATTGGTGGGGGAGTGAGCAGCGCGGGTTTCGGTGGAATCGTAAAGTCGGTAGCGACGCGGCCTACCAGGACCGCGATGGCGTGTTCGTACTGCGCTCGGGCAACGCCCACATTGATCAACGATGCCTGAGTACTCTGGAGCGTGGTGCGGGCGGCAACCACAGCGTAGTAGTCATCAATGCCGGTATCGTACAAAGCCTGCGTCAGATCGAGGAGCTTTTGGTCGGCGGCGACGGTGTCCTGAAGAATCTGCTCCAGCGCGTCCTGACCGCGGATTTCGAAGTAAAACTGTGCCAGGCTGCTCTCCTCGGTCAGCTTTTCCAACTCCAAATCGGCAGCGCTGACCTGCGCAGCGTATTGCTCTTCATGCACCTGATTGCGGATTTTGCCCCAGAAGTCCGGCGTCCACGAAACATCGACCGGAAACGACATGATTGTGCTGGTGGAACCGGTGTTGGCGGTAGGGGAGTTGGTGAGCGTGCCGGAACTCTTCTGGCGATTCCACGATGGGCCGACGCTCACGGTCGGCCAATAAAGCGAGCGCGCCTGCGCTACCAGAGTCCGCGCCTCCATGAAGTTCTGGAAGGACGCCTTGATGTTCTGGTTGTTGATCTCCAACTGACCTTCCAGCGCATTCAGGTCGGGATCGTTGAAGACCTCCCACCAGTTACCGCGCAGCATGCCTTCTTGCGGGCTCGCAACCTTCCACTCGCCAACATCTTTGAAGTTGGTGGTCGATTCCTTGTAGTTTGCGGCCGTAGTGGTAGGCGGCGCCGGGGGATGGTACTTCGGCCCCACCGTGCATCCGGCGAGGGCGAGGAGGCCCGTCGCACCGAAGAGCAGAATCGAAGTGTGTCGTTTGCGGTTCGTCATACGTATGCCTTTGGCGTCACTTTAGGACGCGACCGGTTCCTCTCCTGGATGGAAAGTGTCGCGCTGTCGGCCCATCATGCGCAGGCGCAGGCGGTCCAGCGTGAGGTAAACCACCGGCGTGGTGTAGAGCGTGATCAACTGGCTGAGCAACAGACCTCCGACGATGGTGATGCCCAGCGGGCGCCGCAACTCCGACCCAGTGCCTGTTCCCAGCGCCAGCGGAAGCGCGCCGAAGATGGCGGCCATGGTGGTCATCAGGATCGGGCGGAAGCGCAGGATGCAGGCCTCGAAGATAGCGTCGGAGGTGCTCTTGCCTTCATTGCGCTCAGCCATCAGCGCGAAGTCGATCATCATGATGGCGTTCTTCTTCACGATGCCGATCAGCAGCACGATACCGATGATCGAAATGACGTTCAGGTCGATGTGAAACATCATCAGCGCTAGCATGGCGCCGACGCTGGCCGAAGGTAGCGTCGAGATGATGGTCAGCGGGTGCATCAAGCTCTCGTACAGAATGCCGAGCACGATGTATACGGCAAGCAGCGCGGTCGCGATCAGCATGGGCTCTGACGACAGCGACTGCTGATACGCCTGCAATGTTCCTGCGAAGAAGCCGCGGATCGTAGAAGGCAAGCCCAGTTGCTGTTCCATGTCCGCGACCTCTTTCGTTGCCTGGCTCATCGAGACGCCCGGCGCGAGGTTGAAAGAAACCGTCACTGAAGGGAACAGTCCGGTGTGGTTGACCTGGAGCGGCGTCGTGCCGGTCTGGCTTGTGCTCACCGTCGCCAGCGATGCAATGCTGTTCAGGCCGGCTTTGCCGCTCGACGACGCCGGGCCGCCGGGATTGATGTAGATGGAGTTCAGCCCGGCCGGCGACTGCCAGTATTGCGGCGCGGCTTCCAGCACGACGTAGTACTGATTGAGCGGCGTGTAGATCACCGACACTTCCGACTGACCGAAGGCGGAGTAGAGAAGGCTGTCCAGCGAGTTGGCTGTCTGTCCCAGGCGCGCCGCAGCCACACGATCGTAATTCAGAAACTCCTGCAGGCCGCCGTTCTGCTGATCGGTGTTGACATCCTGTAATCCCGGCAGCTTCTTGATATTGGCCAGGAGGATCGGTCCCCAGTGCGCAAGGTCGGGGATGTTGTCTGATTGAATCGTGTACTGATAGAGAGCGTTGCTGGAGCGGCCTCCGATGCGCACGTCCTGCACCGCTTGCAGAAACGACGACGCGACCGGCAGTCGATTAAGCTTGGGGCGCAGACGATTAATGACCTGCGCGGCTGAGACCTTGCGCTCGTCCAAGGGTTTCAGCGCGATGTAAATGAATCCACCGTTACTGGCGCCGTTGCCGCCGGTATAGGCGTTCACGTGCGCTACTGCAGGATCGGCCTTGATGATCTTCACCAGTTGCAGGACGGAATAGTTCATGAACGGAAACGATGCATCCTGCGGTCCTTGTACGCCACCGACCATCGCGCCCGTGTCCTGCTGCGGAAAGAATCCTTTCGGGATTTTGATGATGACGATGACATTCAACGCGATGGTGAGCGCCAGTACGATCAGCATCAGTACCCAGTTTTCCAGCGCCCAGGCCAGCGATTTGCGGTAGCCATTCAGCATGCCATCGAAGAATTTCTCGCTCCATCGATAGAGGCGGTTGTGCTTCTCCTCGCGACTGTGCGCCTTAAGCAGATGGGCACACATGGTCGGTGTAGTAGTCAGCGAAACCGCCATCGACACTAGAATCGCCATCGAGAGGGTGACGGCGAACTCGCGGAACAGCCGGCCGACAATGCCGCCCATCATCAGGATGGGAATGAACACGGCGATCAGCGAGATGCTGATGGAGAAAACCGTAAACCCGATCTCCTTGGCACCCTTCAGGGCCGCGGCGAATGGCGGCATACCATTTTCCAGATGGCGCGAGATGTCTTCCATCACCACAATGGCGTCGTCGACGACAAAGCCGGTGGAGATGGTCAGTGCCATCAGGGACAAATTGTCGAGGCTATAGCCGAACAGATACATGCCGGCGAAGGTGCCGATGAGCGATACCGGCACGGCGACCGCGGGAATAAACGTCGCGCGCGCACTACGCAGGAAGACGAAGACAATGACGATCACCAAACAAATGGAGGTGATCAGGGTGATTTCGACGTCGTGGACCGAGGCGCGAATCGTGGTCGTGCGGTCGAGGACGATGGTGAAGTTGACGCCCTGCGGCAGCACCGCCTGCAGAAAGGGCAGCTGCGAGCGAATGCGCTCGACCGTCTGAATGATGTTGACGCCCGGCTGCCGGAAGATAATCACGGTCACCGACTTGACGCCGTCCATGTAGCCGGCCGTACGGATATTCTGCGTCGAGTTCACCACATCGGCCACATCGGAGAGCCGTACCGCAGTGCCGTTGTGGTAGCCGACGATCAGGGGCTTGTAATCCTTGGCGCGCGAAATCTGGTCGTTGGTAATGATGTCGGCCGTGACCATGTCGTTGGAGAACTGGCCGCGGGGCTGCAACGTGTTTTGCAGACTCAACACCGAGCGTACGTTCGCCAGGGTCAAGCCGAAGCTTTCCAGCTTGGTGGGATTTGCTTCGACGCGCACGGCGGGCGTCGCGCCCCCGCCA
>DATHQX010000082.1:0-4906 GCA_035482295.1 Verrucomicrobiia bacterium
GTCGCCTTCGTCATCGGCATATCGATCGAGCCGGACTGCAGCAGCGGATGTCCGCAAGCCAGCAGATGACTGTCGTCGATGTAAGTCACAGTGCAGGTTCCGGCGATGTTCATGTCGCCGCGCACCAGAATCGCGCTGACAGCCGAGCCCGGTTGCAGCGGTTCAGGCTGCTTGTCGTTGCTCACCGAACCTGCGCCCATCACCGGAACGACTCCGGCAGAAGCGAAGTCCTTGCCGAACACACGCAGGGTTTCAGGGCTGAAGCCGCTGAACACCAGCGGCGTGTCGATGGGCTTCAGAAGGTTGGCATAAGGTGATTGCGACGAGTTGTCGCTCGGCAAGCCCGGACCTGAAGTCGGGCTTGCGACCTGCTTCGTGGTGTCGCTTCCAGCCTTGGCGAGATCGCCGGCGGATTTGTCCATGCTGTCGATTTCGAGCATGGTCGCAGCAGGCGTGATTCCGCAGATCGGCTCCTTGGAGAACTCGCCAATGCGATAGGCAATCGCGCCGACCAGTTTGCCATCGATGTAGACAGGACTTCCGCTCATACCAGCGACAACGCCGGTATATTCGACTTTGGCGCCGTGCAGCCGCGCCAGGATGACATCGGACTTCGGTCCAGCCATGTCTTTCAGAACGCCGAGAATCTCGACATCCATCGCCTCAGGCTTGACGCCTTCAAAGACGGTGTAAGCGACGCCGTGCATTCCGGCTTTGACCTGGTCTTCCGGCATGATTTGGGTCTTGGGCTGAACGCAATAAGCGGTGAGCGAAGCGAGGCAGACGACGAACGGCGCAATCGTGCGGTGGAGCATGCTTCCTTGTTCCTTAGCCGCGATTTCGGCTCCGCAACCGAAAATCTTGGCGCCTCACTATTCCATTTCGGAGACACAGCCGTCTAACAGCGAGCAGGATCCTGCTGTCCCCACAACGAAACAGAGAGGCTGAAATTGGATTTATACTACCAGACAGTCAGGCCGAAGAGGCACTCCGATGTATCCTGAGAAACACCTAGATGAGCAAGGTAATTCACCTACTGCCGGCCGATGGCCGCGCCTGCTGGCCGCTTTCGCTGTAGTAACGCTGTTGTCTTTCGCCAGCCTCAGTCAGGCACAATCGCAATCCAGCGGCCAGCAGCAATCCGGCAGCAATCCGTCCCAGTCTCAGCAGCAGCAGGACCAGATGCCTGCCGCAGCTGGCGGTCCGACGGGCGAGTCTGGCCCGATTGCCGTTCCCAAGAAACCCGACAGCGAAGAGCCGCCTCCTCCGCCCCGGCCGAAGCCGTCCGACACGCCGCAATTTTCGCTGCATGTCGACGTTCCAGTTGTTACTGTCGACGCGCAGATCCTGATGAAGGACGGCCATGTGATGAACCTGCCGCTGGAAACTGCGCAGGAGCACTTCAGGGTCTGGGAAGACGGCGTTCCGCAGAAGATTACCAGCGTGAGCATCAGCAAGGCGCCGATAACCGCAGTGTTGCTGGTGGAGTTTGCCGCCACCAACTACAACTTCATGTATGACGCGCTGAACTCATCGTACGTGTTCGCATCGCAATTGCAGCCGCAGGACTGGGTCGCCATCGTCGAGTTCGATATCAAAACGCACATACTGGTCGACTTCACCCAGGACAAGCAGGCGATCTTCGGCGCGCTGAATTCGCTGCGCGTCCCCGGCTTCCAGGAAACCAACATCTTCGACGCGATGTACGACACCCTCGATCGCATTGATCGCATTCCTGGTCACAAGGAGTTAGTTGTCGTCGCCAGCGGTCGCGATACCTTCAGCAAGATCACCCTCGATCAGACGCTGAAGAAAATCAAGGGGACGCCGAACGTCACGATTTACACCATCTGTACCGGTGAAGCTTTTCTTGAGTACCTCGACTCGATAGGTCACGGCCAGGAGATGGCGCTTTATCAGCTGGATTACTTGCAGGCGAAGAATCAGATGAACGCGTTCGCCCGCATGACCGGCGGACTTTCATACTCTCCACGACTGGTCGGCGAGCTGCCTGACATCTTCCGAGAGGTGACGCAATCGATTCGCAATCAATACTCAATCACCTACAAGCCCACCAACACTAAGCAGGATGGAACCTATCGCAAGCTGAAGGTCGCGCTGGTAGGACCTGATGACAAGCCGCTTGAGATTAAGGACCAGAAGAACAAGGACATCAAGTACACCATCGTCGCGCGCGACGGCTACACGGCGAAACACGAAGTCGAGTAGCGTTTTCGCGGCAACAAGAAAGGGCGGCCGCGGCCGCCCTTGTTCTTTGCAACTCAGCTATCAGTGCATGTCGCTCATGCCGTTTCCAGTGCCGCCGGTTTGCGCCAGCATCTTCACCTTGTCGACGTGCAGTGAGCCGTCCTTATCCATTGTTCCCGTGACCTGCACGTGATGTCCGATGTGATCCTGCAGTGCGTCCGGATTCGACACCTGCACAACCTTCTGGTCCTTGTCGCTTACGAACACCGGCTTCTCACCGGCGGCGATGCACTTCTTGGCGCAGGCTTCGTGCGAAGCGTTCGCGCCTTTTGCGCCGCACTTGGAATCGCTGATCCATCCGTCCCATGCCTGGTCTTTAGCAACGGCCAGCGCGGTCATGCAGAGTAGGTAGAGCCCAACCACCAGCAGAACTCGTTTCTTCATGTGTCGTCTCCTCGTTGAGGGCCGCATGATTTGCGCGGCCTGTCTAGGCGGATTGAAGCCTGATGCCGGCCAGCTCGGCGCGAAGCTGCTCACCACGTCTTCTCCGCCATACCGTCAATACGATGCGGACCACCTCATCAGATGTGCGGATAGTTTAGTCCATCGGGACGATTCGAGCGAGCCTGGGACGAACCGCAAAGGCACCTCAAATCCTGGCGCGGCAGCTTCGGGCGAGAGCGTCTTATTTTTGGGTAGTATTCTCGGCCACAGCGGCAGGCCGGCGCGGATCGGACTTGGCTCGCGGTTCGAACAGAACTACTTCGCCCGGCTTCACGTAGCCGAGTTGCTCGCGAGCTTCCTTCTCGATGACGCTGGCGTCGCCGCGTTGCAGGGCGTCGACCTCGCGCTGCAGGTCCTGATGCTCCTGTTGCTGGCGATCGATTTCCTGTTCCATGTTGCTGACCTCGGCGCGCTTGGCTTCCCAAACCTTCATTCCGTTGGCGCCGAAGACGACCTTGTATCCGATCAGGACGGCCAGCAAGGCAATGCAGAAAGTCGCCAGCACGCGGCGCATGCGGTAGACCCAACGTCCGGCGATGTGAATCGTGATCTTCATACCCGTCCTGACTTACGGCATTAACTTCGCCGTGTAAGCTCCTGTAACACTGGCCTTTATTACAGGAAGTGAGCGTCCGATTCCTAGTGGACTTCGGCTCGCTTACGGAGTCAAGTACAGTTCCCACATTAACTGCGATGGGAACCTCCCTAGATAAGCGATGAATAGGCGAAGATCGCGGCAAATAGCAATCCTTCGCGCGATTTCCATCGCATGGTAGAGTCTGACGCGAGGAACTTGCGATGACGAATGCTCGCGTTGTGCTGACCACTGTCGGCTTGAAGGATGTCGCCGACAAACTCGCGATGCAGTTGGTGGAGCGACGCCTGGCAGCCTGCGTCAACATCATCGGCCCAATTCGTTCCGTGTATCGCTGGCGTCACAAGGTACAGAACGAAGCCGAATACCTGCTCGTCATCAAGACGACTGCGGAACACGCTTCGCAATTGCAGTCGGCTTTGGAAGAACTTCATCCCTACGAGTTGCCCGAATGCATTCAGCTTCCTATCGTGCAGGGGAGTGAAGAATATCTGGCGTGGCTGGCATCGGAGGTCAGTAGTGCCGAGTAGTTCTCGGGCAATATCGGTTCGGCGCCAAATCTGCAATGGGCTGACTGGCGGGAATTGTGCGAGTCCATGTTCGGCCCGGCAGCATCGAAGAAAGGGCTTGGCGGACTGCAATTTGCGGAGTTAGAGTGGGTGTTTCAACAAATCCAGTCTGTTACAATTGCACCACGAGCATCGGTTGAGGATTGGTGTTCGCCGCAAGTTGAACCGCAATTCTTCTATCAGACTTTTGGCATTCCCCATGCGCGCAGTTTAGCGGATGGGCATTGGAACACGCCCCACAAGCGATGGTTGTCGCTTTGCGCGGACGCAAGGTTATAGGAGCCTGTTCTGACGTCGCGACCTGGTCTTATCGCCTACAACCCGGCGCATCATCGGTTCGCCGTAATACTCGCCTGGGCTACGTTTCTGCTGATCGTTGTCGGCGCGCTGGTCACCAGCAATGACGCCGGACTTTCTGTCCCTGATTGGCCAACCTCCTTCGGCTCACTCTACAAGCTGCCCCCAATGGTTGGTGGCGTGAAGTACGAGCACGGCCATCGCATGTTCGCCGAGTTCATTGGATTGATGATCATCGTGATGGCGGTGTGGACGCAGCGCGTCGAAAAGCGCAAATGGATGCGGGTGCTGGGCTGGACGGCGCTGGGTGCGGTTATCGGTCAGGGCGTTTTGGGTGGTTTGACCGTACTGGAATTTCTTCCGTGGTCGATCTCTACGGCACATGCAACGTTGGGGCAGACCATCTTCTGCGTAGTCGTCGCGATGGCGTTGTTCACCAGCCGCAGTTGGCTGCAGGATAGCCAGCCGATGGCTGAAAGCGCTTTGCATCCAAGTACGCCGACCCTGACTGCCGTTGCCGCGGCTTGCGTGTGGGTGCAGCTAATCCTGGGTGCGGCGTTTCGTCATTCGGGAATCAAGCTGCTGCCGCATCTGATCGGCGCCTGCGTGGTCACGGTCATGCTGTGCTGGACGATCGTACGAGTGCTTTCGCGCTATGGCAGAGTGCAGCATCTTCGTAAGCCGGCTGAGATTCTGCTGGCGCTATTGCTGCTGCAACTCGGCCTGGGCTTCT
>DATHQX010000083.1:0-8124 GCA_035482295.1 Verrucomicrobiia bacterium
CGCGCCAGCCTGCGCGGCGTGCGCGACGCCTCCAGAGAAGAACTCGTCGTGCACATCCTACGCGCCTTCGACGAGATGGCCTCTTACGGCACCACCACCGTCGAAGCCAAATCGGGTTACGGCCTCAGCTTCGACGCCGAAATCAAATCGCTGCAAGCCATCGCCGACGCGGCGCGACAATGGCCGGGAACCGTCGTCTCCACATTGCTAGGTGCGCACGTCGTTGCGCCGGAATACCGCGACAATGCCGACGAATATGTTCGCATCGTTTGTGAAGAGATGATCCCCGTGGCCGGTGGACTGAATTCCGCCGGTCAGGCCAGTCGCGATCAGCGCAAGCTCGCCGACTTCGTCGACGTCTTCTGCGAGCGCGGTGCCTTCACCATGGAGCAGTCGCTGCGTATTCTGCGCGCCGCCGTGGAACACGGACTGGGCGTGCGTGCCCACGTTTGTCAGCTAACTCCGGCGAGGCTCGCGTCGCTGCTGGAACTATATCCGGCTTCTTTCGACCACATGGATTTCGTTACTGACGACGACCTTCCCGCGCTCGCCAAGTCCGACACCATCGTAACGCTTCTTCCCGCCGCCAACTATTTTCTCGGACTGCAATCATTCCCGCCCGCGCGCAAGCTCATTGACGCCGGCGTCGCCGTCGCTATCGCTACCGACTACAACCCCGGCACCGCGCCGACTCCATCGATGCCGTTCGTCCTCTCCGCCTCCTGTACCCACATGAAGATGTCGCCCGCCGAAGCGATCACCGCCGCGACCTTCAATGGCGCCTGCGCCTTGCGCCTGCAATCGCGCAAGGGAAGCCTCGAACCCGGCAAAGACGCCGACCTGGCGGTCTTCGATGCGAACGACTACCGCGAGCTGGCGTATTGGTTTGGCGTGAATCGATGCGCGGGAACGATTGTGGAAGGAAAGCCTCTGGCAACTAGCAGCTAGTAGGTTCGCCCTTAGCATGTGGCGGAGGCGAAAGAATTCGTCCGATCTCAGATTGCGACGGTCAACAGAATGGCAAGAACTTCACCAATCCGATTTTGCTAATTGCTAACTGCCAGTTGCTAGTTGCTGCCTCATCTCCGATTATCCGTCGTCGGCTCGGGATGGATCAGCACGCGGAACAGCTCCGGGACTTCCTGGCGGAAGCGCCCTTCAACGGCCGTCTGAATATCGTGTACGCGCGAGAGGGGCAGATCGTCCTGCATGGTGATGTGTGCCGACAGATACAGTCTTCCGGCCACGCGCTTGAACATCAGGTCGTGCATGTCGACGACCTCGGGAAATCCTTCCGTCACGGCTTGCAGCCTCTCCTCGAAGCTGGGGGCGCGAAGTAGTTCGTCGGTTGTCTCGATGGTGGCCGGCTCGCTCTCAATGTGAGTCAGGATGTCGGAGATCTGCTTGACCTCCTGCTTCATCTCCAACTCCAGTCGCGTGACGCGGTCGTGCGCCTCTTTCAGACTCAGCCGTTCGTCCAACTCGACATGTTGCTCGACATGCAGCTTACCGCCGATGTCCTGCACGCTGATGTCATGCACGTTCAGGTTATTTCGCGTCGCCACGGCGCGAATCTGATCGAACAGGCTCTCCTGACGGCTGGCCCGCGACACCGCATTCACCACCACGTCAGCTTCGGGCAGCAGAGCGCGAATTTGCGCCGACACTTCGTTGGCGATTTGCTCCGACTTCTGGAACGTGACGTTGCGCGACATGGCGATCGAGACGTCTGCAAAATACCGGCTTCCCGAGCGACGAATGCGCACGCGGTCAATCTCGAGCACGCCATCGACCTTGAACACAGCTTCGATGATGCGGCTGCGTATGCCGGCCGGCGCGGCGTCGAGCAACGTATCCACCGTCTGCAACGCCAGCCGCGAACTCACGTACACCACGATGCACGCGACAAACAGCGCTGCAATCGGATCGGCCTTCGCCAGCCAATGCAGCTGATACTTGCGGCCCAGCATTACCAGCGCCAACCCCAGGATGACGACCGAACTCGACCAGATGTCGGTGCTGAAATGCAGCGCGTCGGCCTGCAGCGCCTGGCTGTCGTATTTTTCGGCGATACGTTGCAGGCGCCGCGAGCGCCAGCTGTCGACCACAATCGAGACGCCCATCACTACGAAAGCCCACACCGACGGCTCGATTTCGACAGAATGAAAGAAAAGCCGCTTGCCGGCTTCGTAGACGATCCAAACGCAGGTCAGCAGCAGCAAGCCGGTTTCCACGAAGGCCGAGAAACTCTCGATTTTTCCGTGACCGTACTGGTGCTCGGCGTCGGCTGGCTTGTCGGAGACGCGCACCGAGAAGTAGGTCACCGCGGCTGCCACCAGGTCGAGCCCGGAGTGCGCCGCTTCCGACAGAATGCCCAAGCTGCCAGTCGCCACGCCCACCACGACTTTCAGCGCGGTGATGCCGACGGCAGCCAGAATGGAATTCAGAGCGACCGCCTTCTTCTCGCGTTGCATTTCGGCCGACCGGGTGCTGTCGCTCATATCATCTAAGATTATTCACGTTCCCGCGCTATCCGCCAACCGCGGGCCGCCACAGCAGCCCTCGCACACCTTGTGTTACGATTTTTGCGTCTATCTGCTGACTATCCGGAGGATCATCTCTTCATGCTACGTTCTACATTGCTGGCACTCGCGGTGGCGTGTGCCATCTCCGTCCCTGGCTCTGCCCAACAGGCGAACCCTCAACCGACATCGCCGCCCGCGGCTGGTGCGACTCCTGCTGACCAAGCCCCAGCCGCTCAGCAGCCCGCCAAGCCCGCGACGCCGCCCGCCAGCAACGTCCCCATGGACGCCCCGGTCATCACGTTGACGGGCGCCTGCCCTGCGAAGAATGGTGTGAAGCCGAAGGGCTGCGTTTCCAGCCTGACTCGCGCGCAATTCGAAGAACTCACCAACGCTCTGCAGCCGCCGGAGAAAGGTCCGGTTCCACCCGACGTCCGTCGCCGCTTCGCAACCCAGTACGCTAAGCTGCTGACCTTATCTGACGCCGCTCGGGAGCTTGGCCTGGAGAACGATCCCAAGGTCCAACAGATTTTCACCTTCGCTCGCCAGCAGATCCTGGCCGAAGCTCTGAACCAGCATTACGTTGAGCAGTACTCTCATCCAACCGATCAGCAGATTCAGGATTACTACGACCAGAACAAGAAAAAGTATCTGGAGGTCACCTTGCAGCGCATCATCATTCCCATGCAGCAGGTGACCGCTGACAATCCCAAGCCTGATCAGGATGCGCAGAAGGCGTTGGCTGACAAGTTGCGCACGCGCTGGGTTGCAGGCGAAGATCCGACCAAGCTGGAACAAGAAGCGATGGACAGCGCCAACGTGAAGACCACGCCGCCTGATGTAAACGTGGGCGCGCGTCGTCCAGGCTCGCTGCCGGAAGCCCATGAGGCCGTCTTCGATCTCAAGGCCGGGGATATCTCGCCGGTGTACTCCGATCCGGCCGCGCTCTACATCTACAAGGTGGTGTCGGCCCGCCAGGTGCCGCTCAGCGAAGTGAAGACGCAGATCACGCAGACCGTGCAGCGCCAGCAGTTCACCGACAAGATGGCGGAGGTTGAAGGCGCTGTGAAGCCCGAGCTTAATGACGCCTACTTCGGTCCGGAGACGGCTACCGCTCCGCCTAAGACGATCATTCGCCCGGGAATGCAGCGGCCGGGAGCCCCAGGTGCTCCGCCCATGCCAATGCCGCCCGCGCAGCAGAGCGCGCCTCCGGCTGGACAGCAGAGCACGCCGCCGCCGGCTAACCCGGGAGCTGCGTCGCACTGATTATGGCCCCCAACCGAAGTGTCCTGGTCACCGGCGTTTCGGGGAACTTGGGGACCCGACTGCTTCCCTTCCTCCAGGAGTTTCGCGTGGTGGGCGTGGACCTGCGCCCACCTACCGAATCTTCCGCGCTCGCTTTCTTTGAGCAGATGGATCTCGGCCGCGAATCCAGCTGCCTGCGACTCATCGAAATCCTGCGCGAAAACGGCGTGCAGTCAGTCGTGCACCTCGCCTTCGTTCTCGATCCGCTGCAGACCGGCATCCTCGATGTCGAGCGCATGTGGCAGATCAACGTTGCCGGCACCGCGCGCGTGATGGAAGCCATCAGCGTAGTCAACCGCACCGGCGGCAACATCCGGCAATTCATCTTTCCCAGCAGCGTCTCCGCCTATGGGCCTGAGACCAACGGGCCGGTGAAGGAAGACGCACCGCTGCGCGCGCAATCGCTGCCCTACGCGCTTCACAAGCGCGAAAGCGATGAAGTGGTTCGCTACCGCGCCGAAACTCTGGGTGATTGCCGCATCTACATTTTGCGTCCGCACATCTTCGCCGGCGCCACCGTGCACAACTACATGGTGGGCGCGCTTCGGGGAACGCCTGCCGGCAAGAGCAAGCGCGCCGCCCGCATGCGCGCTGAAGGCCGTCGCCTGCCGCTTATGCTGCCGCGCGATCCGCGCTATCTCGAGAAGCGCTTCCAGTTCCTGCACGTCGACGACATGGCGCGGCTGCTGACCTTCCTTCTCTACCGCCCCGACAGCGATCCCGCGATGACCATCATGAACGTCGCCGGCCGCGGCGACTCGCTGACCATCGCGCGCTGCGCCGAGATCGCCCACGCAACCATCAAACGTGCTCCTTCGAAAGCCGTATTCCGCACCGTGTTGCGCCTGATGTGGAAGTTCGGCATCTCCTCGATCCCGCCCGACGCGCTGCCGTATCTCATCGGCTCGTACACCATGGACACCGGCCGGCTGCAGAATTTTCTCGGTGCGGATTATCAACGCGTGATTCAGTACACGGTGGAAGATGCGTTGAAGGATAGCTTTAAAGCAGGGGCTGGGATCAGTGATTAGTGGCCAGTGGCTAGTTCTCGTCAACGTGTTCAGCCTGTTCGGTGACGAAGGTCACTTGAGTAAGAAATATTGCTAAGAGTCGCTAAGAGTAGATTGTCATCCTGAGGAGGCCTTCAGGCCGACGAAGGATCTGCTGTCACTCGACGCAGAATGGTGTTTAGCCGACCCCTGGCCCCTGGCCCCTGCTTTTCTCCCTCGATACAATCCCGCAATCCCAAACGTGTACGGCGTCCACGACACGTCGACATAACCGACGTCCCGCATGCGTTGCAGCATCTCCTCAGGAGCGGGGAAGCGCAGCACCGAGGCGGGCAAGTACGCGTACGGCCCGCTTACGCCGGAGATCATCGTGCCAATCGCCGGCAGCACGCGCTTGAAGTACACCCGATAGATTTTGCCGATCAGCCCTTTCGGTTCGCCGAAGTCGAGGATGCCGATCTCACCGCCGGGCGCGAGCACGCGATGGATCTCGGCCAGTCCGCGATCGTAGTTCGCCAGATTACGGAAGCCGAACGCCGATGTCACCAGCTGAAACTGATCTGCAGCGAACGGCAGATTCAGTGCGTCGGCCTCAATCCAGCGAATCTTGCGCTCGCCTGACTTCTGTTCCGCACGCACCAGCATGGCGTGCGAGAAATCCGCGCCGAAGAGTTGTCCACGGTTCATGCGGCGATGCAGCGCGAAGGTCATGTCGCCGGTGCCACAACACAAATCGAGCACCTGCGCTTGCGGCTGCCGCAAGATGTCGGAGAAGACGCGAGCCGTGCGATTCCACCACACGCGATCGATGTTCATCGACAGCACGTGATTCAGCAGGTCGTAGCGCGGCGCGATCGAGGTGAACATGTCGCGCACCGCAACCGAAGCCGCAGCCTCATCGCGCGCACCCGCCGGCGCCGCGCCCACGATGCGCTTGTTCACGGCTGCGGATTGTTCCTGCTCAGTCATGCTGCTGCTTTGAAAGGGCAGACCTTTAGGTGTGCCGAGAAGCCCATCTAAAAAGGGCTTTAGCCTCTGAGGTCTTTCACTGCTTCCATCACCATCTTCGGCTTCACTGTGTTTACCACTTCAACCTTGCCAATCTCTCTCGCCAAGATGAAGTGCGGCACGCCGCCAACGGTCTTCTTGTCCGACAGCAGCCGCTTGAACACCTTCTTCGGATTGACATCAACCTTGGGCAGCGGTCCATAGGCGTGCACCAGATCAACGATGCGCTGCGCCGTCGCGCGATCGGTCAATCCCATGCTTTCGCCGATCGCAGATGCGGCAATCATGCCCCAGCCCACCGCTTCGCCGTGCAACAGTTTCTTGTAGCCGGTCTCGGCCTCCAGCGCATGTCCCACAGTGTGGCCATAGTTGAGGATGCGCCGCTCGCCGCCCTCGCGCTCATCGGCGCTGACCACGTCGGCCTTGATGCGAATGCATTCGGCGATCAGTGTCTCCAGCAAATGGCCGTCGCGCTTCAGCAGTTCGTCGCGATGCTGCTCCATCAGCTCGAAGATCGCTGGATTGCGTATAACCCCGTACTTCATCGCTTCGAACAATCCCGAGCGATACTCTCGCTCCGGCAGTGTCGCCAGCACATTCGGATCGACCAGCACCGCTAACGGCTGATGAAAGGTGCCGAGCAAATTCTTGCCCGCCTTGAGATTCACCCCGGTCTTCCCGCCGATCGCCGAGTCGACTTGCGCCAGCAGCGTCGTCGGAATCTGTACCACCGGAACGCCACGCATGAATACCGACGCGAGAAACGCGCCGACATCGCCGACCACGCCCCCGCCCAGCCCCAGCAGCACCGACTGGCGATCGGCGCCGGCCTTTACCATCTGCTCGGCGAGTTTTTCCAGTTGCGCGAGCGTCTTCGAGCGCTCGCCATCCGGCAGGACCAGCACCTCCACTTCACGTCCCGCTTTGTTGAAGCTCTTCCGCAGCGGCTTCGTCCAATGCTTGCGAATCGGCGGAGCCGTGAGCACGAAGACGCGCGAGCCCTGTGGAACGAGCGAGCGCAACGCGGTTTCGGCAGAGCGAAGCAGGCCGCGCTCCACCAACACATCGTACGATCGCGAAGGAGTCTGAACCGGAATGCGAGTCAAGCAACTAGTGTAATAGAAGCCCTGCCGGAACATGGGCGGGCAGTCTTCGGCTCTGCACGCAACCCATCTTCATGCGCTGGCTCGTGCCGTAAAGGTAGACACCCCTGAGGTACAGCCCTTGGGTGGAGCAGGCCTTCAGGCCTGCATGTATCCAGCTCCTTCATACTCCGGTTTTAGTCCCCTGAGGTACAGTTCTTGGGTGGAGCAGACCTTCAGGCCTGCATGTATCCAGCTCCTTCATACTCCGGCTTTAGCCGCTGAGGTACAGCCCTTGGGTGGAGCAGGCCTTCAGGCCTGCACACATTCAGCCTCATCATGCTCCGGCTTTAGCCCCTGAGGTACAGGGTCCAGCTTGGCCGCTAAGTTTGCTGACGAATAGAGGAACTCGTCGGCCTCTTGCACTAGCCCGGTGCGCACCGGATTCTCCCGGATGTAAGTTCGGAAGCGACTGTACTCAGCAGAATCGCGCACGCGTCGATCCAGAAAGCTTGTCTGCCAGATCTCCCCCGAAATTTCAAACAGTTTACGAGCCTGGTAAGAGAAGCCGCCCTTGATGTATTGCATGACCCGCTCCAAGGTCAGGCCGCGAGGCACGGTCAATAGCAGATGAAAATGATTCGGCATAACCACAAACTCGTGCAGAAAAATTTTGCCCTCTCGCTGATAGCGAGACAACGTCTCGCAAAACAACGAGGCCATCCTGTCGGACCGCAAGATGTTCTGCTTGCAAAATGTGTTTGCCGTTACGAAATACGTGGAGCTGCCAGTGTTTCCTCGATGTGGGATAGTCAAGTCCTGCACCTCAGCGGCTAAAGCCGAAGATTCAAAACAGCGTTCATGCAGGCCTGAAGGCCTGCTCCACCCATTCCCACATCACCTGGAGTTCACAGGCGCATCATTCTGAGAGCGATGGCTGGAATCCTTGCCAGGCCCCATGTTCTGAATGTGCACCTTTCAGAATACCGGCGCCAACAGCGGTGAAGATCGCAGACGTCGGATGAAATTACTGTCCGTCTCATTTTGGAACATCGTCTTCGCTCACCCCCTCGGAACCTGCGTGCTACCATGAAATTTAGCGATGAAGGCTCTTCCACCCGATATCGATTTCATCGTAGTTGGCGCGGGTATTGCCGGCTTGCGCGCCTCCGTCGAACTCGCATCTGCCGGCCGCGT
>DATHQX010000084.1:0-3946 GCA_035482295.1 Verrucomicrobiia bacterium
CCGTGCCTTTGCAACGTAGCTTGCCCTTCTTCCGACATCACGAATGCAACGAAGCGCAGGGCGACGGGTTTGCTGTTGAGGATCACCAGCCCGTCCGCAGGCTGAACAGCAAGCGCTGATGGCAGTTTGAGGGATGCGAGGGTCGGAACTTCCTTCTGGATGGCAGCAACGGCGCTGCAATAAATCAGCATGACGTCGGCCTGATCGGCTAGGAATATGCCTTCGACGGCGCCTTTGCCGGCCACCAATGGCGGCGTCTTCTCTCCACCGCCGACGAGCTTCTTTGCCTTTGCCTCCAACGTCGCGCGTGCTCCCGGCTTGACCGCATCGGCGCGCGCGAACACCTCCCAGCTGTAAGTCCCCAGCGGGTCGGACCCGGGCGTCGAGGTCGCGATCCTGACGGCAGGATCCAGCAGGCGATCGAGGAAATTGGCTTCAGTGAGACCCAGCTCCGGACGAGCCAGCGCGCACAGGGTGTTCCGCGCGAACAGGATGACCAGGCGTTCGGGGTGTCCTGCGGCCAGTTTATGCGGCTGTTCCAGATCCGCGGACGCAAACACATCTGCATGCTCGCCGCCCTCGATCTTCTGGCGCATCAGGCCCGAGGCGCCGAACTCCGGCGTATCGACCTCATCGGATTGCTTTGGAAAGTGTTGCAAAAGATCTGTTATCGCAGCGCGGAGACTTCCGGCACCCATTACCTTTAGTGTATCCGCGTGTGCGGGCGTTGACAGGGTCAGGGCGATCGCAATCAGGCCGCTCACATTTCGAAGCATAAAATTCTCCCGTACGTCTCCATAAGAAATCCGGATCGAACGATAAAGAATGTCAATCGAATTTCCTGGAGAGAATAACTCAAATCTGTGGTTACTGTTGCATGGAGGTCATTGCCAGACTAGGCCGTTATATTTCAGTTTATATAACGATAATTTCTCGATCCGTAGTCTATAGAGAATACCTGGGGGCAGGGATGAAGTACGTCGCGGCGGCCGGCATTTTGCTGGCGAGTTTTAGTTCCGAACTTGTTGACGCTGCCTCCGCGCAGCAGGCTTCTCCGCCTCTTCCGCCAGTCACGGTCGAGCCTTCAAGACCGCGAACCGAGCAGGAAGGACAATCGGCTGCTGCCAAGCCAACCACCGCGCCAAAGAAAAAGAAGCGGACGGCGCGTCGTTCGGCTCCGCCTCCGCCAACTGCTGGCGGACCAGCACAGGCTGGCGCGGAAGGCGTGCACAACCCTGCTACGAACCCCAATTACAATACAGGCATCGCAAACTTCGGGCCCCTTGGAAACCGCAGCCTGCTCGACACGCCGTACTCGATGACGGTCATATCGAACGACATGCTCGAGAACCTTCAGCCCAAGACGGTCAACGATGCGTTGCGGTATCTTCCTGACGTCGAGATCCGCAATCAGCAGGGTTACGAGGTCTCTCGTCCTCAATCCCGCGGTTTCCAGGGAACCGTGGTGCAGAACACGCGCCTCGATGGCCTGAGCGTCATCGGCACGACTGCGATTCCGACCGAAAATCTCTCTGGCATCCAGGTGCTGAACGGGATGGCTGGATCGCTTTATGGACCTGCTACGCCGGCCGGCGTCTTCAACTACGTTCTGAAACGGCCAACGGACAGTCCCTATGCGAGCTACACGCAGGGCTTCGATTCAAATTCGGTGTTCACGGAAAATATCGACGTGGGCGGGCGGACGCCTGACGGAAAAGTGGGTTATCGGTTCAACGTCGTTCACGGCGAAGGCGAAAGCTGGGCGCCCGAGAGCGCCTCCAACCGGACGTTGGCAAGCGGAGCCATCGATTTCTATCTCGCCAATCGCACCGTCATCGAAACCAATTTCAGTCATTACGAAACCAACACCACTGGCCTACCTGGCAGCATCACTTATTTCAGCAAGACGAACATCCTGCTTCCTGCCGCCGTCGATCCGACCAGGCTGGGCCTGGGACAGCCGGGTGCCGGCACAGATCTCATCACCAATACGGGCGTCGTCAAACTCAAGCATGAGTTCAACAACGACTGGAATTTCGAGATTGGTGGCCTTTATCAGGATGCCGTGCGCAATCTGTTTGGCATCACCAACAGCATGATCGATAACAACGGAAACTTCACGGTCACCAAGAATTTTACTGCCGTTCCGCATTTCACGATTGCTAGTAACACGGCATCTTTGAACGGAAAATTCGACCTGTTCGGCTTCCGAAACGAACTGACGATCGGAACCAATGGATTTTTCAACGGCCAGTATTCCTATCTGAACAACATCGCGCAGAATCTGCCCGGCACCTCAAACCTCGCCGATCCCACCCTGTTTTCGTTGCCACCTGTTCCAAACAATGGCGGTCAATTCAAGTCGGCCATTCTGCAGAACCAGACGATCGTTACCGGTGACACCTTCCACTTCAACGATCAATGGGCGGTGCAAAGCGTGGTGAGTACATCGTTCCTGCATTCCGAGAGTTGGTTGGCGAGTGGCGCAGTCAGCAGCCAACAAACGGCCAATGGCGTCGTCAGTCCGACAGTCAGCTTGATCTACAAACCTTTTGACAAGATCACGACCTATGCGACCTTGGCCAGCAGCGTCGAGCAAAGCGATCAGGCACCGGCCGGCACAGCCAACGTCAATCAGTTTCTCGCGCCATATCACGATCAGGAGTATGAGGTCGGCGTCAAATACGCGGTCACGCCCGCGCTTCTCGCCACCTTCGCTCTGTTCCACATGACACGCCCGTTTGCGTCGACCGATCCGGTCACGAACATATTCGAGGTCGTGGGCATGCAACGAAACAACGGCGCTGAATTGTTTCTGCAGGGCGCGATTTACCAGGACCTATCAGTGTTTGGCGGCATAAGTTACATCGACGCGAGATTGGAGAATACCGGACTGGCTACGACGAACGGCCGATTGGTCGTCGGCGTTCCGCTCTTCAAAACCGACGTCGCACTCGACTATCATCCGTTCGCTTGGCACGGATTTGCGCTAACCGGCGGCGTTCACGCCGAAGGCGAGCGTGCAGCCACCAATCTCAACAACTCTTTTGCGCCGTCTTACGCGACATTCGACGCGGGTGTTCGCTATTCGACAACAGTCGACAAGCACATCATCACAGCGCGCTTCCAGGTGCTGAATATCGGCAATGTGTTCTACTATTCGTCGATCGCCGACGGCAACATCGTAGGAAGTCCCGGTGCCAACACCGCCTACCTTGGAACGCCGCGAACATTCATGGCAAGCTTGCAGATGACGTTGTAGTCGGCGCTCTGCTCGAATCCGGACGTTACCGACGAGTCCACTGCTGGCGCTCCTGGACCGCGATGGGTAGGTCAATTGCGCCAGCGCGCGTGGGTGGTGACAAAACCCCGGAAGCCGGGGGTTTGTGCCTGCAGTCCGGGTTTCGCCACGAATCAGCCTCACGTCTATTGCGCCAAGCCTCCCACGCCAAGAGGCTTTGGTCAGACCCAGCGCGCCGTCAATAACTCGGCGCGCGGCGGGGTTGCAGACCCAAACGGTCTGTATCGGTCGCGTTCAGGTGCTCCGTACAGCGTAAGTAGTTCACAGCTAAAGGAGTCTTTTAGTCATGATGCATTCCACTACAACTGTTGAAGCTGCTTTGGAGTTGGTCGATGTCGAGCGTGTCGCGCCGACGAAAAGGGCGCCGCTAACGGATCATCGTGCGATTGGTTTTGTAGCGCCGCCTAAAGTCCGAACGCCATCGTCCCCGATGCCTCCGTATCTTGAGCATCACCCCGATGTTGATCAGATTGGTAAACTCAGTGCCGAAGCGGTGACCGCCCAATATGAGGACGCTGTTAAAGCTCTTGAGGCGATGGGTACAACGCTTATTGATTGTGTGAACCGCGCGGAGAAGATGGCGGCTGGATGCAAGGATGCCATCGCCTATGTCCAAGACACCGCACAAAAATACCGCGAGGAGGC
>DATHQX010000085.1:0-6910 GCA_035482295.1 Verrucomicrobiia bacterium
CCCGAGTAGAAGCTGCTTGCCGGGCCTGCGGTTGCCGGGGCGTCGATATAGCAGGGAAGATTGAAGGCCCCGGTCGGCGAATACTTCGAGAGCACAGGAGCAGTGCCGCAACCTGTGGTTCCGCTGTTCGGTGCTACCGCGTTGGGTCGATCGGTCAGTGGATTGAAGTCGAAGTTTGTATCGCTGCCGGTGAGGATATTGAATGGACGGCCCGACGAGATCTCAAAGATAGGCGCGACCGTGAAGCCGGACAAAACGGTCGGAACGAAACCCGAACCTCCGATATGCCCAGTGTTATACACGCCGGAGAGTACGAAGCGATGGCGCTGATCGAAGGTCGAGACGCTGCGTTCGGCGTTTGGCGCAAAGTTGCTCTGCGGCGAGTCCGAGGTGGAGACGACGTCAGTGGAGTCGTCGATTGCATGGGACCAGGTGTAGCTCAACAGAAACTCATAGTTATTCGTGAAGCGCTTTTTCAGGTTCACGCTCAACCCGTTGTAGTCGGAGGTGCCTGTCGTAAGATTCGGCGTCATATCGCCGAAGGGTACGGGAACGCCTTTGCCGAGCCCATCGGCAAAGGCGATCTCGCTCGCCAATGCGACACATGGCCCGGCTCCGACCGCCGGGTTGGCAAGAAAGGTTGCCAGCGAGGTGTTGAGCCCGGAGGAGCGGAAGAAATTCAGCAAGGGGGGAGCAACAAAAGGTCCAGTAGGCCCCACGCCGCATGGATTCACGCCGGTGGCGGTTGCGACGGTCAGTGGATTCGATGTTGGACTCGCCGTTGCTGGAGCCGCGGTCCCGGCTTTCACAGCGTTCACCGCATTCCGCCAGTTGGCGATCAGAAGCTGTGGATTGACTGGGTTCACATTGATGGGGCGGTTCAGATGGCGGCCGCCTGTGGAGTTGTAGGCAATGTTCAGCGAGAGGTCATGGCCGAGGTCCTGTTCGATCCCGAAAGAGATTTGCTGCACGTAGGGAGTTACAAAGTGCAAATCGGCAGGAAGGCCCGATGGAAGAATCGCGAGAGGGAAGCCGGCGGCAAGGAAGTTCTGATTGACGAAGACCGAGTTCGAATTGTCAGGATCGAAGCGCTGCTGGTTGGGGAGATAGTTCACGCCGGCCGCACTGGCCCCAAGACAGTTGGCATTTCCAAGCGAACCCTGAAACGCGTTGGTCGCATTAAGATTTAGCGGACTCGCTCCCGCGTTCGGCGTATTCGCCATGCACGGCGAACCCCCCGCGAGGATGACAAGGGGAACCGTTGTGGAATTAAACGCGGTCGATTGTGCTTCGAGGTTGCCTGGGGCGCGGTCGTAAAAGATGCCATAGTTGGCGCGCACAACAGTCTGTGCATTGCCGCGCACGTCGTACGCAATACCGATACGAGGAGCAAAGTTTGTGTCTTGCAAGCGGATGCCTTGCCGAATTCCGTAAGCCCGTTCGGCAGCGTTGGTATTCGCGTTAAGCGCGAGTTTAGTGGGGAATGCCTCGATATCGTAGCGCAGGCCCGCATTCAACGTCACTTGGTGGGTGACCCGCCAGCTATCCTGCAGGAACGCCCCCAACACCTTCAGATCATATTTTGTTCTGGTGTTACCGATGCCCTGGGCGAAGGACTGCGGAATACCGAGGCCATAGGCCTGGATCGGAGAAAAACCGGGAAGACCGACCAGCGAGGGCGAGACATCGGTGCTATTCAGAGCTCCAAAGCTGTAGTCGCCACCACCATAAAGCTGGCCTTGAATCAGATTGATCGGGATGTAGCGCAGGTCGACGCCGGTTTTGAACGTGTGGGCTCCGCGAGTGTAGGTAAAGTTGTCCTGCAATTGGCTCTGATCTTCAATGCGATTCACAACGGAGAATGGTGTTTTGCCAAAGTACGCGAAGCCGGGAATATTCACCGCCGTACCCGCGCCTCCCGCCGAGTTGCTGTTGGCAAAGAGCACGGGGTGCCGCGCAAACTGAAACCGTAGCTCATTGACCCTGTTGCTTCCAATCACCAGCGTGTGCTGTCCGGCGATAGACCAATCGTGCAGGCTCTGCGTTGCCGTGCGGGAGAACGAATTTTCGCCCAGGTTCTGATTCGCTGCGCTCTCCTCAATGCCGCTGATGAAACTTGGACTGGCGCTCGCGTGGAGCGCAAGCTGTTGGTTGCCCGTCAGCTTGTGATCGATTCGCAGCGAATAAACCTCGGTCCGCTCGGAGATGGGGAAGTTGCCTATCAGACTGTTGAGCGGCACAAAGGACGTCGGCAGGACCTGCCCGGAGGTGACGAAGTTTTTGACACCGATCGTTGGCTGCAGAAACGTTGGGTTCTTGCCGCTGGTGGCAATCGAGGAGCCGGAGCCGACCAGTGCGATGTACTGCTGAATCCCGGGAGTGTTCGCCGGCAGCAGAGGATTCTGCAGGAACGCCTGCTGCTGCGGAGTACCCTGCACGGTGAGCGCGCCCGCCGGAGCGCCGAAGAACCGGCTGACGTCGATGTTCGTCAGCCCGAAGTTATTCGCGCCGATATCGGAGAAGCCAGTCTCCTGCCGCCGCGTGATCTCGGTCGAGAAAAAGTAGAACGTCTTGTCCGGAATGATCGCGCCGCCGATGGTGAATCCGGCCTGCACCCGTGTATACGCTGGTTGGTAGACGGTAGAAAACGGATTCGTCGCCTGAATGTAGCGGTTGCGAAAGAAGCCGTAGGCACTTCCGTGCGTCGTGTTAGTCCCGGACTTCGTAACGATGTTGACCACGCCGCCGGAGGCCCGGCCATACTCGGCGTCAAAACCATTTGTGATGATCTGGAACTCCTGCACTGCGTCCTGCGACACCGTCGTGCGGGTTCCGCCGGAGATGTAGTCACCTGCGTCAGCTCCGTCGATGTTGATCGAATTCGAACGTGCACGAACTCCTCCGAAGTTCAGCCCAGATGTCGGAATCGCTCCAATCGAAGGTGCAGCGTCACGAGCGATCTGCGAATTGGTCAGGGTAAAGCTGATGTAGTTGCGGCCATTCGTGGGAAGATTTTCGATGCGCAACTGATCGACGGTGGTGGACTGGGAGCTGCGCTGGGTCTCGATGATATCCGCGCCCGTGCTGACCGTCACGACCTGGTCCACAGCACCAATCGGCATGCTCAGTGAGAGTTGCGCTTGCTCTCCAGTGGTAAGAACGACATTCTCTTCGACTAGTTTGTTGAAGCCGGGGGAGGTCACCGTGACCGTGTAGGTCCCCGGAGGCAGGAGCACGAGCTGGTAATTACCCTGACTGTCGCTGGTCGTCGAACGGGAGAAGCCCTTCGAGATGTCCTCGACGGTAACGACCGCGCCTGAGACGACCGCACCGCTAGGGTCGTGGACGGCACCGTTCAATTGTGCCGTGGAGATATTCTGTGCCCCCAGATTAACCGAGAAGAAACATGCCGGTGCAAGAATGGCGGCGACAGCGAATGCACAGAGATGCCGCGATGTACGGGTCAACATGTGTGGCGCTCCTGAGAAATCAGAGAGGCACGTTCGTTTCGCAACGCGCCAGCTGGTAACTTTGACACGCGATGTTCTACATGAATGACCATTCAGTACGCAAGTAGGTAGTGATAGCGGCGCGTATACTGGCCCAATTCCTTGGTTGAGGAGTCTGTTCATGCGGCCTGTTTTGTGGGGCTTACTTATAGTCGTCGTTTGCATGCCTTTGGCCTTCGTCCTGTTCCTTGTTGCCGCTGCAAAATATCCTGCGCTTGACGCCTTCACGGTGAAGCTGCCATCAGACGTCCGAGCCGCGGTAGCTGACCTCACTCTCCGAAAGGCCGGCGTCGGGAAAGACTCAGTCAAGGCGGTGGATCGCGCGATCGAACTTGATCCGGAGAGTGCAGATGCATGGGGTCGCCGTTGCCATGGTGATGGCAACAAAGCGACGTACGATCAGGGAGCCTGTCGAAGGGCAATTGCCCTCGATCCGACGGCATGGAACTTCGACGGACTTGGGTCAGCCCAGGAGGATGCGAAGAACTTTTGTGCTGCGGAAGACTCTTATACCAGCGCGATCAAAGCCTCTCAAAATTCGGCTTACTATCTACGCAACATGGCGCGTGCTGCGCTTCGCTGTGGGCATCTGGGCGCTGCTATTGCCGGCTTCGAGGTCGCCGAGGGTCTCGACGCGAAGGCCGCCGCCGATCCTAACGAGGATGACGACGTAAAGACCGATCTGCTTTCGGATCGCGAATATCTCGTTGTCGCTTACGACCGCACGAATCAACCAGTCAAGGCGGCAGCAATCTGCACCAAAGCGCATGCCGACTGGAAGACCTGCCACTGCGAACTCACCGACGCGGAGGTCAAGTGTTCGGGCGCGCCGGTAGAGGCCGTATCTAAAAAATAGGTGATCTCACCCAAAAGCAAGAGCCGGAGAGGCATTGTTCACACCGCAAACATATCCGGCAGCTTTGCTTCTGATGATGCTCAGCATGCTGTGCTGGGGAAGTTGGGCGAACACGCAGAAGATCGACGCAACCTGGCGCTTTGAACTCTTCTATCTCGACTACACCTTCGGCCTTGTTGCAGCGTCGATTCTCTTCGGACTCACTCTCGGCCGCACCGACCCATCTTCGGCGAACGGTTTCTTCGTCAATCTCCACTCCTCCAGCGGTCGCAGCATCCTCGAGGCGTTCCTTGGCGGCGCAATCTTCAGCATTGGCAATATTCTCCTCGTTGCGGCGATCTCGGTCGCGGGTATGGCCGTCGCGTTTCCCGTGGGAGCCGGTCTGGCTTTGGTGCTTGGTTCGCTTCTCAACTACTTCGTCTCTCCCACCGGCAATCCTGGACTCATCTTTGGCGGTATCGCCATGGTCTCGGTTGCGATCGGACTCGATGCTCTGGCCTACCGCGATCTTGAGGGTGCAGGCAAATCAAGCGTGAAGGGAATTCTACTCAGCATCGGCGGTGGAATTGGAGCCGGACTCTTCTATCCGTTCGTCGCGAAGTCGCTCATCGGCCCGGCTCACCTGGTCCCCTATACAGTGAACTTCGTCTTCGCCCTCGGTGCGCTGGCCACAGCCATTCCGACGAGCTACCTCCTTATGCGAAGACCAGTCACTGGCAGGCAACTCAGCTTTCGCGACTATACAGCCGGAGACGCGCGCGTTCACGCATGGGGCGTAGCTGGCGGCATGGTATGGGGGCTCGGCACGATTGCAAATTTTGTCGCATCCTACGTCCCTATGATCGGTCCGGCTACATCGTTCGCTATGGGTGAAGGCAACACGATGATCTCCGCATTATGGGGCGTCTTCGTCTGGAAGGAGTTCGCCGGTGCAACCAGCCGCGTAAAGTTTCTGCTCGGCCTCATGTTCCTGTTTTTCCTGCTCGGCCTCATTTCGATCGCGCTGGCCCCTATCGTGAAATAGAATCGGCGCGGATCAACATGCCTT
Source organism: Verrucomicrobiia bacterium (assembly GCA_035482295.1). Classification (GTDB taxonomy): domain Bacteria; phylum Acidobacteriota; class Terriglobia; order Terriglobales; family Acidobacteriaceae; genus Bog-257. The sequence goes on from DATHQX010000085.1 coordinate 5,414, forward strand.
GATCGGCGTTGGTCATCCTATTTCACGGAAGGTCATTCGGTGGGCGCCATCTCCATCAGCCGGTTTTCTGTCTGGCACTTTACCCCTCCATTTTATTGAGGGAGCGGTGATGTCGTCAGGCAGCAGACGATTAGGAGTCTGCTCGAGTAGCGAAGCTCAGTCGCAGGTCACGCCGATCTTCACACCTGTCACCGTCCTAAGCCCCCAAGCCATACGCGGCGTATTGTGCGCCAGCCCGGTGCGACCATCCGGACCCAGCAGAATAATCCCCCCATGGCCGCCTAGCCGTTCGAAGAGATAGTCAATCGCCTCGTGCGCAGCTTTGTCCGGACTCGCGCCGGCGGCAACCCGATCCACCGCCCACTTACCCAGCACCAGCTTCATAATCGGCTCGCCCCATCCGGTCAGCGACACAGCCGCAGTCAGATTGTCAGCGTAGCAGCCACAGCCGATCAGCGAAGAGTCGCCCACCCGGCCCGGAGCTTTGTTCAACGTGCCGCCTGTACTGGTTCCCGCAGCGAGATTGCCGTGACAATCGAGCGCTACCGCCCCGACAGTATCGTGCGAATCAAGGCTTCCGGAGAACGTCTCATCCGGCAGCCCTGCCCGTTCGTCTGCCTGCGCCTTGTAGAGCCGCTCCTGCTCTCGTGGAATCACAAGCTCCATGTTGTCGCACAGCGCCATGCCATGTTGACGGGCAAACCTCTCGGCCCCCGTTCCCACGAAATAAACATGCGGTGACTTATCCAGAACCAGACGTGCCGCATGGATTGGATTCCGCAGCCGCTCCACGCAGGCCACACCGCCAGTGCGAAGGTTCTCGCCGTTCATTAGCAGCGCATCCATCTGCACTCGTCCATCCTGCGTCAAAAATGAACCGCGCCCAGCATCGAAGGTCTCATCGTCCTCCATCACGGCGACCGCGGCTTCGACGGCATCAACGGCGCTCGCTCCTTGTTCGAGCAGCGCATAGCCAGCCCGAAGGGCAGCGGCGATTCCATTTTCGTGAGCAGCGATAGCGTCGTCGGGCATAGCCCAGGCGCCGCCATGAATCAACAGAACAGGTTGCATATGCATTGCGTCATCAGTTTACGGCAACGCGGCCGACCAATTGTCAGTTGAAAAACAATCCATCGCACGCTCTCCACTACCGAGCGTCAACCATCAGGAATGGTGCTTACCAATGTTCCCACTTTAGCTTGGGGTCTGCGATTGCCTGGACAAGGAATGTCTCTTCCAGCATCAAGGGACGTGCGAAACGACGCAGAAGAAACGCTGGAAGGGCGCGCCGCAAGGTAATCAGATCGACAAAGTGTTCCATGCCAAAGGCGAACTTCATCGAGTGAGACGTTCCGCCCACCAGATAGAGTCGCTTGCTGCCCCGCTCGACCTCATGTTCGAGAAGATGGGAGCGCATCAACGTTCCTAGTGAGAATGCCGTCATATCGGCGCGATTCATCTGCCACTCGACAAACGTACCGTGCTGGTGGCGGCGGC
>DATHQX010000086.1:0-2427 GCA_035482295.1 Verrucomicrobiia bacterium
CTAGCCGCCGAGCAAATAGGGCCCTCTGACTGATACGCATCCTCGCGACGCCCGGTTCACGAAAACAGATAAAATTAGGGCAATGCCCGCGGTTACCGTAACTTCCACCGTCCTCAACGAGGTTGACGACATCGACGGCCTGGTCTCGACCCTGGCGCAGCAGACGCTTGGGCCGGAGGTCATCGTCGTTGACGGCGGCTCGACCGACGGGACCTGGGAGAGGCTGCAGGCCGCGCAGGCAAAGTACCCCAACGTCAAGGCGATTCGCGACGAGAGCTGCAACCTGAAAGCCTCGCCCGGCCCCATCGCCCGCGGCCGCAACGTCGGCATCGCGGCGGCTACGTCGGAAGTGGTGGCCTGTGCTGACGCAGGCTGTATCTACGATCCCGAGTGGCTCGCCCGGCTCACCGCGCCCATCCTGAACGGCAGCGCCCAATACTCGCTGGGCGGCTCGTGCGTCGATCCCGCCGATCAAACCATCTGGGACCTGGCATCCGCTCCGTTCTTCGGTCTGAAGCAACGTGCCGATGGCACCACGAAGTCCTGCACCGCGCGCTCCATGGCCTTTCGCAAAGAGCTTTGGCAGCGCGTGGGCGGCTTTCCGGAGACGACGTTCCTCGGCGAGGATACGGCCTTCGATCTGCGCGTGCGCAAGGTGACCGAGCCAGCCTACGCCGAACGTGCACAGGCGATCTACCGCCCGCATCACACGCTGAAGACCGCGCTCAGCATGATGGCGCGCTACGGTATCGCCGATGGCGTGCTGGGGACCCGGCGATCGCGGCTGGTGCGAAATTTTCTGCGCTGCGTTGCTGAAGTGGTCGCGATTGTTCTGCTGCCGAGAACGGTGATTCCGTTCGCGGCCGTTCTGCTACTGGAGATGTACTTTGCCTTTCGTCTGGACTGGGCGACCTTCGGCAGACGCGCGACGTTCAAGCAACTCGCCGCGCGGCTGCTGTATTCGCTGGCGGTGCCGTGGATCGTAACCTGGAATCAGGCCGTAGGCGAGCTGACGAAGACGAACCAGCCCAATCGGCAGAATGCGTAAAGGCGGCACTTGGCAGGTAGCACTTAGCACTTCGCTTCCGGCACCCAGCCTTCGGCACTCAGGCATTCCACTTCTTTTGTCATCCTGAGCCGAGTGAGGCGTCAGCCGAACGGAGTCGAAGGATCTGCGGTCTGCCCCTTACTGGAAGGATCTGTCCTGCATCGGGTTTTCCGCCACCGGCGCTCCACATTCCTCGCAGAATTTCGCCAGTGGCCCCACGCGATGTCCATTGAGACAGAGGCGGCCGTCATCGACCTGCGCGACGTGATTCGCCGAATACAGAACGCACGCTGCGATTCCGAAGAAGCCCAGCATGATGCTCGATGCCGATCTCGCGCCGGCAAGTTTGGAGTTCCCGAACAACAGCATGTTCACCATCGCGCTGGCCCAGGCATAGCCGAAGACTACGTAGGCGCTGGTCCGCATCCACGTCGGGCAGCCACGCAACGAAGCCTTCCACAGGTCTCTCTGTTTCACGTCGCGCGTTAAGCGGTTCATGACCAGGATCGTCGGCACCCAAACGATGAAAAGCGCCGGAAACATGTACTTGCCAAATTGTTCGAAGAGAACGGAAGATCCGGCCAACGCCGTTATGTGGACGACCAGGTCGGCGTAGAAACCTGCGAGCGCGATTGCGAACAGCGCGTTGAGCAGAGTAGACATGGCGCAACCGGAACGACTAATCCGTAAACCGGTACTTCACCAGATCATAGAACGCCATTACGCCATCGCTCCAGCTAATTTTCTTGCCCTCGGCGTACGTGCGACCGTGATAGACGATCGGCACCTCGTAGATGCGAACGCCCATCTTGGCCAGCTTCACCGTCATCTCGGTCTCCACGCTGAAGCGGTCTGAGCGCAGATGCATTCGCTCCAGCAGTTCGCGCTTGAACACCTTGTAACACGCGGTGACGTCGTGGATGGTAATGCCGGTGAGCACGTTGCACGTGATGGAAAAGATGCGGTTCAAGACAAATCGCCAATAGCGCTGTACCCGGTGCGAACCCGAGTGGAAGCGGTTGCCGAAGACCGCGTCGGCGTGACCTTCGAGAATGGGCTCGATCAATGCGGGGTAATCGCCGGGATCGTATTCCAAGTCCGCGTCCTGGATCAGCACCAGCTCGCCCGTCGCCTGCGCCAGGCCCGTTCGCACACCTGCGCCCTTACCCATGTTCTTCTCGTGCAAAACCAGCCTGACGGTGTTGGCGCCGCCGGCTCCCAGCACAGTCTGCAAATCCAGGCCGCGCAGGAATTCGCGCGTGCCGTCGGTGGAGAAGTCGTCGACGATGATGAGCTCTTTGTGCAGGCTGAGCGGCTGTCGCGCCACCTGCCGCAGCAGGCGCATCACCGTGCGCCGCTCGTTGTAGACAGGGATGATG
>DATHQX010000087.1:0-4059 GCA_035482295.1 Verrucomicrobiia bacterium
GTTGCGTTCGCCGAAGATGTATTCCTTCATCTTCGGATTCCACCGTTTGGTCTGATGCCCGAAGTGAACGCCCGCTTCGAGCAACTCCTTCATCGTGATATTTGCCAAGCTACCTCCTCGGTTGGCTTGCATCCTTTGCGCTGAACTCGCGCTCCGGATTGCTTTTCCCAGTCACCCGCACGCGAGTGCGGGAAGAATTCGTCCCGGTTGGTACTTCTTGGACCACTCGCCCCCGGAACCAAAGAGCAAGTGACTAGTGATCAGTGGCCAGAACTCGTGGTCATAACTGGCCACGACCCACTGACCACTGGACACTTCTTTATCTCTTCGAGAACTGGAAGCGCTTACGGGCGCCCTTTTGGCCGTACTTCTTGCGTTCCTTGCCACGGGCATCGCGACGCAGGAAGCCTTCGGCCTTCAGCTTGGCGCGCAGCTCAGGATTGAACTCCTGCAGCGCGCGGGCAACTCCCATGCGGACCGCACCGGCCTGGCCGTTCACGCCGCCGCCGCTGACCGTGCAAGTCATGTTGAAGCTGCCCTGGGTCTCGGTAACCACAAAAGACGACTTCGCCATGATGCGCTGCGCTTCGGTCACAAAATGCTCATCGAACGCTTTGCCGTTGACCTTGAATTCCCCGTTGCCGGGACGAAGGAACACGCGGGCGACGCTCGACTTGCGACGTCCCGTGCCGTAGTACTGAACCAGTTCTGCCATCGTTATCGGTCGGGAGCCAGGCTCCCTTGATCCTTCCAGAAAAATTTGTGGACACGCCTTCACGGCGCGCCGTCAAAACCTACGCGCGCTTTGCCGCCGCCATCGTCTCAGGCTTCTGCGCCAAGTGCGGATGCTTGTCGCCGCGATACACCTTCAGCTTGCTGGCCATCGCGCGGCCCAGCTTGGTGTGCGGCAGCATGCCCACGATCGCCTCTTCGACGATCTGCTCAGGCTTGCGGACCAAACGCTTCTTGTACTCCTCGGACTTCATGCCGCCCGGATAGCCGGAGTAGTGGTGATAGACCTTGCTATCGGCCTTGAGGCCAGTAATCTTGATCTTCTCGGCGTTGATCACGATGACGTGGTCGCCGGTATCGATAAATGGCGTGTACTTGGGGCTGTCCTTACCAGACAGGATGCGCGCTACACGCGACGCCAGACGGCCCAGTACCTCACCGTCAGCATCAATGACAAACCACTTGCGCGCAATTTCCCCTTTGGGGAAATAGGTTGACATCTCTAAACTCTCCCAGATATTTGAAAACCGCGAAAGAGCCGCTTGGTTCTGGCGCTGGACGCGCAAAGACCTACAGGCGGGCAAACGCAGGACTGCGAAAGAACTAAGAATAGACCATCCGTGCCTGCCATGTCAATGAAATGGCAGCGCTACGGGCCTTGGGACTATGCCCTTACCTACTCATTTTACCGAATCGGCGGCCCACTTTCGACGATTATTTTCGCGTAATTTACGCTCGCTTCCCGTGCCGCAGTTCCAGAGCTTGGTGTCCGGTCGCGGCCTTCTGCGTTCACATGCGGACAAGCTGAGAAGCATCCGCGCCGCAGTCGAGCTCGATAAGCCTTTGCATTTGCGCTTAGTTGCTATTTCCATACGCCGGTACGACGCGTGCTAGTGGTATCTACTACCCAAACGGAGCTCAGGTAAAGGCGGTCTCGATGCACGCATTCTTTCAGGATCTTCGCTACGCCGTCCGGCAGCTGCGCAATTCGCCCGGCTTCAGCCTGATCGCTGTTCTCACGCTCGCCCTGGGCATCGGCGCGAACACCGCTATCGCTAGCGCCGTCTACGCCGTTTTGCTGCGCTCTCTGCCCTTCGCAAACGCCGATCGCCTCGTGCTCATCAAGGAGACTCACCCCCAAGCGGGAATCGTTTCGTCCGGCGCTCGCGACGTGCAGGACTGGCGCGCGCAATCCAAGAGTTTCGAGCGGATCGCGGCCTACAGCGACGTGCATCGGGCCTTCGCGCAAGTGACTGTCAACGGCGAAACCTCGCCGCTGCGCGCGGCCTACGCTGGCTCTGATCTGTTCCCGACCTTGGGCATCGAGCCGCAACTCGGGCGTGGCTTCCTGGCGCCGGGCGATGACGACTCCGGTATTCACGACGCGGTCATCAGCAATCGCGTCTGGCGAAGCACCTTCGGCAGCGACCCATCGGTCATCGGCAAAGCTGTCGAGATCAATGGGCAGCACTTCACCGTGGTCGGAGTGATGCCGGCCCAGGCGCAATATCCGCTGCAAACCGATCTGTGGCTGCCATGGGCACAGATGGACCAGGTCGAGCGCACCAGCCGGCAATATCACGCCACCGACGCCGTTGCGCGTCTGCGACAGGGAGTCACGCTGGAGCAAGCGAGCGTCGAGCTGAATACCGTTGCGGCCCGCCTGGCGCAGAGCTATCCGGCGACGAATCGCAATGTTGGCGTGCGCATTGTTCCTCTGCGTGACGCGCTCGTCGGCCAGCTTCGTCCGACGCTGCTGGCGCTGTTGGTCGCAGTTTCATTGGTGCTCTTCATTGCTTGCGTCAACATCGCCAACCTGCTGCTGATTCGTGCCAGCAACCGCCAGCGCGAGATTGCCGTCCGTACGGCACTGGGTGCAACCCGCTTGCGTCTACTGCGGCAGTTTCTGGCAGAGAGTCTGGTGCTCTCCGTCCTGGGAGCGATCGCCGGAACTTTGCTCGCGGCCGCCGCCATGCCGCTGTTGAATTACGGACTGTCGCGGGTAGCCGACGAGCGCTTCGCATTGCGGCAGCCGATTGCACTGAACGCGCCGGTGCTGGCCTTCACCGCTGCGCTCGCCCTGCTGACCGCGGTGCTCTTCAGCACTTTCCCCGCGCTCCATGTCGGTGCGTCGATAAACAGCAGCTTGCGCGACGCGCAGCCGAACGTCATCAGAGGACGCAATCGCGTGCGCAATGTTCTTGCCGCAGCAGAAATTGCGTTCGCCGTCGTCGTCCTGTTCTGCGCGGCGCTGCTTCTGCACAGTTTTCAGAAGCTGCTGGCCGTCGATCCCGGCTTCCGCACCGATCACCTCCTAGCGGCAAAGATCGATCTGCCGGCGAACCTCTACAGCAAACCCGAGCAAGTAAACAATTTTTCGAAGCGCCTTCAAGAACAGGTGGACAGCATTCCAGGCGTGACGTCGGCCGCCATCACTAACGCGCTGCCTCTGACTCCGTCCATATCTCTTACGAGATTTGCCATTCAGGGAGCGCCACCGCCTGAAGCCGGCAATTTCCCCGTGACGCAGATCCGCACCGTCAGCCCGTCGTACTTCCGAACCATTGGCGTCGGTCTGCGCTCGGGCCGCATGTTTGAGCAGAAAGACGTTGACGACCCGGTTGGGACCTTCATCGTGAACGAAGCCTTCGCGCGCCGTTATCTCAACGATCGCGATCCGCTCAGCAGCCGCATCCTGATGAACGTGCTGACCGCGCAGCCAAGCGCGCTTCCCATCATCGGCGTGGTCTCTGACGCGAAGGACCTTGGCGTCGATGCCGCCACCGCGCCCGTCATCTATACCGCCGGATATCCCAACGGACAGATTCTTCTGGTGCGCACAGCGCTCGATTCGTCATCGGTCGTTCCAGCGTTGCGGCATGCCGTCGCTTCGCTCGATCCCAGCCTCGGCGTTTCCGAAGTGAAGACCATCGATGACGTGTTAGCCGATTCGCTGGCCCGGCCGCGGCTGTCGTCGCTGCTGCTTGCCTTCTTCGCAATTCTTTCGGTAGGCCTGGCGGCGCTCGGAGTCTACGGCGTGCTGGCATTCGCTGCTCGGCAACGCGTGCGCGAAATCGGGATCCGGATGGCGCTGGGAGCACAGCGTGCGCAGGTGGTGCGACTGTTCTTCCGAGAGGGAGCCCTTCTAGTCGCGATGGGGCTGGGTGCGGGCATTCTCGCCGCAATCGCCATTGGCCGATTGCTCAGAACTCTTCTGTTCGGAGTCACGCCGGCCGACCCGATTGCCGCTCTTGCTACGCTGGCTATTTTGATTACGGCTGGACTAGGCGCTACGTGTATTCCGGCGTTGCGAGCCAGCAAGGTCGA
>DATHQX010000088.1:0-6579 GCA_035482295.1 Verrucomicrobiia bacterium
TGCTGGCCGCCGATCTGCCACTGCCGAAGTCGATTGTCGCGCACGGCTGGCTGCTGTTCGAAGAAAGCAAGATGTCGAAGTCGCGCGGCAATATTGTCCGCAGCGAAACTATTCTCGACACGCTGGGCCAGGATGCGCTGCGCTACTTCCTGCTGCGCGAAATCGTCTTCGGACAGGACGGGTCGTTCAGCTTCGACGCGCTGGTGCAGCGCTTCAACGGCGACTTGGCGAACGGGCTGGGCAACTTGTCGAGCCGCACGCTGTCGATGATCAACCGATACTTCGATGGAGAGGTGCCGTATCCGCGTAGCTCCCCGTCGCTGAATCCGGCTTTCGTGGAGAAGGAGTCGGCGCTGAAGCAGCAGGCCGAAAATACTATTCAGCAGTTCAACGAGAAGTTCGACAGGTTCGATTTTTCGGGCGCGCTGAAAGAGTTGTGGTTCTTTATAGCCGGCGTCGATGGCTACATTGCGGAGACTCATCCGTGGTCGCTGGCCGAGGAGAAAGACCCTGACTCGCGCGCGCAACTGGCAACCGTTTTGTATACCGCGGCGGAGGCGCTGCGCATCGTAACCGCCTTGGCGCACCCGATCATCCCAGAAGCGACCGATCGGATCTGGCGCCAGCTTGGGCTGGGAGACATTACACAGGTTCCGCTGCACGAACTTGCATGGGGACAGCTGCAGATCGGAACTAAGCTAGGCAAGGTTGAGCCCGTCTTTCCGCGCGCCGACAAGAGCATGATCGAAAGGATGCAACAGATGGAACAACAGCGCTCCACAGAGAACGAAGCGAAGACCACCGAAACGAAAGTCGAACAGGTGACAGGGACGGAGTCGGCCAGCGCGTCGTCACCGGTGCAAAAGGCGGAAGGCGGCGCGGCGTTGCCGGGCTCGCCCGCGGGTGCGCCTGCGCCGGGTGCCCCATCCTCCTCGCCTGCCGTTGGCGAGAGGGTGGGAACGACGGACAACAAGATCACCATCGACGATTTCTTGAAAGTCGAGTTGCGTGTCGGCCAGGTGAAGTTCGCCGAGAAGGTGAAGGGCGCCGATAAGCTGCTGCGGATTGAAGTTGACATAGGCACCGAGGTCCGCCAGATCGTCGCTGGGATCGCGAAAGCTTACGAGCCAGAGAAGCTGATCGGCCGCAAAGTTGTCATCGTCGCGAATCTCGCGCCGCGCAAGCTGCGGGGGCTGGAGTCAAACGGCATGATCGTCGCCGCGTCGCTGGGCGAGGAAGGTCAACCAGTGCTGGCGGGGTTTCTTGAGGACGTGCCGGTCGGGGCGAAGCTGAAGTAAGGCAGTTGTCAGTTGTCAGTGTGCGCGATGCCGATCGGATGATTGAAGTTGTCGGATTCACTTGAAGCGCGCTGTTAGCCTGTGACAACGTTAAACCTGAATTTTCGGATAGACGCAGCTTCAGGGCCGCACTGTAGCGATGTTGCCTTGTATCAGGGCACCACTTCAGTCGTGCCGTCCACGTTCCGGGAAAAGAACGGGCTTTAGCCCCTGCCAACGTTTTGCAGCGGCTAAAGCCGTTTTTCTTTTGCCGTCTTTTCGGCACGACTGAAGTCGTGCCCTGACGCAAAGCAACACAGAGGAAGGGACCTGCTTTGGCTGATAGCGAAAAGCCAAAAGCCAAAAGCCAATAACTGACAACTAGTCCACCGACAAGTAACAACTGGCGACTGCTTCTTACTGCCGGAACATGTTCTTCGCGATGAAGACCACGTTGGCCGGGCGCTCGGCGAGGCGGCGCATGAAGTACGGATACCACTCTGAGCCGAACGGGATATAAACCCGCAGGCCGTAGCCTTCGCGCACCAGTTGCTGTTGCAGATCGCGACGCACGCCGTGCAGCATCTGGAACTCGTAGGCCGTCGTGGGCAAGTTCTCAGCCTTGGCAAACTGCTTCAGTTCGGCAATGATCTTCTCGTCGTGCGTGGCGAGGCCGTGAAAGACGCCGCTCTTCATCAGGGTGCGCGCCAGCTTCAGGTAGTTGGCGTCGACGTCCGCCTTCTTGGGAAATGCGATTTCCGGCGACTCTTTGTACGCGCCCTTGCACAAACGAATGCGAATGCGTTCCGACAGCAGATCGTTGACGTCCTTCTCGCTGCGATACAGATACGACTGGATGACGGTGCCGACCTTGCCCGCGTGTCCCGCCTCGCGATGCAGGCCGCGCACAAAGTCGATCGTGCGTTGCGTGTACGGCGAGCCTTCCATGTCGACGCGCACGAAGTTGTTGATCTTGGTCGCGTGGTCGACCAGCTCAGTGACCTGCCGAAACGCCAGATCCGGATCGACGTCCAGACCCATGTGTGTCAGCTTGAGGCTGATGTTGGCGTTCAGCTTGCGCCCGTGAATTTCGTCGAGCATCTGGTGGTAAAGCTCGGCACTGTGCTTGGCCTCGTCGGCGTTGGTGACGTTCTCGCCAAGGTTGTCGATGCTGACGCCGGCGCCCCAGCCGTTGACGACCTCGGTCTCCGCAATGACGTCTTTCAGGTGCGTCCCGGCAACGAAGCGCTTGGAAAACTTCATGCCGACCGCCGATCTCTCGGCGAAACTGCGTAGGGATTTGCTTTCGGAGAGTGCGATGAAGGCCGACCTCAGCATGTGGCCTCCACGGATATCGCGTAGAGAGGCCGCCGTTTCAGCAGGCTGTTTCTTGGGAGAGCCGGCTTCAGCCGGCAACACGGGAGAGCGGGGTCAGTACCCCGCACAACGCAATCGCTCATAGTCAGACTCGTGCCGGCTCTCTTGACCGGCTCCGTACTCTCTTGTGTATCACATTTGGGCATGCGCAGGGCTATGAGGTCCGTCACAGCAGTAAGTGCTTCGCATCCGATTGGGTCGGTCTGGACTTTTCCTTATACTAACGCTTGACGGTACTATCGCGTCGCGTTAGCGTCGGGATGTGCTGAAAAGCTTTCGGGACGCCGAAACCGAGCAGCTCTGGAAGGAAGAACGCAGCCGCCGGCTGCCCGCGAGCATTCACCGCGCCGCTCTGAAGAAACTGCAGATTCTGAACGCAGCAGGAGCATTAACCGATCTGGCAATACCGCCGGGCAAGCGACTGGAGCCGCTAAAGGGCGCGCGAAAAGGCCAGTACCGCATCCGCATCAACGATCAATACCGCGTCTGTTTCGTGTGGCGTGACGGCAACGCTCACGAAGTGGAGATCACGGACTATCACTAAGGAGAATGCAACATGGCGCAACAGAAGATCAAGACGATTGCTGCCCATCCTGGGGAGATCCTGCGCACGGAGTTCATGGAGCCCATGGGAATCAGCGCTTACCAACTGGCCAAGGCGCTGCATTTCACCGGCATCTACGAGATCGTGCGCGAAGAGCGTGCCATCAGTGCGGACGTGGCTCTTCGCCTCGGCAAGTATTTCAGCCTGACACCGCAATTCTGGATGAACCTGCAAGCCGACTATGATCTGCGGCGTGCCGCCGCCCGCGCGCCTCTGGGAAAAATCAAACCGCGATCCGCGGCATAGGCGCGGCAGCAATCAGGCTGTTCCAGCGCGTCGTCATCTCCGGCGAGAATTCAGTCAGGCATTACGATCTCCTTACCCGAAAATGGTGGAGTAAGTTTCCACTGCACCGTAACCTTTTCCGGTCCCCAACGGTTTACCTGTATGTAAGGCGAAACTGCCGGAGCCAAGGTTTGAAAGCTGTCGAGGCCGAAATCGACGAACGGGCGCTCATTGCAGCGGCGCAGCGCGATCCGCGCTGTTTTGCCGAGCTCTATGAGAACAACTTCGACCGCGTCTACGCGTTCGTGGCCTCGCGCGTCTTCGATCGCACCGAAGCCGAGGACCTGACGGCCGAGGTCTTCCATCACGCGCTCGCCAAGCTGTCGCAGTTCGAATGGCAAGGCGCGCCGTTTATCGCGTGGCTTCTGCGCATTGCTTCGAATGCCATTGCCGATCGCTGGCGGCGCAACGCACGCCGGCCGGAGGTTGCTGACGATGGGCTGGACGATCCGGGCGCCGAGGACGCAATCGAGCAGCGAGTGATCCTGGCTCAGTTGCTGGAAAATTTGCCGGTCGACCAGAAGCTGGTGATCGAGCGGCGCTTTCTGGAGCAACGCAGTATTCGCGAGATCGCACTGGAGTTAAATCGATCAGAAGGAGCCATCAAGCAATTACAGTTTCGGGCGCTCGAGAGCCTGCGAAACCGTATGGGAGAAAAACTATGAGTAGCTCAGCCCTCTATGAACAACTCGATACCACGCTGGAAGCCAGCTTCCAGCGTCAGGCCATCGATGAGGGGCAGCTCGATCCCGCGGTGCAGGAACTTGCAGCATTAGCGAGCGAGCTGCGTCATCTGCCGAATCCGAAGTTCCGCGAGCGACTGCGCCAGGAGTTGCTGAACGAAGTGCAACGTCTGGACGCGCCCACATCGCAGCCGAAATCCCCAAGGCCAGCGCTGGTTGCCATTTCCGGAGGAGCGGCAAAGCATGTGGTCGAGGAGCCGATCCTGCCCACGCTCTTCGGCGCCGGTTACGGCAACTATCCTGTGCGCCAGTCGAATTTCCTCATTTCGGCGGCGGTACACGCCGCGGCCATTGCGCTCGTCGTGGCGTCAAGTGTGTGGATCGCACGTCATCCAGAGCAGGTGAAGCAGCAGGTCATCTCGCTGATCAGCCCGGGTGAGTACTCGCTGCCTGCGGCGAAGACAAAGGCCGGCGGAGGAGGCGGCGGAGGCGATCGGGATCGTCTGGAAGCTTCGAAGGGAAGCGCGCCTCGCTTTGCGCCAGATCAGATCACGCCGCCGGCGATCGTCATTCGCAACGACAATCCAAAGCTTGCCGCTGAGCCGACGGCTGTTGGGCCGCCGGACATCAAGTTGCCGCAGACGGCGACGCTGGGCGATCCGCTGTCGCGAGTTCTGGCGGCGTCGAACGGAACCGGCGCCGGCAGTGGTATTGGCTCGGGTGAAGGTACGGGCATTGGAGCGGGCAGTGGCCCCGGCATGGGTCCCGGGCGCGGAGGAGGGCTTGGCGGGGGAGTTTATCGCGTGGGCGGCGGGGTCAGCGCACCACGAGTCATCTCCGATCCTGACCCCGAGTACTCCGAGGAAGCACGCCAGGCCAAGTATCAGGGAACGGTGGTGCTGTGGGTGGTCATTGGAGCTGACGGCAAACCGCGTGACGTCCGCGTACAGCGGGCTCTCGGAATGGGCCTGGACGAGAAAGCCATCGAAGCGGTGCGCAACTGGCGATTCCATCCGGCAATGAAAGATGGCCAGCCCGTCGCGGTGCAGGTGAATATCGAAGTGAACTTCCGGTTGTACTAGCCGAACTCGACGATGTCCCACTCATTCGAAAATCGCGAATGAGTGGGGCACCCGTTCTCATATTTTTCAATACTGCCTTTACGGAGTCAGCTCCCACACCACGCCCATGCCGCTGCCGCCGTTCTGGGTGGTGCCGTACAGGTTGCCGCTGGTGTCGATGTTCAGGTCGCCGATCGGTCCGCTGCCATCGTTGCCGCCGGTGAAGTCGTACAGGTCGGTGTACGTCCAGCCGTTGCCTGAGGGACTCAGCTTGAAGATGTTGCCCTCATTGTGGCTTCCCAGGCTGTAAGTTGCGCCATAGAGATTGCCGCTGTGATCCATCACCAGGTTAGCGACGGGGCCGAAGTCGAAGCGGTTGGTGGCGAAGGTGTAGAGCGGGGTGAGCGTCCAGCTGTTGCCGGAGTGCGAGAGCTCGAAAACCTCGGCTGACGATGTGCCGACGCCATCGGTCGCGCCGTACAAGTTGCCGGCAGAGTCGATGATGAGTCCGGCCTGCGTCGCCGATCCCGCGGGGAAGTTCGCGATGATCTGCTCGGTCCAGCCTGAGCCTGACGGCGACAATTCGAAGACCGTGCCTCCGCCTTCGGTGCCGCCCTGGTAGGTCGTGCCGTAGAGGTTTCCCGCCTGATCGAATACGACGTTATGCATCGGCCAGGTGCCGTCGTTCTGACCGGTGCCGAAACTGTAGAGCACAGTTTCCGTCCACTGCTGACCCTGAGGAGTGAGTTCGTACACCGTGCCGTTGTTCGAGGTGCCTCCGTACTGCGTCGTACCGTAGGCGTTGCCGGCCTGGTCGAAGATCAGTTCGCCATAGGCAGGCAGGCTGCCATCGCTGCCCTGGAAGGTCCACGCCAACGACTCGCCCCACGGGCACGACACCGAAACGCAGACGGTGAGCTTCGGACGCGAGCTGTAGACCGCTCCGTTGCCGGACGAGCCTCCGATCGACGCCGTGCCGAAGAGAACGCCGCTGGGTGCGAAGACCGGCTGCGAGTACGGCACGGAGCCGTCGCTGCCGCTGCCGAAGTTATGCAGTACCGCCAGCAGCCACGAGGAGCCGGACTGTTTCAGCTGATAGGTCACGCCGCTCTGATTCGTGCCGCCCCGTGAGGTGGTGCCGTAAAGATTGCCGCGGTCGATGGTGACGCCGCTGTAGGGGTAGGCTCCTTCGGAGCCGCCGAACCGATGCAGAACGCTGAAAGTCTGCGCCTGGGCTGGCAGAAGGGACAGCAGCGTGAGAGCGAACGACAACGCTGCCATGAAAATTGCTT
>DATHQX010000089.1:0-15011 GCA_035482295.1 Verrucomicrobiia bacterium
ATGCACCTGGACGGACAGCTTGTCGCCGGGGAAAAGAAACTTGATCAGCAGTGGAAAGCGATCTTCGTAGCAGGCGACTTGCCCGACCAGATCGCGGCGATACTTTTTCGCCAGGTCGCCAATGCTTTGTCCGGCGAGCGGCCCGTTGGCGACGCGATTGTCTTCCCACGTCAGCCAGCTCTCGCCGATGGGTTCGTTCACGACTCGAGTGTAGACGGGACGCAAGTCGCGCACCCCCCACGGCCGTTCATCGAAGATGGGGACAACGAGGAATGGATACAGTTGGGGCATCAGTTAGACGCTGGCGAAAAACTTCCGCATGCGCTCCAGACCGCGCTCCAGATTCTCTTGCGATGTCGCATACGATACGCGGACATGATCCTGAGTGCCGAAGCCTTCGCCCGGTACCACGACCACGTGCGCGTCGTGAAGCAGCCTGCGAGCCACATCGGAGCCGCTGCTCATACCGCCGTGATCAAAATAGTGGCTCACGTTGGGATAGGCGTAGAACGCGCCGTTCGGAGCCGCACAGGTCAAGCCGGGAATCGAGCGCAGCCCTTCCACCACTTGGTCACGCAGAGAAATATATCCAGCGAGCATCTCCTTCACGCAGTCCTGCGAGCCGGTCAACGCTGCCACTGCTGCCTTCTGCACGATCGACGTCGGGTTCGACGTGCTCTGGCTCTGCAGCTTATTCATCGCGCTGATGATGGGCGCCGGCCCGAGCGCGTATCCCAGGCGCCAGCCGGTCATGGCATATGTCTTCGAGAGCGAGCCGATGATGATCAGCCGCTCCTTGACTTCGTGCACGCAGCCCGCCGAGAACACACGGCCGGTGTGGTTCAGGTAGACGTAGCATTCATCGGAGACAACGTAGATGCCGCGATCGTGCGCCAGCTTCAGCACGGCGGTCATGTCCTCGGGCTTCATCACCGACCCTGAGGGATTGTTCGGCGAGTTCAGGACGATGACCTTGGTCCGCGGCGTGAGAGCGCGCTCGACCATGTCCGCCGTCAGAGCAAAATCGTGGCGCTCATCGGTGGCAATGTACACCGGCTCGCCCCCGGCGTAGCGCACGATGTCCTTGAACGAGACCCAGTAAGGCACCGGCAGGATCACTTCGTCGCCGTGATCGACCAGCACCTGAATCGCATTGAACAGTGCGTTCTTGCCGCCCGTCGAGGCGATGCAATCTTCACGCTTGTAATCGGAGCCGAAGTCGGTGGCGTGGCGCATCACGATGGCGTCGCGCAGCTCGGCCGTGCCGGCAACGGCGGTGTACTTGGTGAAGTTGTTACGAATGGCGGCAATGCCTGCTTCCTTGATGTGCTCCGGAGTATTGAAGTGCGGCTCGCCCGCACCGAAGTCCACCAGGTCAACGCCCTTGGCGCGAAGTTTATCCGCCTCAGCCGACACGGCCATGGTGGCCGACACTTCGATGCGTTGAATCCGATTGGTTAGAAACGACGAGAGCTGTGTTCCGGCAGCAGTCATGGTTTGGCCCTTTATAAGAGATGCTTTGCTTGAGAAACAGTCTGGTGCTGCGCGATTCTTTCGCGGACCCGCTCTTCGACCATCGGCGGCACCAGGCCGTTCAGCGGTCCGCCCAACTTCGCGATTTCGCGCACAATACGTGAGCTCAGATAAGAATACTGTTCTGCGGGCATCATGAACACGGTCTCGACCCGCGGCTCCATTTTGCGGTTCATTAACGCCATTTGCAGCTCAAATTCATAATCGCTGATAGCACGAATGCCCCGCAGCACTGCGTTGGCGTCGTTCTTGATGCAGTAACTGACCAGCAGACCCTCGAAAGTGTCGACCGAGACGTTGTCGAGATCCGAAGTCATGGCCACCAGCATTTCCTTACGCTCCTCCATGGTGAAAAGGGCAGCCCCTTTTTCCAGATTACGGGCAATGGCCACAATCAGCTTGTCGAACAACTTGCTCCCCCGATGGATCAGATCGAGATGCCCGTTGGTAACGGGATCGAACGATCCGGGATAGATGGCGACAATGTTCTTCAATCGTCCTCGGAGAGCAGGGAGTTATGCTCGTCGATTTTATTCTGGCGTGTGGCTCGCAGGCAATCGGAATGGTACGTTAAGCCACTGCTAACAGCTCGGCAGAGTTATTGTTCTCCCTACGGGACTGTGGTACGCTGCTTCCGCTCAGAGCACCATAAGCAGCTGGTCTAGCCAGATTGGTGCTTCTTGTCGAGGCGCATTCCAATACCCCGATATAGCTGTAGCTCGTTCACGTTCGGCCTGATCCAATACGGCGCCACTTAGTGTCGCAGGTGACAGAAGGAGAAATCAGTGAACGTCCGCATCATCTCGCAAAAGCTCTGCGTTCTTGCCGCGGGGGTAGTGATCATGCTCCCGTCAGTCCAACTGCTACGGGGAGAAGTACACGATCCGAAGGCTGCCGGCGTGGGCAGCGTACAGGCGCCGAACCCATTCCATATTTTCTCGTCGTGCCCTCCTGCGGTGTGCGTTGGAACTTGGGATGGCCTGAGTGATCCTGCCGCGGGAAACACGGATTTTAGGCCCGCTGGAATACCCGTGCAGTTCTCCTTCACCACCGGAAACCCGGTGGATTATTTCTGCAATCCGGAGCTTAGTTCCTGCACTGCGGATTACAACAGCGGCACGTTCACAGCAACTGGTCCGGCAGGCACTTTTACTGGTGTGATCACCTCTGGCTACGCGGATGAGGAGTCGATGGGCTGGGAAATTTTTGTGACCTTTACCGGTCAGTGGAGCAACGGCCAGCGCATGACCGGGAGCGCGGATGAAAGATATTCGGACGCCTTTCAGATTCCCGACACCACGCTGGTCATGAACCCAGCGCATTGATTGCATCAAGGTTCCCGGCGCGTCAACGCGAGGGACGCGCCCGGAATCCTGTGTAAACCAATGCCCGGCTGTAGGACGATAGCCGGCCTGGCAAAGACTACTTCCTTCCCGCGGCGCCCTTGGGCGTTGGAGTCGGAGCAGCTTCGGCATTCGCGGCCGCGGCCTGAGCTTTGTCCGCAAGTGATATGAGCCCCAGCGTCTTGCGAACCTCGGCTTCCATCTTGTCGTAGATGTCGCGGTTGTCTTTGAGAAACTGCTTCACATTCTCGCGGCCCTGGCCGATGCGGTCTCCCTTGT
Source organism: Verrucomicrobiia bacterium (assembly GCA_035482295.1). Lineage (GTDB taxonomy): Bacteria > Acidobacteriota > Terriglobia > Terriglobales > Acidobacteriaceae > Bog-257. Next base: position 3,156 of record DATHQX010000089.1, read on the forward strand.
AGCTGAACCATGAGCCCGATTTGTCCACTAAGTTACCGTTGACTGCCAAGTCGAGCAAATCGCCTTCCTTGGAGATGCCTTCGCCGTACATCATGTCGAACTCGGCTTCGCGGAAGGGCGCAGCCGTCTTGTTCTTAACGATCTTCACGCGCGTGCGCGAACCCACCACCTGGTCGCCCTCTTTAATGGCACCGATGCGACGAATATCGATGCGCACCGAGGAGTAGAACTTCAGGGCGCGGCCACCGGTCGTCGTCTCAGGATTGCCGAACATGACGCCGATCTTCTCGCGAATCTGATTGATGAAGATCAGGCAGGTGTGCGATTTGGCCACGATGCCCGTCAGTTTGCGCAGCGCTTGCGACATCAGGCGGGCCTGCAGGCCAACGTGGCTGTCGCCCATCTCGCCGTCGAGTTCGGCTTTCGGCACCAGCGCCGCAACCGAGTCCACTACCAACACATCAATGGCGCCCGAGCGCACCAGGGCCTCGGCGATCTCCAGGGCCTGCTCGCCGTAGTCCGGCTGCGAGACCAGCAGGTTGTCGACGTCCACGCCCAGCTTAGTCGCATAGATGGGATCGAGAGCATGCTCGGCATCGATGAACGCGGCCATCCCACCCTGCTTCTGTGCCTCCGCAATTACCTGCAGGGTGATCGTCGTCTTACCCGACGACTCCGGCCCGAAGACCTCGACCACGCGGCCGCGGGGAAAGCCGCCCACGCCCAGCGCAGCGTCAAACGAAATCGCTCCGGTGGAGATCACGGAGATGGGAACGACAGCTCCTTTGCTCCCCAGCTTCATGATGGAGCCCTTACCGAACTGCTTTTCGATTTGCGTCAGAGTCAGGTCGATCGCCCGGCTCTTCTCAGTTTTCTCGTCGGCCATCAGTGCCGCTCCTTGGCTGCTCAGTCCCGTGAAATCGCCGGGAGAACAGAAAAATATGAATTGCGATAGGTCAGTGAAGCAGGCGCTGCGGAATGGGCAATTCGCCAGGAAGAGCGCATGGATACTGACGGCTTATTATACGTCCAGTTATCAGGAAAAAGCGAACAAATAGCGAAATATAAGAAAACGAAAGTACTAGTACCTTGGTGTCTCACAACTACCTGTGATGTCGGATACAAACCACATGTTCAAATCGCCTTCCGGGCGTATTCGCGGGATCGGCGTTAGGTTAGTTACCTTCTGAGCTATTACCAGTTCAGTAATCCAGCTTGATCTTTTGGCCTCTAGTGCGCTTGCGGCAGGGTGTACTCGAAGTCGTACGAGTGCTTGCCCTCGGTGATGATGATGTTCATGGAGCCGGCCAGGCCGGTCAGCTGATCGGTTCCCGAGTCGGGCACCACTGTGATCGACAGATGCGGCACACCGCGGTCCATGGTGGCACTGTGTTGCAGGACGAAGCTACCCTTGCGGCCGTTCAGTGTGCCGGTGACTTGCTCCAAAGCAACGTATCCGGCCGAGCCTTTCACGGCGGTGCCGGCGGTCAGCATCTCTCCCTTGCTGCTCGCCTCCAGGTCGCCATGGAGCTGCTTGTCGATGGACATTCGGGCGAGCACACCTTGCGGCAGCTCGGCGTCGGCTTGCGGGGAAATCTTTACATCAAACGGCCCTTTCGCGTGCAGCGTCACGGTGGCCTCCTTCTTGGTTTGCGTTGCGCCGCTTTGAGCTGCAACGTTTAACGCTGCAGACAGCGAAGCCGCCAAAATCATCGTAATTGCGATTCGAGATTTCATCAGACTCAAGCCAGACGGTTTTGGGCCGAATCCCTGGCCGGGCGATTGTCAGCGCCTAACGTTTCAGCAAGTCCACCGGCTCGCGCACATCGGTCACGCGGAAATACTTTGCCAGCGCGGGGTAGCGTTTGGCCACCGCCTCATACATGGCGAAGGCGACATTGCGATACGAGAAATGTCCGGCCACTCCGGTCCGCAGTTCGCTGATATAGATTGCCTCGGCCAGATCCATCTTGAACAGCGTGCGCTTCCGGAAGGCCAATGGAATCAAATATTGCGACTGCGGCTCGGCTTCGTCCGTCTGGCGCGCCGCCAACTCCGCGACGGCATCCCTCGATCGTCGCATCGTTTCTTCGTAGCGCCCGCTCAAACCAGCGGCGTCGATCTCCTGCGGCATTTCGTAGCCGTGGGCGGTGGTGTAGTCCTGCACGATCTGCACGCAGCGGCGATGACGGTGCATATCGCGGAAGCCGCCGATGTCCATCAGGATGTCAAAGCGGAACTGCTGCCCCGAGCAATAAGCGCGTGAGACCTCATCGAAGCGACCGCGATGGCGCAGCCCCAGATCGACGATTTCTTCTCTCCGCGCAACTGACATCGCGGCCACTACATCCCGAATCTGCCGGTACGAATGCTTGGAATACTGATATAGCAGCGTCGTAGCCAGGTCAATCTCCAGCGGCTCATCCTCCAGCAGATCAACCATTGGCGCGTCTTGGACCGGCAAGTCACCCAATAGTTCCGCGGCCGCTGCCCGCATCTCGCGCCGCGTCCCCATTTCGTAGGCATTCGGCTCGGCGTATTTCATCAGCGTGGGAGCGACGCGCACTTCGCGCAGCAAGTAGTCGCCGGCAAGCTCGGCCATGTCGGGAGACTCGTTGGCGATCTGTTCGAGCAGCTCGCGCGCTTTGGCGTTGCTGACGTTGTAAGCCGGCTCCTGCGCGGCTCGCCGCAACAAGTCGCCCAGTTCACGCACCTCGGCATGCGTATGGGACAGCAGCCGCGACACCTGGTTCTCCAGCGTGCGAGCGCTGACAATCTGGCCAAGTGAAGTATTGGCTGCAAGCGGAAGCAGGTAGCGCGAGAGATCGAACGCCCGAGCGCGCAGGGTGCGCTCGTAGCCGTCCTGCTTCATCTCTTCGGGCTTGGGCGTGCGCTCGCGCAGATAACCGAACATCTCTTCCGAGAAGAAGCGATACTCCGCGAACAGGTGATCGACGGTTCCCCGATACAGGGCTTCTGCCGCAGTATTCTCCCCAAAATCGGGAACGTAGTAGCCGCTCTTCTGGAAGTCCTGGTAGCGGGTTGAACGCTCCTGACCATCCCAGCGCGGCTCGTCGACCGCAATGGTTGCCGCCAGAATCGACAGCCGCTCGATGGCGAAAGCAATGTGCGCTAAATCTGCAATGCTGCGGTGGCCGTACTGGAAATAAAACGTGTTGAGAAACTTTTCGGCCTTCTGATCGTTAATTTCGGCTAGAGATTCGCGCATCGACAAAGCCGAGCGCGAATACTTGGCCATTCCGTAAGCCTGCACCTCGGGATCGGCACCGTGGACGGCATAGACTTCGGTGCTGGGGTTCGATTTGGCGCGGCGATCGCCATTCTCGGCGGCAGGTTTGTGACCGGAAGACATTGCGCTGAATCATATGCGGTGTAACCTTGGGCAGGCAACGGTGGTCCTGTGGATTTCGTTGCCAAACCCGGCTCGCCCGGCAAGTTTTTGGTGAATTATGCTTACTCAAAGCGATGTCTCGGACTAAGGCTCCGCCCCAATCCGCCCAGGAAGACTTTCAGACACAGTGGGTCGGCGCTGACTCCATCCTCTTTGCGACCGCACACAGGCCTTGGCCGCTGCCCACCGCGCCCTGGATCATGACGCAGCGTTGGAACGACCTGCTTTTCCTGCACTACTCGCTTGACCCGGAAATCGTTCGCGTCAAGGTCCCCGAAGTTCTCACCCTCGACACCTACCGTCAGAGGGCTTGGATAACGGTCGCGCCGTTCTGGATCAATCACATGCGTCCCCCGGGAGTGCCTTCGCTGCCGTGGTTCTCGAGTTTCAACGAAATCAACGTTCGCACCTACGTGACCGTAGGGAACAAGCCCGGCGTTTACTTCTTCAGCCTCGACGCCAGTAATCTGTCCGCGGTCTGGGGAGCCCGGATGTTCTATCGTTTGCCCTACTGGCAAGCTGCGATGGAGGTGAAAGGCAAGGGCAAAGCGAAGATCGAATACAACTCGAAGCGGCAGCATGGTCCCAAGCCGGCGGAACTGAAGTGCAGCTACGGTCCAACCAGCCCTTTGATCTTCCACGCCCGTCCGGGCACGCTCGACCACTTCCTAACCGAGCGCTACTGCCTCTATACGGCAACGAGGAAGCGGCTCTACCGGGGAGAGATTCATCATCTGCCCTGGGACCTGCAAACGGTCGACCTGGAACTGCAGGAGAACACGATGACACAGTCGCAAGGATTGCAACTGCCCACCCAACCCGACTTGGCATATTTTGCCCGCGAGCTGAAAGTGCTTTTCTGGGCGCCCGAGCGCCTGCTGTAGTCCGAAGTTACGGACGGCCTTACGCTTGAGTTTTCGGCAGCAGCTCCCGATTTCGCGGTTTCCGATAATCTGAGTGAGCAACGGCATCAGCGTTCCAGGGCTTCTGATCTAAGGTTGTCCTCCGAGGTATGTCGCACGGAACAGACACACTTCTCCTGCAACTCTTCACCATATTTGTCTGCGCGAAGATTTGCGGCGAGATCTTTGAGCGCCTTTCGCTGCCGGCGGTGCTGGGAGAGATCCTGGCCGGCATCATGCTCGGTCCCTACGCAACTAACATCATCGATCCCAGCGACACCATCATTTCACTGGCTGAAATTGGCGCCATCTTTCTACTGTTCACCGTAGGTCTCGAGACCAGCCCTCAGGAGCTGATACGGATCGGCGGACGGTCGCTCAATGTCGCCATCGCAGGCATCGTTCTGCCGTTCGGCGCCGGACTGCTTTACCTCAAGTTGATCGGTGAATCGACCCACGAGGCGCTTTTTGTGGCGGCGGCCATGGTTGCAACCAGTGTCGGCATCACAGCGCGCGTGCTTCAGGACTTGAACGTCTTGAAGAGCCGGGCAGCGAAGATCATCCTTGGCGCTGCGGTTTTCGATGACATACTCGGCATGGTGTTGCTGGCCATCGTCGTCAGCATCTCCTCCGGAACCGGCGTGCATTGGCTGCATCTAGGCGTGGTGATCGCCGAGGCTCTCGGCTTCGCCCTCTTCATGATCTATTTCGGGCCTGGGGTGGTCGGCCGGATGCGACCGGGATTGCAGAAGCTTTCGACGCGCGACGCTCCCCTGATGCTGGCGCTGGCGACTTGCCTGTTGCTGTCGGTGGCCGCTACGAAAATCGGCATGGCTGCCATCATTGGAGCCTTCTTCGCCGGACTCATCTTCGCCGACTACTCTCCCGAGTGGGGACTGCGCCCGCGTGTTTACGGAATCAACGAATTTCTGGCGCCGTTCTTCTTCTTCACCATGGGAGCGCGACTGGACATTCGCGTCTTCGAGGGCAATGTCTTTCTGGTCGCGGTGATCATTGCTCTGCTCGCGCTGGTGACCAAGATCGTCGGCTGCGCGCTTCCCATGCTGAAGGATGGAACGCGTGAAGCTCTGAAGGTGGGCGTCGGCATGACGCCGCGCGGCGAAGTTGCGCTGATTGTCGCGCTGATCGGGCTGCAGATGAACATGGTGTCACAACGCGCCTATGCCATCGTGATCTTCATGACCGGCATCACGACCCTCATCCCGCCGCCGTTGCTGCGGTATCTCTTTCGCGCTGATATTCCTCCTCATCCGGAAATCATCTCCCCCGAAGAAGAACGCGTGCCCCTCGGCTGAGCGACGCTGGGTATAATCCTGCTTTGCTTTCATATGGGAGGAAATCATGCCGGGAGTGGAAGGCCGTGTCGCGCTTGTTACCGGAGCCTCGCAGGGAATCGGTCGCGCTTGCGCGCTGGAGCTGGCGAAGTCTGGCGCCAAGGTAGGACTGTGTGCGCGCAATCAGGAAAAGCTCGATCAGCTGGCGGCCGAGATCAACGGCAGCGGCGGAGAAGCTGCCGCGTTCAAGCTTGATGTCGCTAACGAAGATGAGATCAAGTCCGTCGCGAAGGCGGTGATCGCGAAGTTCGGCAAGATCGACATACTGGTCAACAACGCTGGTATCACGCGCGACCAGTTGGTCATGCGCATGAAGCGTGCCGACTGGGACGATGTCCTGAATACCAATCTGACTGCACCATATCTGCTCATCCAAGCCGTCATCAGCTCGATGCTGAAACAGCGCTGGGGAAGGATCGTCAATATCACCAGCATCTTCGGGCAGATCGGGCAGGTGGGTCAGGCGAATTATTCCTCGTCCAAGGCTGGGCTGATCGGCCTGACCATGGCGGTGGCGCGCGAAGTGGGCTCGCGCAACATCACGGTGAATGCCGTGTCGCCAGGATTCATCGAGACAGCGATGACTGAAGTTCTGCCTGCTGAGCTGAAGGAGAGCATCGTGAAAAGCATTCCTCTAGGTCGCTCCGGAAGCGATATGGATGTCGCTCACGCCGTGAAGTTTCTCGCGTCAGAAGAAGCGGGTTACGTTACCGGACACGTGTTGAACGTGAACGGCGGCATTCTGATGGGCTAACACAGGTGAGCCGTGGAGATTCTGGAAGCAACTTCAACCGATCAACTTGAGCAGGTCCGGAACCTGTTTCGCGACTATCGCGCGGAGCTGGCCGTCGAGCCCTGCTTCAAATCCTTCGACGAAGAGATCGATAACTTGCCCGGCGTTTATAGTCCGCCGGGAGGCAAGCTGCTGCTGGCGCTGGTTCTCGGTCAGCCCATTGGCTGCGTAGGACTGCGGCCGTTTCCGAAGCAGGGCTGCTGCGAAATGAAGCGGTTATACGTGCGTCCGACGTTTCGCGGCGACAAAATCGGGAGAAAGCTGGCAGAGAGAATTCTCGAGGACGCGCGCCAGATGGGCTACTCCTCTATGCGCCTCGATTCGCATCTCCCCAGCATGCAATCGGCAATCGCCATGTATCGCAAGCTTGGCTTCCATGAGGTCAGTCCCGATCCGCTGGAACCAATTCCCGGGCTGATCTACATGGAGACGCAGCTCATCCCTGCAAGGTAATCTCTAATCGCGTTACCCATCGCATTCGCACCAGCCGTCAGGCCAAATATCTCGGGCGCGCGAGAATTCACTTGCCAGTCTCCCCTGGCAATGGTTACTATGCAGTCAACCCCATGTCCACTCCCTTCCAGGACGCAAAGCACCCATGAATATCGGCGAAACCATCCGGAACTTCCGTTTGCAAAAAGGTATGTCGCAGGGCGACATCGAAAAGCGTACTGGCTTGTTGCGGTGTTATTTATCGCGCGTGGAAAACGGTCACACAATCCCGTCATTGGATACCTTGGCGAGAATCGCTACCGCCATGGATATACCGCTGGCGCGGTTCTTCAGCGAAAGCATTGGCGAAAATGGTAACAAGTCGACTCCGCAACTGGCGGAAGACGAAGTTCGCTTTCTCACGCAGATTCGGCGCTACTCTCCCAACCTGAACGAGAGCGACCGCAAGCTGGTGATCGCCATGGTGAAGAAGATGGCAGCGACTGCTGCAAGATGAAAAGAGGCTAGTGTTCGACCGCCGCAGCCGCTGGCTGCGGATTTTTTATGCCGCTTTGCCGCTCTCGCTTAATGCCAGAACCGCCAGTTCCAGCCGGTCACGCGAGCCGGTTTTCGAAAAGATGCTTTGCAGGTGACGCTTCACGGTATTCTCGCTGATGCTCAGGTCGGCCGCGATATCGCGATTCCTCATACCCCGCGCCACCATGTAAGAGATCTGCCGCTCACGCTCCGAAAGGCGCGTCATGGAACTGGGGACCGCCGGCTGATCGGCGACCATCGCATCCAGAATGCTGTGAGCGATCTCATCCGAGAACGCCAAGTCGCCTTCCGCGACCGAGCGAATCGCAGCGAAGAGCTTCTGAGGATTGTCCGCCTTCAGCACCAGGCCGCGTGCGCCCAACCGAACGACTTGTACATAGTCGTTCTGGCTTTCGGAGCCAGTCAACACGACTGACGCCACGCGATTGCCGGCACGCTCTAGCGTGCGCAGTACCTCGAAACCGTCGCCGCCAGGCATGAACAGATCGAGCACCAGGACCTGGGGATTTTGCTCCTGCACCAGGCGTAGAGCCTCCTCACCGTTTGCGGCCGTCCCGAGGACATGGAAGTCCGGCTGTGATTGCAGCAGGGCGGTAAGAGACTCGCGCAAGACCATGTGATCGTCGGCGATCACGATGCCAATCCGGTTCTCCGTCATCTCGAGAGCTTAGATGCACAACGGAGCAGGGCGGGCATGCGTTATTCTGGATAGACGATGACGCAGGCTGCAGCGCAACCGCCGAGATGCAGCTATGTCGCGCTGAATGTTAGACTTAGCTTTCCCGTTTTTCGGTTCCACATATCGAATTCATCAGGCTTCGCTCCTCTCCGAGCGGCTCAAACGAAAGGCAATCATGGCAAGGATTGAAAGAGCAATTCTCAGTGTCACCGACAAGACCGGGCTGGTGGAGTTTGCCCGCCGCCTGGCCGCGATGAACGTCGAACTCATCTCCACCGGCGGCACCGCCAAGCTGCTGCGCGACTCCGGCATCAAGGTCAAAGATATCTCCGACCTCACCGGCTTTCCGGAAATGCTCGACGGCCGCGTCAAAACCCTTCACCCCAAAGTACACGGGGGCATTCTGCACATGCGCAGCAAGCAGGAACATCTCGCAGCCTGCGTCGAGCACGGCATTCAACCCATCGACATGGTCGTCGTGAATCTCTACGCCTTCGAGAAGACGGCGTCCAAGCCAGGCGTCGAGTTTGAGGATGTCATCGAGAACATCGATATCGGGGGACCTTCGATGGTGCGCTCGGCGGCGAAGAATTTTCAGGATGTCGCGATCGTCACCTCGCCGTCTGACTACGAAGCCATTGCAACTGAGATGGAGAGCAGTGGAAAGTCCCTCTCGCTGAAGACCAAGTGGGGCTTGGCGCAAAAGGCGTTCGCCACTACGGCCGCCTACGATTCAGCGATCGCCTCGACGCTGGACCAGATCGGCGCTCCCGAAGGCGATGGCAAGAAGTTCGAGTTGGGTAAAGGCTCCGATGGCTTTCCGGAAACGTTGCGCCTCAGCTTCCACAAAGCTTTCGATCTGCGCTACGGCGAGAACCCCCACCAGAAAGCCGCGCTTTACTCCGACGGCTCAGGCAAAGGCGTTGCCAACGGCAAGCAGCTTCAGGGCAAGGAGCTCAGCTACAACAACATCGTCGACCTGCAGGCCGCCTGGGATCTGGCGCAGGAGTTCGACGGGCCAGTCTGCGCCATCATCAAGCACACCAATCCCTGCGGAACGGCCGTAGCGAGCGCGCTAGCCGAAGCCTACAAGCGCGCGCTGGAGTGCGATCCGGTGTCGGCGTTTGGCGGAGTGATCGGCGTCAATCGTCCCATCGACAAAGAGACGGCGACGGAGATGGCGAAGCTCTTCGTCGAAGCGATTGCTGCGCCCGGCTTCGATGATGCAGCCAAGGAAATCTTCGCTGCGAAGAAAAACCTGCGGCTCGTGGAAGTCGTTCCCATGCAGCAGAAGTGGGTGCTGAAGAACGTTTCCGGCGGCGTGCTGCTGCAAGACAACGATATGCACCCGATCACCGAAGCCGACCTGAAGATTGTCAGCGAACGCAAGCCCACTGCGCAGGAAATCAAAGACCTGCTCTTCGCCTGGAAAGTCTGCAAGCACGTGAAGTCCAACGCGATTCTCTATGCGCGCGACGGTCAGAGCACGGGCGTAGGCGCCGGCCAGATGAGCCGCGTCGACTCAGCCAAGATCGGTGCGATGAAGTCGGTGCTGGGGACCAAAGGCTCAGTTGCCGCATCCGACGCCTTCTTCCCGTTCCCTGACGGCGTGGAGGAAATCGCGAAGGCAGGTGCGACGGCGATCATTCAGCCTGGCGGTTCGGTGCGCGATCAGGAAGTCATCGATACGGCCAACAAGCTGGGGTTGGCGATGGTGTTGACCGGGGTTCGCCACTTCCGCCACTAGTCGCAACTGCGCGACCTGAACGAGGGACTCGTCTAGTCGCGGCCGCGCAGCTTGGCCAGCAGATTCAGGATCTCGAAGTACAGCCAGACGAGGGTGATCATCAGCGCGAAAGCGCTGTACCACTCCATGTACTTTGGCGCGCCGTAGCGAGCGCCATTCTCGATGAGATCGAAGTCCAGCACCAGGTTCATCGCGGCGATGATCACCACCAGGATGCTGAAGCCGATGCCGAGTGCCGTCGGACTATTGATGGCCGTGAAGCGGACGCCGAAGTACCCGAGGACCATCTGCAATACGTAGAAGATGGCGATTCCACCTGTAGCGGCCACGATGCCCAGTCGCAGCTTATCGTTTACCTCGATCAGACCGGAATGATAGGCCAGCAGCATCGCGATCAGCGTGCCAAAGGTGAGGCCGACCGCCTGCATGGCGATGCCGTGGAAGCGCATTTCCATCATGGCGGAAGCGCCGCCCAGCACCAGGCCTTCCAGCAGCGCATAGACAGGAGCGGTAAAGGCTGACCACTCCTTCTTGAAGATGGTGACCAGGGCGACGATGAAGCCGCCGATGCCACCTGCCAACATAGGCAGCGTCGCCGCCTGCATGGCTTCTTGCGGCGAGGTGGAAAGCGCGCCGAAGAACCGGTTCCAAACCCATGCGGCTGTGAGGACGGCGAGGATGACCAGCAGTCCCGTCTTATTAACCGCACCCGTAACGGTCATGACCTCGCCGCCGTAGGCAGCTTCGCCGGTCTCGAAAGAGTTCCTGCTTAAGGCAGGATTGGCGGTTCTCATCAGGGGCATGCGTTCTCCTTGCTTTTGGCCCGGTCTTGGCGAAGACTCGCCTCTGCCGACACACCAATGTCATTGCGCACGGGCAATTTTGCTGTAGAGGTCGGCATAGTTTGTTTATATGAATCGGGTTCAGCGCGCAAGCCACTAGAGTGATGCGGGGACTCAAAGGCGAGTGCGATTCCTGGAAAACTGTACGGTGGTCAGGTGGAGTTACCTCTATCCACTACCGCTAGAAAAGGGTCTCCTGCCCGCTGCGGTCCAGGCGTGGGCGCTTGATCTTGAAGTGCTCGTACGCCAGATGGGTGGCCACGCGTCCCCGCGGCGTGCGGTCGAGGAAACCGATCTGGATGAGAAACGGCTCGTAGATTTCTTCAATAGCGTCCGGCTCTTCGGCGAGCGACGCCGCCAGGGTGTTCACGCCCACCGGACCGCCCTGGTATTTCTCGATGATCGTCAACAGCAGCTTCCGGTCGATTTCGTCGAAGCCGTGCTGGTCGACCTCAAGCATCTCCAATGCCTTTTCGGCGATTGCTTTGTCGATTTTGCCTTGCGCTTTGACCTGCGCGTAGTCACGGACGCGGCGGAGCAGGCGGTTGGCAATGCGCGGCGTGCCGCGGCAACGCGTGGCGATCTCCATTGCCCCAGCTTCGTCAATCTCCACGCCGAGAATCTCAGCTGAGCGCTGCAGGATGATCTTGAGATCGGCGTGGGTGTAGAACTCCAGCCGCAGCACGATGCCGAAGCGCGAGCGCAGCGGCGCTGATAGCAAGCCAGCGCGCGTGGTCGCGCCAATGAAGGTGAACGGCCTTACCTCGATGGTGTGAGTTCGTGCCGACGGGCCCTGCCCGATGATGATGTCGAGCTTGTAGTCCTCAAGTGCCGAGTAGAGCAGTTCCTCCAGCGCCGGCTGCAGGCGGTGGACTTCGTCGATGAACAGCACCTGCTTGTCGCGCAGGTTGGTCAGGATGGCGGTGAGGTCGCCCTTGATCTGCAGGGTCGGTCCGGAAGTCTGCTGGAAGGCGACGCCGAGTTCGTTGGCGATGATGTTGGCCAGCGTGGTCTTGCCCAGGCCCGGAGGCCCGTAGAGCAGCACATGATCCAACGCTTCGCCGCGCGACTTCGCCGCCTGGATTGCCACCTCGAGGTTATCTTTGACCTTTTGCTGGCCAATAAACTCGCGCAGA
>DATHQX010000090.1:0-4455 GCA_035482295.1 Verrucomicrobiia bacterium
CGTCGACTTTCATCTCCAGGCTGGACTCGTTCCTCAGGTCGATGAGGTCACGAAACTGTGATGCCTCGATTTTCTGCTTCGCAGTCTCAAAAACTTTGGGATCGTATTCGCAGCTGATGATTCGGCCGAAGCCGTTCAGGCGCATCGCTTCGGCGATCCAAAGCGTGCTGACCCCCAGGAAGGTTCCGGTTTCGACCACGAGGTTCGGCTTGATCGTCGTGACCAGCGTGCGCAGAAACTCGAGCACCTCGACCTCAGCGGTCATGGAGTCATACATGCTCCAGCGCTCTGGGTGGGGACACTCGGGCGTCGGACGGTGATACTCGGGAACAAGCTGCCCGGCGCGCTGCACCGCCTCGCGCATGATGCGATGCTCCTGTTTTTCTTTCTTGAAGAGACGGCGAAGGCTCAAGAAATTCCTTTCGCAAAGGCGCAACTAGCAATTGGCACTTAGCATTTAGCCAAAATGTCGCAAGAGCCGCCTTTGCCAAATGCGAAATGCCAACCACCAGATGCCGGTTTTCTGAACGCCCATTCACTAGCAATCGGCGCACTTCAACAACATAGTTTGCACACTCAGTATATGTGAGCAGCTTCCGCAGCTGCGACTGCGCTAGAGTGGACGTATCCATGCGCGAGATGTGGCAGCACCGCGGGATGAGGCTGATCTTCACGGCCAACCTCATCTCCATGATCGGCAGCGGCATGAATTCGGCCGCTGTGATCTGGTACATCCTGCAGGCGACGCACTCCGAGGTCTCGCTCGGAACGCTGATCGCTTTGCAGACGCTGCCTTCGCTCATCCTGTTGCCGTTCACCGGCGTGCTCATCGACCGCGAAGACCGCCGTCACCTGATGATGTGGCTGGACGGCGGGCGCGGCCTCATCATCTTCGGCGTGGCCGTGCTGGTGCTCACCCACCGCGCTCATCTGTGGCAGATCTACCTGATGAACATCCTCGTCGCCATCGGCTTCTGGATGTTCTTTCCCACGGTGAATGCACTCATCCAGGAGCTGACGCCCGACGACAAGATGCTCGACTCCAACTCGTTGCTGCTGGCCGCGCTACAAGGCGGCTGGTTAATGGCGGGCGCGGTGGTCGGCTTTGTCTATAACCACATCGGACTGGGCGGCGTGCTTCTCATCGATTGCGCCAGCTATGCGGTGTCGTTGGCGTGTGTTTTCCAGGTGCGCAAAGGAAGGGTCACGGTGGCGCGTCCTGAAGGGCCGATCGCTGAAACTCCGCGCGCTGCCGGGTCTGTGAGCCGCTACCTGCAGGAGCTTGCCGAGGGCTATCGCTATGTCGGCGAAAACCGTCGCGTGCTGTTGATCGGGATCGCGTGGGCGCTATTCGTGGCGGCCATGATGACCCAGGGCGTGCTCTCGGCTCCGCTGAGTGAGCGCATTCTGCATGGCGGTGCGGTCGGATACGGCTGGCTCAATGGCGGATGGGCGGTGGGCGCCTTCGTCAGCGTCTTCTACGCTTCTCGCTTCGTGCGACAGCACGGGGCAAACCGCGTGGTCACGTTGTCCATGTCAGTGATCGCGGCGTCGCTATTCGCGCTGCCAGTTTCGCGCTGGCTGGCGCTGGCCGTGCTGATTTACTTTTTAATGGGGTCCAGTCGTGGCATGGGCGGCATCGCTCTGTCGAGCGAGATGATGCAACTGACGCCACGCTACGTGATGGGCCGCGTGCAAAACGCTTTTTCCTTCGTAGCCAGCGCACTGCAGATCTGCACGGCATTGCTGGTGGGCGAGGCCGCGCATCGCGATGGACTGATGTATGGCTTCTGGATGGTCGGAGCTATGTATCTGGGAGCGGCGCTGGCGGCGTGGCTGCCGATCCGAGGCGCGAACCACGATGTGGTGGAAGAGAGCAGCGCTGCGGATTGAGAAAGGCGGCAGTCGGCACTGCCAACCGCCTAACCTCCGAAGGCCGACTCCCGGTCCGCCTCAATCTCAAAGGGTGTTCTCGGCGCGTCGTGCAGCAGAAAATCGCAGACTACCCGATTGAACTCCTCCGGAACTTCTTCGTAGGGCATGTGCCCGGCGCCGTGAAACATCACCAGAGCGCTGTTCTTCAATTGCCGCTGCAGCTGGTGAATCGACGACGGATAAACCGCTCGGTCTCGTGAGCCCCAGAGCAGCAGCGTGGGAATGCCGGTGATATCGCCCAGCGCCTGATGGATGGCCCCCAGGTCATCGTGCCACGAACGCAGAATCTTGAGCAGATGTTCGAAGCTTCCCGCCGGCTCGAGGGCCTCGTTATAGCCGTCAAACGTTCCCGGGGCTATACGCGCCGGGTCGCCGTAAAGCGCCTTCAGATAGCGCTTGGCAATGACCTTCAGTCGCGGCTGCACGTGCACGACATAAATGCCGCCGAGGGTGGTCGCCAGCAGGCGCGTCAGGACTTTTCCGTGGCTCGACCAAGGATTGATGGGCGAGACCAGAATCAGACGGCGAATACGTTCCAGTTGATTGGAGCGGGCCGCCAGCGCGGCCAAAATGATGGTGAGGCCGCCTCCGCGCGAGGAGCCGACGATGTCGGCGTTCTCGATGCCCATATGCTCCATGAATCGCAGAACCCGTTCCGCGTCGCCGGCGAGGGTGCAGTCGGCGCAGGCGGGACGATCCGAAAAACCGCAGCCCGGCAGGTCGATGGCATATACCGAGAAATCTCTGGCCAGCGCCTCCAGGTTGAATCGCCAGGAAAACGAGTAGCCGAGAAAACCGTGAATCAACAGCAGTGGCGGGCCGGATCCGGCAAACCAGTAACGCCAATTGACGCCATCGATGAGAACGTTGCGCTGTTCAGCTCCTGGAATCAAAGCGAGTTGTGGCACGGAAGCGGTTTGTTGAGGCTGGGGCATGCGCGTTATGGGCAACCAGGTGATTCACCTCCTACATCCAACTCGGGTGATATCGCCTCTGTCGCTTGGGGAGCCAAAAGCTCCCCGTTTTTTAGCTTAAGCTAGGTTACCACTGAGTGGGATTCAGGTTGTGGCCGAGCCGGCAGTGGGCTCCTCGGGCTCAACGCGAAAGTTTCGGACCACCGTGCGGTATAGCAGTAGTGCGGCCAGAACGGAAATGGCGATCATGAGAGCGCCCTGTCCGGCTTGGTGCAGCAAGAGTTTGCCGGTGCCGAACAGGCAGCAGTAGACCATCACGCAGCCCAGCACCCACGCTACCAGGTTCTGCTCCAGATCACGATGTTGAGCGACCTCTGGAGCGCGCTCCGCGATCTGCTTCCACCCACGCACATCCGGCCTGACACGACGGTAGAACGCCAGCAGAACATCGTCGGGCTCGGGCTTAGTAAAGAAAGTTACAAACAGCCAGACCGCTGTCGTAATCATTGTTGTGGTTAACGCGCTCTTGGCGAAGATCACCGACTCATTGCCGGTGAACGGTTTCCAGTGGTTCAGCGCGATGGTGGCAAGCAGCGAGCAGGCCATGGCCGAAATCTCACTCCATGCGTTAATGCGCCACCAGTACCAGCGCAGGATGTAGACCGCGCCCGTGCCCGCCCCAATCTGCAACACCACTTGCCATCCGGAAGCGATGGAGCCAAGATGCACCGACACCCACGCGGAGGCAATCACCA
Organism: Verrucomicrobiia bacterium; assembly: GCA_035482295.1. Taxonomy (GTDB): domain Bacteria; phylum Acidobacteriota; class Terriglobia; order Terriglobales; family Acidobacteriaceae; genus Bog-257. The sequence goes on from DATHQX010000090.1 coordinate 3,605, forward strand.
GCAGCACCGTGCACAGCCGCGAGATCCTGACGTAGTGTTGCTCGCTGGCGTCTCGGCGAAGAAAACGGCGATAGAAGTCGGCGACCAGATACGACGCGCCCCAATTCAACTGCGTCGCAATGGTCGACATGAATGCCGCCAGAAATCCAGCCATGGCGATGCCGCGATACTGGTGCGGCAGATGCGCGTTCAGCACCAGCATGTAGCCGGCTTCAGGGTGCTTGAGTCCAGGATACAGGACGATCACCGCCAGGCCAGTCACGATCCACGGCCAAGGGCGAATCGCATAGTGCGCGATGTTGAACCATAGCACCGACAGCAGTCCCTGCTTCTCGTCGCGAGCGCTGAAGATGCGCTGCGCGATGTAACCTCCGCCGCCGGGCTCCGCGCCGGGATACCAGAAAGCCCACCACTGCAGCCCGAGATATACCAAGAAATTCGCGACCGGAACCATCCATAGCGTTTCAGCTGTGATGCCGTGCGAGAAGTCAGGGAGAAAGCCAATCGGACTGGCGGCGTTATTCCCCGCCGCAGCCTGCAGCTTGTTCAAGCTGTGGATCAGCGCGCTCATCCCACCGCAGGCCGCCACCGCGTAGTAACCGACGGCAATCACGATCGACATCTTCAACACGAACTGAAACAGGTCGGTCCAGAGCACGCCCCACAAGCCGCCCAGCGCGACATACAACCCGGTAAACGGGATGAGGAATAGCACGCAGATTGCCAGCGCCGCGCCGTCATCGCCGTTCCACACCGAGCCGAAGTGGGCGCTCATTGCACGGCTGATGTTGGTCAGCATCGGCGTTCCCGCAAACGTGGTCGAAACGATGCTGGTCATCGCCTTGGTCACC
>DATHQX010000091.1:0-4978 GCA_035482295.1 Verrucomicrobiia bacterium
CGCGAGGGCGAGGTTTATAACATCGGCGGCGGCTGCGAGATGCAAAACCTCGCTGTGGTGAAGCTGATCCTGAAGGCGCTGGGAAAGGGCGAGGAGTTGATTCAGTACGTCACCGACCGCCCTGGCCACGATCTTCGCTACGCCATCGACTGCACCAAGCTCGAGCGCGAACTGGGCTGGACGCCGCAGGTCACGTTCGACACGGGGCTTGGCGCGACGATCCAGTGGTATCGCGACAACCAGGAGTGGCTGAACGACGTGCGCAGCGGGCAGTATCGCGATTACTACCAGCGGCACTACACGCAACGGGAAAAAACGTTTGCGCGGTAAGGGCGGCATCTGGCACTTGGCATTTAGCACTTGGCTAAAGCTGCGGGTGCCCCACTCATTCGCGGTTTCCGAATGAGTGGAAGGCAGTGAACCGCGACCGGTTGGCCTTGTGTCAGGGTACGGCTTCAGCCGTGCCGTAAGGCGCAGTTCAGTCTCAGAGCCGGCTTTGGCTGGCGACATGCCTTCCGATTCCAAACATTGTCATCCCGGCTGTCTGCTCTTTGCGACACGCTGTTGTTGCGGGTCGGTGGGTCTGCGGTTCGCTGGCATTGCATCCGGCACGGAGGAACCGCAGATCCTTCGACTGCGCGCCCTCCCGCCGCAACAGCCGCGGCGGAAAAGCAAAGGCGCGGGCGCTTCGCTCAGGATGACAATTCGTAAGGGAATGTCGACTCTGCTTGCATGACAATCCGTAAAAGGTACTCCGGCTTCGCTCAGGATGACAATTCGTAAGAGAGGGCTTTTCTATCGACCAACCCTTTCACCGTTTCCGACAGGCCCTCCATCTCTCGCGTTACATTTTGTAAAGCCCCTCACAATGGCACATCACGTGCGCTCCTGCCGGGTTCTTACTTTCATCTAACGTAGTAGTAATTGGAGGAGAGAAATACCATGCCAAGATTGGTGCTATGCAGCCTGCTTCTTGCGTTAACGGCAGGGGCGGTAGCGCAAACTTCGCAAACCTTACAAACCGGTTCGACCGCGCAAAACATGATGGCCGAGCCGATCATCAGCAGCAACGGACCGGTGGTCGCCGGCTTCGGCAACAAGATTCCCCAGACCGGCAACCCCGCTGAAATGCAGATCGCGAAAGAAGTGCGTCACGAGTTGCTCATGCTGCCTTACTACTCGCTCTTCGACGATCTCGAATTCAGCGTGCAGGGCCGCACCGTTACCCTGAGCGGCAGCGTCACCAGCATTCATTCGGCGACCAAGCAGGAAGCCGAGGCCGCAGTGAAGCACATTGAAGGTGTCGACAAGGTGATCAACAGCATCACCGTCGATCCGCCCGCGCCCTATGACCAGCAGATCCGCGAGCAGGTGTACCGCAAACTGAACAACGCCGGCGGACTGTCGCGATATTTCTGGCAGGCCGCGCCCAGCATTCACATCATCGTGCGTAACTCGAACGTGACACTGAAGGGCTACGTGAGCAGCGAGGGTGACAAGGATCTCGCCGGCATCACCGTGAAGGAGATACCGAACGTGTTCGATGTGAAGAACGAGCTGCAGGTGATCAAGTAGAAGAAGTCAGTTGCCGGTGACCAGTGACCGGGTGCCCCATCCTCCTCGCCCGCCATGAGCGAGAGGGTGGGGGCAGCATACCCTAACGCTTTCCCTGGCGAGAAAATGTTGATCTGGGCGCGCTTCTGCACCATACTATTCGGCAATGGCATATTCGTATGCCCAAGCCGAACGAGAGTGGTGGCTGAGGGTCAAAGCCCACGGCAAAAAGCAGTTCTTCCTCCATCAATTTCTGGAAATCCTTTTCGCTTGGCTCTTGATTCTAATCGTCCTCTCTACAAGAGACAGTTTTCATCTTGCGGTGTTGCTGGGCTTGCTGCCGATTCTCTTCTTGTGGGGCTATCTCAGGGGCCGATGGCGCTGGAAGGACTTGGAAAAGAAGTATCCGGATTAAGCCGGGTGCCCCATTCAACGCGCTGTTCGCTTGAGTGAGAGTTCTTCTTTATCCCTTCCCCTTAAACACGTAAGCCAGCTCGATGATCAGAATAATTACGACCATCACCTCCAGCACGAAGCCTCGACTCTGGTGGAATTCGTCGATAAGGAAGCGATAGAGATTTTCTGCCGTCTTGAGCTTCTCGTTGACCAGGTCCTTGTACTCGGGCACACCGACCTTCGACGCCGCCAGCCGGTACAGGCGCGCAGAGTACATATCGCTGACGAACTTGATGGCGTTATCGGCGCGCTCGACCAGCTCAGTGACCTCGACGGTCACGCCATTCAGCCGCATCGCCTCCGAGCGCATCTTCCATCGCCGCACGATGCCCGCGCTGCCCTTCAATCCCGCATAGACGGCGGCCAGCTCGCGCGTCAGCAGCTCGTCGTAATGACGAAACTCCAATAGCTGCGAGTTGGCGTACTCCAGAATCTGGATCGCCGTCTGCGCGCCTTCAGGCGTGTCGTAGACCAGCGCCGCGTTCCAGCCCACAGTCACCAGGTCGCGCGGATAGTAGAAGACGCTGGAGTGAAGCGTGTCGTCGTTGACAGCGGCGGCCAGCGCAACCTGCTCGCCTCGCAGCACCTGCGCGATCTGTGCGCTGTAGTCGCGCGCCAGATCGATGCCCTGCGGATCGCCGGCAACCTGGGTGAGATGAAAGATGTAATAGTCTTCGTCGAGCCACTCTTTGTACGGACGCACGATGGCCGGCGCGATTTTATCGAGACGCGAACGCACGATCTGCTGCGCCTGCTGTTCCAGCTCCGGGCTCGGGACCCAGCGCGAGGCCAGTCGAATCAGCCCATCCCAGTCGCATTCGAATTCGAACTGCAGCACCACGCTGACAACGCCGTAATCGTAGTACTTGATCTGCGGCAGCAGGCGCTCGCCGCTGCTGAGGGTCACGGCGTCGAGGCTCTCGACGACCGGGGGCTGCTCGAAGCGCACATACTCGGGCGTGGCGTGCTTGAAGCGCGGCTCCATGCGGCGAGCGCCCAGGATCTGCCGCAGCGGCTCCAACCGGATCTCCTCGGCGATATCGTGCAGCATGAGCGCCAGTACCGAACCCTTCAGGACGGCGCTGTTGGCCGCGATGGTGCTGCGCTCTTCGGTCATCGCAGATGATTGTACGTGACAGGGTCATCTGAGAATGCCATTGGGCGGGGCACGTCTTCAAGCGGGCAGACGATTCCGCGGTTTGTTGGGAGGCACCGCCGTGCAGCTCACTCGGAGAGTAGGCGCGATTCGTATTGACAGTAATATCTACTAGATATATATCTACTAAGCATATGGCAAAACGTTCCAGTTCGAGCATGGAAGTCCTGTTGGGCTTGCTGGCGATCGAGCCGATGTCGGGCTATGACCTGCGGCAGACAATCCTGGCGTCGGTCGGGCATTTCTGGAATGAAAGTTACGGCCAGATTTATCCCAACCTGAAGAAGCTGGCGGACGGTGGATTTGTGACTTGCAGGACGGAACGGCAAAAACACAAACCTGACCGACGCATTTATTCCGTCACGAAAAAAGGACGCGAACGCCTGGCGAGCTGGCTGGCGGTACCGCCGCAGCCCGAGATCCCGCGCAACGAGCTGCTGCTGAAACTGTTTTTTGGCGAGCAGGTTCATCCCGAAATCCTTGCCGGGTATGTCGAACACATGGCAGCGGAGAGCCGGGCAGTGCTGGAGCTGTTGGAACGTGCCGAGCGTGAGGAGATCGACAAGAACCTTCGCTATCCTGGCGCGCCCTTCTGGAGAATGGCGGCGCACTTCGGGCAGATGGAGATGAGAGCGCATCTAGGCTGGGCCGAAGAAACGCTAGCTGAACTGAACAAGATGATCCGGCAGCAGTCGTCCGGCGCGAAAGGACGCAAGGAGAAACATCATGCAAGGCGATGAGTTCATGAAGATTTCCCCTGGGGAAACTCTCCGCCCACCGCAGCCGATCGCTTCACGCCGACATCTGCTGGGCTTTCTTCTGATCGGGGCAGGCGTGGTAGCGCTGGGCCTTCTCGCTCAACATGGGTCGACTGGAAGTGCACCCGACCAGCTCGGACAACACCGCCAGGCTATTCCCGTTTATCTCACCGCCATCCTGATGGATTGGGCGCTCTTCTACTATTGCTGGGTCGGCGTGCATCGCCACGGCGGCAATCTACGAACGCTTTCAGGCGGTCTTTGGAGTTCCTGGAAGGCGCTTGCGATTGACCTGGCGATAGCGCTGCCGTTCTGGATAGCGTGGGAGAGTGCCGCCTACGGTGTGCACTGGCTGCTTGGCGCCAGCAGCGCAAAAACCGTTGACAGCTTGCTACCCCACAGCCCACTCGAAGTTGTGATTTGGATTGCGACTTCGGTTACCGCCGGATTTTGCGAGGAGATAGCATTTCGCGGCTACGTGCAGCAGCAATTGCAAGCCTACGGTAAGAGCATGGCCGTCGCGATAATCGGACAAGGAGTTGTGTTCGGACTTTTTCACGCCTACCAAGGCTGGAAAAATGTGATCGTCATCAGCGTGCTGGGAGTGATGTTTGGAGTACTGGCCGCATGGCGTAGAAATCTGCGGGCCAACATCATAGTGCATGCATGGGCCGACGTTTGGTCCGGCTGGTTGAAGTTCCTGCTCTGGAGGTAAGCTCCCCCCTGCTGCGCGCCGAAGCCGGCTTAGGGTCGCTGGGCTAAGATATGCCGCGCCTTCGGCGCAATGCCGATGCGGTTCCCGCGGCGTGAGCGAAGGGACACGTTATGCTCGCGACCTTGTCGACCACTTGCATCCTGCGACACTTTCTTGAAACTATCCCCGCGCTGCTTACGTATGAGATTCTTACCCCCACGAGGATATCCATGAGTTCAAATATCAACTCGCTCCCGAACTACGACGCCGTTATGCCCGCGCCGGCGCCGTCGGGCTTTCGCAAAGTTTTTATTGGGAAAGACGGACTGCGCGCCGGCTGGAGCCTGCTGATCTTCATGT
>DATHQX010000092.1:0-4751 GCA_035482295.1 Verrucomicrobiia bacterium
GTCAAATTAAATGCAAGATTCGCCGCCCGCGCGTTCTACTATTGAGGTTTAACAGGACTACCTACATACGGGAGAGTGCCGTTGCTGGAGCTCATACTCGTAGTGTTCGGGATCTTCGCCGTTGCCACGCCATTCATCACCATCTATCTCCTGTGGCAGCAGCACAAACTTCGCCAACGTCTCCTCAAACTCACCGACCTGAGCGTCGAGGTGAGCGATGGATTGCGGCGCGACCTGCTGGAGTTAAAGCGGCAGGTGGAAGCGTCTGCCAAGGCTGCGGCTCCGGTCACGGAAATTCCGCCGGTGCACCATGGTGTTCATACAGAAGTTGATAAGGCACCCGCTCCAGTTCCCGCGACTCCGCTGCCGCCTAAACCGGATCGGCCTCTTGAGAAGCCCGCGCCGCCGATTCCCGCATCCGTAGCGATGCGTGAGCCGAAACCTGTTTCCCCTCCAGTCGCTGCCCCGGTTGTTACGCATCCCGTGGTTATTCCTCCAGTTGTAGTTCCGCCGACAGTCGCTCCGCCGGTTGCAGCAGCGACGCCGGAGTCGGGGCCGCTCGCGTCCGTTCCGTCTAAGCCCGCGGGCCCAGAACCGGTGCGGCCAGCCGCGGCGACGCCCCCTCCGCTCTCTCGACGCGAGATGCCGCCTGCCGCTCCACCTTCTTCTCCATTGCCACATCCGCCCACCGCGACGCCCGCACCACCCACTCGCGTCGCAGCGCCGCCGGCCTATGCCGCGTTTCGGGCTGCCGCACCGACTTCGCCCGCACCGCCTAGTTCTTCCGCACCCGCTCCGTCGGCGACCCATAAGACCTCCGAGCAGCGCATGAAGTCCGTGTTCGCGTTCGAAGAACTACTGGGCAGGAATTGGTTCGTCAAGATCGGCATTACACTCATCGTGCTTGGGGTCGCACTCTGGGGCATCAGCAAACTCGGCCAGCTCGGCCCACTTGGAAAAGTCGCGCTCTCTTACATGGTGTCCCTTGCACTTCTCGGCGGCGGCACTTTTCTGGAGAAGCGCGAGCGCTACCGCCTGTTTTCCTACCCATCCATCGGTGGGGGATGGTCTCTTCTATTCTTCACTACCTACGCGCTGAATCACGTGGCGGCGATGCGGGTTCTCGCTTCGTTCAACATCGACTTGATTCTGATGCTCGCGGTGGCTCTCGCCATGGTGTTGCATACTTTGCGCTACCGCTCGCAAGTCGTCACAGGGATGGCCTTCCTGCTGGGCTACTGGACCGTCTCACTCACCAATGACGGCGTCTACAGTCTCTCGGCGGGCGTGATCCTCGCCATCAGCCTGATCATCATCGTCCTGAAAATGGGATGGTACGAACTCGAAATTTTCGGCATCTTGTCGGGCTACGCCAATCATATTTACTGGCTGTATCGCCTGCTCGGTCCCGATGGCGCCGCGGGACACACGTTCCGGGAATACCACCCCAGCACCACCATCCTCTTGTTCTACTGGATCACCTATCGCATCTCGTACGTCATTCGCCGGCCGAAATCGTCGCGCGACGAACACATTTCCACCGTAGCTGCGCTGCTCAACACCCTGCTGCTGTTGGGCGCGCTGAAGTTCCAGTCTGTGCGTCCGGATCTCGCGTTCATGGCGCTTCTGATTATCGGCGCGATCGAGTTCACGGTTGGCCAGCTTCCGCTGATCCGGCGTCGCCGCGAAGCGTTCGTCGTCCTCAGCGTTCTGGGCACAGCTCTCATGGTTACCTCCGTGCCCTTCCGCGCTTCCAACAACAACCCGGTCATTCTCTGGCTGATTGGCGCTGAAGTTCTCCTCGCGGCGGGCGTGGCTGTCGGCGAAGTCGTCTTCCGCCGCCTGGGTCTGGGCATCGGTCTACTGGTTGGTCTGCACCTGATCGGAATCGATTTTCAGCAGCTCATGGTGGCGCGCCGCGTCAACGACGATGTCGTCTTGGCCGCCGGCGTCATCTTCGGGCTCTGCGCCGCTGTCTTCTACTTGAACGCGCTCTTCGTCGGCTATCGATGGCGGAAGTTCTTCGATGATGTGCCCGATGCGCCGTTGCTCAACGCCCATTCCTATCTCGGAGCGTTCGCTGCCGGGTCTGCCGCATGGGCGTTGTGCTCCGGCGACTGGACCGCAGTCGCCTTCGCCGCGATCATGCTCACACTGGCAATCCTTGGACGACAGTTGAAGTCGTTCCATCTGCAGCTGCAGTACGGCGTCCTCGGCCTGCTGTCCCTAGTTCGCGTGGTCGTGGTCAACCTGCACAGCGATATTCCGCAATACACGCACGTCCGTGAGCGCCTAATCACCTTGCCCATCCTCGCCGCGACTTTCTATCTCACAGCCTATTTCACGTCGTGGTCAGCGGTTGCCAATGACTATAGCCGGCGCCTTTTCCGCGGGCTGTTCGCCTTCGCTGGAACGGCGCTCATCACCGCGCTCATCTACTACGAGGTGCCGGAACTCTGGCAGGCCGTGGCAGCGATTGCATTCGCCGTGCTGCTGCTGGAAGTCGGCCGGCAGATCGGCTATCCGTTGCTGGCCTGGCACGCTCATCTTTTGGCGGGTCTGGCAGCGCTCGCCGCTCTGACTGCCGACGCGAACGGCGCCCAACGCTGGCACGAGATTCCGCTGCACGCCTTCTCTGCACTGTCCGTCGTCGCCGGGGCATATTGGATCGCCCATCGCATCAAGTTGCCGAATGCGGCGCACGCAGCCTTCGCGCGAGTCGTGTATAGCTGGGCCGCCACCGGACTGATGGTCTGGGTGCTTAACGAAGCCGTACCTGCGCACTGGATCGCCGTCTCCTGGATTGTCTTTGCGGTCTCCCTCGCGCTAGTCATGCGCCAGATCGAGTATCGCCAACTCGGCTGGCAGGCGAATGCTGTGGCGGCCTGTTCGCTCATGCGCGCCTACCGGTTCGACCTCGAAATGGCGCAGCCGTTGTGGCCAGGCGTTTCGCAGCGACTGATTACGATTTCAATCGTCGCCGCAGGCCTGTACTTTCTTTCGCGCAAGTCGACTCCCGATTCCGATTCCGAATCTCGCAGCGCGGTCGCGTACCTGCACACGACCGCTGCCACGGCTCTGCTCGCCTTACTGGCGTGGCATGAGGCGCCCACGGCATGGCTCGCGACGTTGTGGGCGATATTCGCTCTCGTATTGGTCCTGGTCGACCGACGCTTTGAGCTCGAGGACCTGCGCTGGCAGGCCCATGCACTCGCCGCGCTCGCCATGGCGCGCAGCGTGACGGTGAATCTGTATGTCACCGACACCTGGCACGGCATCAGCGTCCGCCTGCTCTCGCTGGCCATTGTTGCGGTCATCTTCTATGCGCTGGCGCAGCTGATCCGCATGCCGGAGGAGTTGCGCAAACGCGAATTTCACCACATCTATTCGTGGGCAGCGTCGGCCCTGGTCTCGTTGCTGCTGTGGTATGAGTTGCAGGCCCTGAGTATCGCCGTGGGTTGGGCCGTCTTCGGCCTGGTGCTGTTCGAGTACGGACTCTGGCGCAAGATCCGGCAGTTCCGCTTTCAGTCATACGTGGCCCTGGCCGCGTCTTTCGGCCGGATATTCTTCGCCAATCTAACTGCCGAGACTCCCGGCGAATTCTGGGGACCGCGCATCTACACCGTGCTGCCCATAACTCTGATCTTGTTCTTCGTCTACGCCCAGCTCGGGCCGCAGGACGCGAGTGCCCGCGACGATCGCGGATTGCATTTCGACTCCTTCATCGCTTACCTGGGCACGAGCACCGTCATCGCGCTCCTCTATTTCCAGTTCGCCAACGAATGGCTGGTCGCGGCATGGGCAGTCGTCGTCTTCGTTCTTTTCGGAATCGCTCGTGCGCTCGATCGTCCCATCTTCCTGCATCAGGCGTTGCTTCTGACTCTGGGCGCCTGTGCCCGCGGGGTGATGTACAACCTTTTCGGCGCCAGCTATTTTACCGGCACGGACTGGACCGGCAGATACCTTGTGCTGGGCTCCGGTATCGCCGTGCTGCTGGCGTGCCTGCCGTTCGCTTTCCGGTGGCGCGCTCGTTACAAGGCTCAGCCCTCCAGGAACTGGATGACAGCCATCGCTCGTCATCCCGAGCAGATCATGTTCTTTGCGCCAGTTCTGCTGCTGACGCTAATGCTCGCGCAGAAAATGCGTGCCGGCATGGTCACGGTCGCCTGGGGTCTCGAAGCCTTGGCGATCCTGATCTTCGCCTTCGCCATCAACGAACGCAGCTTTCGGCTGACCGGATTCCTTCTCCTGCTGGCCAGTTTCGCCAAGATGCTGTTGCTCGACATGTGGTCGAGCACGTGGACATGGCCCGATCGCTACATCACTTTCATCGTTGTGGGCTTCGCAATGTTTCTGGCGTCATTTCTTTACACGAAGTACAGCGACAAGATTCGGCAATTCTTATGAAGCGTGCTGTCGCGTTTTTGATCGTGCTGCTGGTCGGGATTGCGGGGATATACTTCAGCCAGAGCCGTCACGATCCCACGCCCGTCTCGGCCAACGCGGTCGTGGCCATGGCGGCCGATGCCCAGCACGATCTCACGCGTGCACCCATGCGGCTGACGCGCCTTTCCGACAACGAAGAAATCGCGCTCGGCCAAGAGCTTGCCGCACAATATGCCGTCCCTGCCGAGAAGTTAAACCCGGAAGAACACGCCCTCGAGACCTACCTGCAGCGCGTCGGAAGTGCAGTCAGTCTGAACGCCCACCGGCATTTGCCCTACACGTTTCATCTCGTGCCCGACCGCAGC
>DATHQX010000093.1:0-9085 GCA_035482295.1 Verrucomicrobiia bacterium
AATCATACTGCCCATTCAGGCGCGCAATGAAGCCGTCGAGACTGGTTCCAACAAATACCGACAGTTTCATGGAATGCTCCTTGAGGTAGATCCGGAAGCGCTTAGTCTACATTCCGAGCGTCAGAGGCGCGCGCGGAAAAATCGCAAAACGATGCTGAATCGCAGCCGCCGGTCCACACACTCTCGGCATCATGCCGGGATGGGTTACGATATCGCCTGTGTACAACAGTTAGGCAGAACTGTGGCGCAGAAGCTGTTTGTTTCGTACAGTAGGGGCGTGGGTACAGTCTATAGAACCGCAGCAATCCTTCTGGCGTTTTGTCTCGTCGGTTTCGCGCAGAACTCCACGAGCGTAACCGTCACCGAACCCAGACAAATCGAACTGGCACGGCTGTTCCAAACCGCTGACACCGTGGCGGTGGTGCGGGTCATCTCAGGCGACACAGAGAACTACGCGAAAGCGATGTACAAGGCTGAAGTCGTTCGGAGCTTTAAGGGCGCGGATGGCAAGACCCTGTATTTCGGCCCATACGTCGGCTTCAAAGTAGGCGCAGAGTATCTGCTCTTTTTGCACACTGCCAAAGAGTTGGCTGTGCCAAAAACCGCGCCCAACGCGATGTACGGAGCCATACGTTATGGCGACGTTTTCGACGAGGGGTATAGTTCAATGGCCGCATCATACGAATGCGTGTTCGAGGGCAAGGAAGTGAACCACCAGTGCGATTACGGAATCAGGGTATGCACGGACTACATCAGCCTTCCTCCGACCGTCAGGACTTTCCCGCCGAAGAACGAAGAGACAGATTTCGGATGCCGTTGGGTGAAAAGAGCAGCAATGGAAGCACTGGTACAGGAGATTGCTTCTTCGAGTGCGCGTTAACTTACGTAACCTCCCCTTTTCACAACTTATCCCGCACACCTCCAGAGGGCGGCGAGAATAGCGCAGCGCGATTTATTTGCTGATGGTGAACTTTCTCTCGGCGACTTCGGTGCCGTTGCGATTCAGGCGCACCGTCCACTCGCCGGGCGCGTTCTGCGCCGGAGTTCCGGCAATCTTCATTTCGAAACAGTAGCGGCCGCCGTTTCCGGCGTGCGGGACGGCGTTCGTTTTGTGCACGTAACCGTTAGGCTCGATCCAGTCGACTGACCATTGATCGCCGGGATCGCCGTGGCGAAAAGAGAAAAAGAACCAGGCGCCGGGATCGTTGGCGCCGAACTTCGACTCGCTGTTCGCCGGCAACGCGCACGGGGTCGAGCTCTGCGTCGCCGCCAGCCCGGTTCCCAGGAGTTCGACGGAGCCTAGCGCGGCGCGATTGGTACTGCCCGTGTCGCTGGCACCATTGTCGGCTTTGTTCACCACGGGCTGACGGTTGTCGGTGTTCTCATGCTTTGACGAGCCCGAGCTCATCAGCATGTACGCCACGACGGCGATGACAACCACAGCGATCGGAATCGCGATCTTCGCCCAGGCGGGAAATGAGGACGCGGTAGAACTGGTGTCAGTGTAAGAAGACGACGGCCGGCTGGGCTCTGAAGATGCCGGTACAGATCGTGCTATATCAGTTCTTGCTACATCGGGCGTGCTCGAAACTGGCGGACGCGGCGTTTCTATTTTCGGAGGAGCGGGCGCGCCGGCCGGCGCCGAAGACGTTGCCAGGTGCAGGCATCGTTTGAGCTCTTCCAGCATGTGCTCGTAGTTGTTGCGAAAGTCGACGTGCTGAAAGCGGCGAATGCGGAAAGGTATGTCGCAGTCGCGGTAAAGCACGGGGATGATCGCCTTCTGCTGATCGAGTGCGAAGGAAACCTCGTCCATCACGTTGTTGGAATTAACCGAAGCGGGAGACAGAATGATGAGCACGCTGGGGCAGCTTTCCAGCGCCTGCTGCACGACGCGGTCCCAGCGCTCGCCCGGGCCGATGTCGAGCTGATCGATCCACACGGCCGATCCGGCAGCCTTCAAATCGTTGGCCAGGCGAAGCGCGAATTCGGAATCCTCGCGGCTGTAGCTAAAGAAAGCGACGGGATTTGGCACCAACGTCTCCCTGTGATGAGTGTTGCGTGGCAGACATGTTAGTCGAGCAAAAGAGCAACTAGCAATTAGCACTAGCGGCTGGCATTTGGCACTTAGCGCTTCGAATTTGGCAATTAGCGAAACGTGCGGGTGCCCCACTCATTCGCGGTTTTCGAATGAGTGGGAGGAAGATTCTGAATTCCCGGCGGAAGAGGAGCGCGCAAATCATGTCTCCCACACAACCAAAAGCGCGTTGTGTGGGGCACCCGTTGTCCAATGACGAATGCTGATGTTATCTACTGCACCAGCCCCTAACCCTATCCCCCCTCTTTCGCCGGTTCCCACAACTCGACGCGATTGCCTTCGGGATCGGTGATCCAGCCGAACTTGCCGTACTCGTGATCTTCGAATTTCTCGTCGACCTGTACGCCCTCTTCACGAAGGGCTTGCAGCAGCGCCTTGAGATCGTCGACGCGGAAGTTGATCATGAAGCCGCGCTCGGGCGAGCCGAGGTATTTCGTGTCGTGGGGAAAGATTGCGAAGACATTGATGCCGGGGTTCTTGGGGTCGGCTTCGCTCCACATGGCGCCCGCTTCGGGCGAGCTGTCGATGCCCAGATGTTTGCGATACCACTCGTAGAGAGCTTTCGGATCTTTTGCCTTGAAGAAAATACCGCCCAAGCCGATGACGCGCTTCATAAGTTCCTCGTTCGTCCGGTAGTGTGTCGCGACAGTATAAAGTGGTTTTCATTGTATGGGAACATGAGTTCCGGGTTCCACACCTCCGCGGGATTCGAGGCCTGGGAAATGTCGGGATCAACAATGATGTCCGACTCAACTCACAGCGGACGTCTGCGTTCAACCGTAAGAGCCGTTCTCTGAACCGGACCGGATCTCCCAGGTCTCGGAAAGCGCGAGACCTGGGGCACCAGGGTTATGTCTTTATCCCAATCTCCTTATGTTCCTCCCACTCATTCGAAAAGCGCGAGTGAGTGGGGCACCCGATGGCAGAGTGTGAGGTAAAAGAAAAGGCACGGATTGTTCTCCGTGCCTTTGGTGTCTCAGTGGTAAGACTTACGCCTTGGTGTTCTGCGTCTTCAGAACTTCGATTGCTTTATTGAGCTGATCGTCGGGCTGAGTCGCTTTTTCCTTCTGCTCTTGCGCGTCGTCTTCGGCGTTCTCGTCCTCATCCGGAGCGATGAAATCGTCGCTGGCATCGGCCACCAGGATGTTGGGCGTCACCGCCGTATCCTGCAGCGCCTTGCCTGACGGCGAGTAATACTTCGCGACCGACAGCATCAACGCTGAACCATCCGGCATGTCGATGACCTTCTGGATGGAGCCGGAGCCAAACGTCTTGTCGCCGACCACGTCCCCGCGCGCGTTCTCCATGATCGCTGAGGCGATGATCTCGGCCGGTCCAGCGGTGCCACGATTCACCAGCACCACCAGTGGAAGGCTGGGCGCGACCGCCTTCTGGGGATCAGCGTTGAAGGTCTGCTTGGGATACTTCTGACCCTCCAGATAGGTGATGGTTCCGTGATTCAGGAAAAGATTCGCGGTGGCAATGCCTTCGTCTTCCGAGCCGTCCCCGGAGTTGCGCAGGTCCAGGATGACCTTCTTTGCGCCCTCTTTTTGCAGCGACTTCAATTTGTTAGCAATCTCTTCCGAGCGGCCCTTGGGGAAGTCGTCGACCTTGATGTAGCCGATTCCATCCGGCATGACCTTGTCCGTGATCGGCGGATCGATGACGATGGCCAGGCTGACGGCCGACTTTACCGGTTGCGCACGCCGCGGTCGAACGACGGAAACGTTGACCACCGATCCCGGAGGTCCGGTCAGGCGGCCATCGATTTCTGCCAGCGACATGTCGCGCGTGGACTTGCCTTCGATAGCCTCGATGATGTCGCCGCTTTCGATTTCAGCTTTGTCGGCTGGTCCGCCGGGGATCACTGAGATGACGGCTGCATAACCGTAGCGTTTGGAGATGGCTGCGCCGATGTTGGCCTTGCCCTCCTTGCGCTGCTTGTATTCCTTGAACTCGGTTGGGTCGAGGTAGCTCGAATTGGCGTCCAGCGATTCCAGCAGTCCGTGCAATGCGCCGTTGGTGACAGCGGAGATGTTGGGCTCCTCGACGTATTCCGTGCGGATGCGCGACAACACCTCGCTATAAACACCGAGCTGACGGTATGAGCCGTCCGTGTCATCGCCGGGAGTGTCAGCTCGCACACCCAGGCCGCCGATGACGATGAACGATGCAAGGAGGAACGACGAAATAAGAACGAGAATTTTGGTGGTCTTCGACATGTGAAATTCGCTGATGGAGGGAGCTACTATCCGCTGGGCTCCATTCTACCCCAGTTTGGATGCCCCACCTCCCGGGAATGTTCCGGGAAATTCAGAGCTAATCAGGGCTAAGTGATTGGACGGCGGGCGGGCAGCAATGTAATCGGAGGCCGCCGGCTTGAAGCCGGCTCTTACCCGGTTGCGGAGATGTTTCCGTCCAAGGCGGAAGAGGACTGGCTGGTAGGGACGCTTTCACTGGGCGGGGCGGTAGTGACAGGAAGCTGCGCGGTCGGCGCAGGCGTCGCGACCGTCTTCTGCTTCTGGCGTTCTTCCAGCTCGATCTTCAGCATCTCGCCCTCGAGCTGCCGCTTCAGGTCGTCGCGCATCATGCGGAACTGCGCCATGAATTTAGCGACCTGCCGCATCACCTCCGGCAGCCTCTTAGGGCCGAAAATGACCAGCGCCAGCACCAGAATGAAGAGGATGTCAGGCATGGTAACGAGCCCCGGCCCGCTCGCTTAGCAGGCTGGGATCAGCTTTAGCGCCAGCCGGTTAGGCCTTCTTTTCTCCCTCGCCGGGGGCCGCAGCATCGTCCTTGGCGTTCATCGACTCTTTGAAGCTGCGAATGCCTTCGCCCAGACCTTTGCCAAGTTCAGGCAGCTTTTTGGGACCGAACACCAGCAGAGCGATGAACAAGATCACCAGCAGGTGCATCGGCTGAAACAGATTATCGAGCATGTCAACTCCTGGCTATCAGGATAGCGCATTTCCGCAACGGCAGCGCAGCTTCCGATGGCGGATAAATGCCACTACCGTGGCATATCCGTATAGATGCGACGGGGTGGGGAGTGTCGAACTTTATCTGCGCTACAGGCTGACGGTCGCTCCCGTTGGTAGGTAGATGGCGTCGGTCGGATAGGAGAATGTGTCGGCATTCGGCACGGCGCTGTGCGTGGTGTCAGCGGCCAGGTTCATCACGCCGGAGATGGTGTCGGCGTCGACGGTCAGGATCGAATAACCGTGCTGCTGGTCGTTGCCGGCAACCAGCGTCGCCTGCGTATCGGCATCCGTGGTGCCGGGCTGCGCGGTTAGGGCATGCAGGTTGTAGTAGCCGCCGTGGCCGATGACCAGGAACGGCGTCTTGTATTTCGCCACCAGGCTGCGCTCGAAACGCTGATAGTCGTGCACGTGTCCAGTGAGCACCATGTTGGGCACGCGACGCGAGTCGTTGATGGCCTGCTGAACAGCGTCAGCCATGCGCGCACTGCCGCTGTGAAACGCGTCGAACGAATAGATGGGATGATGCAGCGCAACGATGAAAGCCTTATCGGCCGGTGCTGTGGCGAACTCGTTGGTCAGCCACTGCTGCTGGATCGAATCGATGGAACCCCCCTCGGGAACGTTGGTGTACATGCCGACGATCGTCGCGAACGGACAGTCGAGTGTGAAGTAGACGTTTGGCTGCGAGAGCGTGGCGCGGGGCGCGTCCTGCGACTCAGGATTGACGTGCGCGTCAGGCTGCATGAAATAACGTACCCACCCGTCCAGCGAAGTTTGCGAGCTGTTGATGGGATCGCCGTCGTGATTGCCAGGGATCGAGATAATGGGCGCGGTGTAGTGATTGTAGGGCTCGTAGAACTGGCTGTAGTAGTCGGTGATCTGCCCGTTGAAGTAGACGACGTCGCCGAGGTGATAGAAGAAGCGCGGCAGTTCGTCGGCGGGCAGTGCGAGGTCGGCCTTCATCGCGTCGGCTACTGCGGTTTGAAACGCCGGATTGTTGATGCCGCCGGTATCGCCCACACAGTGAAACACCAGGCTGCCTTGCTTCGTGGCTAGTGCCGTGATACCTGGAATCACCGCTTCGAGTTCGTAGTGATAAGGCGGCTGGCCGAGCGGCTTCGGTAGCGCCTGAAATGCCTGCGACGAAGTCAGTGGATCGAGCGGATGCACTCCGGGATGAGCCTGTGCCTTGCCGTGCGGCGGATGGCTGCGCGTCTGGCCGGGCAACAGGACGGTGTTGACCGAGGGACGCTGCGCGACGGCTGTTGGCTGTGCCGGCGGCGCGAGAGGGTGCTTCTTCTGAGCGTGCGGCGGAGGAGTGTGTTTCTTCGTGGGCATGACAGGCTCCTGCTACAGGAGCACTATCGTAGTCCTGCACGATGTCGGCGCAGCATAAAAATTGTGTTAAGGATGGTTCGATCAAGTGAGGCTAGATCTTTGGGTCAGGTGGTGGCTCTGAAGGGGACCGCCTTCAGGCTTCAGGCGGTCCCTAGATTCTCGCGAATGGCTCAGGCCTGCGGCCGCATTCGCTGGAGCAGGTCGGAGGCCGCGCGCTCGACATCATCCATCTGGAAGCCGCGTTGGAGTTGAACGATCTCGGCTGCTTTGGCCAGCGGTTTCAAGGTGGCGATCACCTCGTCGCAGGGAAGCTGCGAGCATTCAGGACCGAGTACGAGGAACGAAAAATCGGAGGCGCTCAGCAGCAGCTTGGCGTCGTGCATGCGGCAGGTGGTCACGGCGTCGTAGCCATAGCCGTTCAGCAGCTTGCGCACGAACGCGCACAGATCAGCTGACTGATCGAGAAAGAGAACAGATGGTCCGGCCGGCGTGGTTTCCTTGATCGTGTTTGCCGGATCCTTGAGGAAGGATACGATGGCCTCTTCTTCGGTGCCGTAAACGCGAAGGATGGTAGAAAGCTTCGTCATGTCCAGCAGGCTGCGAAAGAACGGCTGGGGCGAAGCCAGACGCATATCGCCGCCGTTAGCCCTTACGCGCGAGAGGAAGCGCACCAGCAGCCCCAAGCCCGAACTGTCGACGCGCGAAACATCGGCGACCTCGATCACCAGGCGATTGGAGTCTTGCAGAGCGCGAATGAAGACAGCTTCCAGCGTACGCGATTCGTCGCCGCCAACGATGCGCCCCGAGCAGCGAATGACGTAGAGCCTGCCGCAGGCGCGGCTATCGACCGAGAGGGACATCGCCCACCTCAACAGAAATGATTTGAGCCAGACTTTATCACATGGCATGTTGGCCGTCGCAGCGGCAAAATGAATGCGATGAGTTCCTTACATAATTGCGAAAACGTTGTCGAGATTGAGGACGAGCCGCATCATCACCTGGTGATTGCGAACGCCCATGTTCGCGCCTTTGCGGTGGAGATTCCGGCACACGCTCACACCCTCTGTCATCACCACCCGAATGATTACTTGCTATACATCGCAGAGGGAGCGGAGATCATCAGCGCGGCGCGTGATGAGGACCCCAAGCGGCTGAACTATGCCGACGGCGAGAGCGAGTTGTCGAAGGCAGGGCTGGTACACGTCGTCG
Organism: Verrucomicrobiia bacterium; assembly: GCA_035482295.1. Classification (GTDB taxonomy): domain Bacteria; phylum Acidobacteriota; class Terriglobia; order Terriglobales; family Acidobacteriaceae; genus Bog-257. The sequence continues at coordinate 7,624 of DATHQX010000093.1, forward strand.
AGAATATGAGCGATCATGCGTTCCGCAATGTTGTGGTCGAGTTGTTGCCGGGAGCGAGGGAATTACTGCGCAGCGGCCATCCGGCGGTCATAAGCGGCGAAGTGAGGGTGGAACGGATGTTGAGTGAAGAACCGGGCGCGATCTTCGTGATCGAAATCGGGCCAGGAGCCGAAGCTGAAATCGCCGGTCCGGCGGTACTGGCGGCTCCGTATGGTTTGGTCATGGTGAAGGAGTTGGAACAGTTTGATATCCCGCTGGATGACTTCCGGAAGCTGATGTGGGTATGCAAGCCGCGGAAGGTGGAGATCCGGAACGAGGGTCCCGGGACGACTAAGGTTGCAGCCGTTCAGATAGGAAGACCTCAATAAACTCAATCGGGCCAGTAATTTATGGAAGACGTTGGACCCGAGTACCCCATGCTTCTCGCCCTCTTAGGGGGAGAGGATGGGCGACCATATCTTGCAACCAAGTTTGATGCGCAACCCATCCGTATCCGCAAGAACGGCGGGCGAGGATGGGGCACCCGGATGATCGGAAACATGGTCACCTGCGGGAATCTTGTGCGAATCGTGTGGATGATGCATCAGAGACGGGGCATTCGAGACTCCGCGCCAACTTTCGTGAAATTTTTCTTGGCGCTAAATCGCCAGTGTTTATGCGGGGCTGAGCGATTCGCCAATGATATCGCCGCGAAAGTCGTAGTCCGGTACTTGCAACAGCGGTTTGAGTTTGTTATAAAAGTCAAGTCAGCAACGAAGCGTGAACGTTGTCGACCGGCGCGGATTCATATATTGAGTCCCGCGACAAAGGTTGACATCTAACCAGTATCGCTTCAACTAAGCTGCCTCGGCCACGAGGCTGGATGTCGGGAACAAAGTTTCCCGGCGGGTTAGCGGGAATCGCGGAACCTCCAGAACAAGATCTTTAACTAACTTCGAACGCTCCGGTGCCTTGCGCGCTGAAACATTTGTGAACAAGGCCAATCGGAGCGGCATGCTGCGCGTTTTGCTCGAACTTGCGATGAACACAAGCTTTGAGCGCCAGTGCTCCCCGATAATTGTTCAGGTACTCGGGTTGACAGCACGGGGAATTTCGTAGTATGTTTGAAAGGTTTCGAGGACGACGGCCGAAATCGCAAGGTTTCGTGTCGTCACTATCCGAAAGCGGCCGCCCAGTGCGGATTTGCGCGGATCTTTGACAAAAGGTTGAACGTGCCAGTCGTGAGAAGTCGTTCGAGTTAAGTTCGAGCGAAACTCACAAAATAGCAATTCCGCCGTCCGGTCTTCGGACAGGGACGGCTGTTTACCGACCTCCGTCGGTAAACATTTTCAGGTTTCAAACGAGAGTTTGATCCTGGCTCAGAATCAACGCTGGCGGCGTGCCTAACACATGCAAGTCGAACGAGAAAGTGGAGCAATCCATGAGTACAGTGGCGTACGGGTGAGTAACACGTGACTAACCT
>DATHQX010000094.1:0-3946 GCA_035482295.1 Verrucomicrobiia bacterium
TTCCGCTGATTCACGTTGGGCGGCCATGGCTGGCTTACTGGTTGTTTCCTTACCCGAACACGATGAATGTGTGGCCGCAGTTCCGTTCGCCGCTGGCGTGGGACGTGTTCGCGGTTTCGACGTATGCGTCGATTTCGGTGATCTTCTGGTACATGGGAATGATTCCCGACTTCGGGACGCTGCGCGATCGCGCGAAGATGCCGCTGGCGAAGTACTTCTATGGCATGCTGAGCCTGGGATGGCGCGGATCGACGCGGCACTGGATCCGGTATGAGTCGGCTTCCCTGCTGCTGGCGGGACTTTCGACGCCTCTGGTGCTCTCGGTGCACACGGTTATCAGCTTCGACTTCGCGGTGGCGGCGCTGGCGGGCTGGCATACGACGATCTTCCCGCCTTACTTCGTTGCGGGCGCGGTGTACTCGGGGTTCGCGATGGTGCTGACTCTGGCGATTCCGCTGCGGAAGTTCTACCACCTGGAAGATCTGGTAACGCTGCGCCACCTGGACAACATGGCCAAGGTGATGCTGGCGACTGGGTCGATCGTGGCATACGGATACGCGATGGAGGTCTTCATGAGCTGGTACTCGGCCAGCCATTGGGAGTTCTTCATGATGTGGAACCGGATGTTCGGTCCGATGGGATGGGCGTACTGGGTCCTGATCCTGACCAACATCGCTATTCCGCAGATGACGCTCTGGTCGCGCAAGTTGCGGGTCAATGTGGCGTGGCTGTTCGTCCTGTCGCTGATCATCAATACGGGAATGTGGTTTGAGCGCTTCGTTATCGTCGTCACCAGTCTTTATCGCGAGTATCTGCCGTCCAGCTGGGGCACCTACCGGGCGACGAAGTGGGACTACATGATTTATGTAGGGACGCTGGGTATGTTCACGTTCCTGTTCTTCCTTTTCATTCGCTTCCTGCCCATGATTCCGATGTCCGAGATCCGGATGATGCTGCCGCAGACCAAGGTGACGCCGGGCGGAGCCAAAGCAGAGACCGTCACGGAGGAGGGAGCCTAATGCCGCCGCGCGAAGGAATTTACGGATTGCTGGCCGAGTTCAACACGCCTAGCGAGTTGGTTTATGCAACGAAAGAGGCGCACCGCGCGGGATATCGCCGGATGGAGTGCTACACGCCATATCCGGTGGAAGAGGCCGCAGAGGCGTTGCACTTCCACAAGACGCGAGTGCCGCTAGTGTGTCTGCTGGGCGGACTTCTCGGGGTGACGACCGCGTTTGCGATGGAGACCTGGGTCAATGTGTGGGCGTATCCGCTGAATATTGCCGGGCGGCCATTGTTCTCGTGGCCTGCGTTCATCATTCCGGCCTACGAATGGACGATTTTGTTTGCCGGATTCTCGGCATGCTTCGGGATGCTGGCGCTGAATGGTCTGCCGCAGCCCTATCATCCACTCTTCAATGCGCCCAACTTCAGGAATGGGGCGACGACGGACAAGTTCTTTCTTTGTCTTGAGGCGACGGACCCGCTGTTTTCGCCTGCCGAGACACGAGCGTTCCTTGAACAGTTCCCCGCGGTCTCCGTGGTGGAGGTGGACCACTAAATGCGAGGGAATAGGGAACAGGGAGTAGGAAATAGCGTGCAAAAGCTCAACAAACTCGCGGCGTTCGGTGCGATGACGGCGACGTTGGTTCTCGCCGGCTGCCGCCAGGACATGCAGGACCAGCCTAAGTTCTTTCCGCAGCGGGGTACGGATTTTTATGCGGACGGACGCTCGGTGCGTCCTCAGGTGGAGAACACGGTCGCGCGGAACCAGCTGCATGAAGACGGGTACTTTTACACGGGCCTGGTGAATGGAAAAGAGGGCGATGGGATGCCCTTCCCCGCCACGATCGAAGTGCTCGAGCGCGGGCAGGAGCGATATAACGTCTATTGCACGCCGTGCCACTCGCGCGTGGGCAATGGCATTGGAATGATCGTGCAGCGCGGATATATGAAGGCCGGCAGCTTCCACTCGGCGAGGCTTGAGTCCGCTCCGCTGGGCCATTTCTTTCACGTGATCTCGAACGGATACGGCGCGATGCCGGACTATGCGGCGCAGATTACGCCGGCTGATCGCTGGGCGATTGTGGCGTACATCAGGGCGCTGCAGTTGAGCCAGAAGGCGACACAGGCCGATGTCCCTGCTGGCGAACATGTCCAACCGCTGGCAAGTATCGCCGAACACGAGGGTTTACCAGCCTCATTCGCCGACGAGTGGACCCTGCCGCCGACTGCGGTGACCGGGACCCCTGACAACGGACTATTTGTTCTTCCGGTACCTGGAGCTGCCGGAACGGGGGCCGTTGCCCCATCACACACCAACTCAGTTGCTCCGGCCGCTGCGCCAGCCGGACAAACCGTACCGAAGCAGTAACCTCGGAAGCTTCCGAATGAAGGCTTGAAACGCATGTCATCTGGACACGAACATAACGGAGGGGCGGGCGGCCACCACGGTGATCATGGGCCGCGGACGCTGCCTGCATCGCTTGCTGCGCCGGAGATTGTCTCTGCATGGCGGACGCGTGCGTTGATTGTCTGTGTGGTTGCCACTCTTATCTCGCTCCTTGCTTTCCCATGGAGCCATGAAGGAAGGAACCATCTTCTTCGCGCTTATCTGCTGGGTTACATGATCTGCTTCAGCTTCGCGTGCGGCGGGCTTGCGATGCTGATGCTGCAGTATGTCAGCGGCGGTAAGTGGGGGCTGCTGCTGCGCCGGCCGTTGGAGGCGATGTCGCGGACGATCTGGCTCGTCGGGTTGATGTTCGTGCCGATCATCTTTCTGTGGAAGCACCTTTATCAGTGGGCAGCGTATCCGACTGCAGGGGCCGTCGCCGAGGCCTTGTCGAACCACGCCGTAACACTGGAACAGGCGTTGACGCTGAATGCGAAGCGGGCGATGCTCAACCCGACAGCGGTCATCGTTCAGACCATTGGCATCTTTGCAATTTTGTGGCTGTTCCAGTATTTGCTGAACAAGTGGTCGCTCGAGCGTGACACCGACCCTGCACGGGGTACGGAGCCGAGCTACGATCACTGGCGCATCAAGTTGGAGAACCTGTCCGGGCCGGGCATCGTCATCTATTCCATCCTGTTGACGGTGGGAGCGATCGACTGGATCAAGTCACTCGATATCACGTGGTACTCGTCGATCTGGGGACTCCAGTTTATTGTTGGCCAGGGCTATGCGGTGCTGGCGCTGGGGATTTTGACGGTGATCCTGCTGTCGCGGTTCGAGCCGATGAAGACGATGCTGCGGGCGACAGAACAGCACGACCTGGGCAAGCTGGCCTTTGCATTCGTGATGCTCAATATCTACCTCTGCTTCGCGGAGTTCCTGATCATCTGGTCGGGCAATGTTCCGGACGAGATTCCGTGGTATTTGAACCGAATCCATGGGGGATGGTGGTATGTCTGCTCGGCGGACTTCATCTGCCACTGGCTGATCCCCTTCTGTCTGCTGCTCTCGCGCGACCTGAAGCGGAACAGGCAGAAGATGGTCTGGCTGACGTGCTTCATGATCTTCGCGCGCTGCCTGGATATGTTCTGGCTGATCGAGCCGAACTTCGCAGACGCGGCGGGAAATCTGCACATCGTGGGCAATATCGGAATTCTTGCCTACATAACCGTCCCTGTGGCTGTGATATCGCTGTGGGGCTGGTTCTACATGAGAGAACTGCAGGCGCGTCCTCTGATCAACGTGAACGATCCTCACCTCGAGGAGATGCTGGAGCCCGAACATGCCCACTAACGACCATGATCTGAATCAACCCGGAGCGCACGACTCGCATGTGCGTGACGCGGACCACCCTGGGTATGAGGTAACGGACGTCAACGCCAGTGGTATTGCGGTCTTCCTAGCGGGACTGCTCGGATCTGTCTTCGTCTTCTTCCTGCTTTGCTTTGGTTTGGGAGCGCTCATCAACAACGGAATCAAGAAGGACGACGG
>DATHQX010000095.1:0-8152 GCA_035482295.1 Verrucomicrobiia bacterium
GACAAGATCACCCACATCTCCACCGGAGGCGGCGCCTCACTGGAATTCCTGGAAGGCAAGAAACTGCCGGGAGTAGAAGCGTTAAGCAATAAGTAGCGGGTGAGGCCGTGGTGTTCTGGTGATGGATGTAAGTTGCGATAATGCCTGTTCTCGCCAGCTAGTCAGATCGCGGCAACGAAGGCTTCGACTTTCTCCATGCAGCCGTGAGATTTGGGATGTCGTAGCGCATTCCTAACCACGTTCCGACGCTGTATCCAATTCCAGCATAAACGGGAGCCGTAAAGTCCAACTGTTGCATCCCTCTACGCATGTCGGGACTTGCGGCCAGAGTGAACAACTCGCGATAGTTGTGGAACTCTCCGATTACGAACCCGCCACCGAAATATTCATGAAAAGCTGCCGCGAAATGATTCTCGAAGACGGCGGTCGGGAAGGTGAGGAACTGATAGGCGAGAATGACAAGAGGAACAATCCAAACGAGGAGCGCTACCCGGTGTGGATACCATTGCGCGTAAGCGAAGCCAACGATCAGCGCAGGAAACACGCTGAAAAATAACAGATGTGAAAATGCAAATTGGAACGAACTGTCCGCAGGAGACCGTTGCTGGATTAGAGGAAGTACCGTGTCATGTACACGGCCAGCCAGCCACAGAGTTGTCGTGTGGACGATGACATAAACAGCGGCTAGGTGCAAAGCATAGCGCACACATTGCCGAGTCACGCTGGCATGTTCAGGAAAATCTGCAACTACTTCTGGTGGCGTCGCAGTCGAACTCATATCCCAAGTCTAAACCAGCCAAGCAAGTCAACTGTTGTAACATCGCCTTATCGTAAGTAGCGATTTCCGCTGCACGGTCTAGCCCGAAGGGCGGGATGGGGTGAGCCCGGCGCGTCAGCGCCGGGTAGGGTCGAAAATACCGGCTAGAGCCGCGTCAGCGGCGACACGCCCTTCTGTGATGCCGCGCACGGACACAAGCACAAAGACCTCTCACATTTGATACGTGTCCCACACCTACACTCTGAACCTGCTCCACGTTGTCTTCAGCACGAAAAATCGGGCACCTCTAATCCGCGATTTTGACGGGTTGATCAAGAACCTTCGCGGTATTGCGCAATAAGAACATCGACGTCCTCGCGGCCGGCGGAACTCAGAACCACGTGCACCTGTTGTTACGGATACCGCCGATGCGGCCCGTGAGCGAATCCATCCGTAACCTGAAGGACAATTCTTCACGTTACATGAGCGAAACGTCAGGACATTTTGCGTGGCAGGACGGATACGCGGCCATCAGCGTCAGCCCGTCGCAAGTTGACGCAGTGCGCGCGTGCACCGACGGCCAAAAGCAACATCATGAAAAACACACGTATGAGCGGGAGATCACAGCCTTGCTCGACAATCGGGCATCGCGTACCAGCGCGAGTATTTGCTGTAATGCCGCCGCTGACGCGGCTCAAGCCATTTATGGGACGCCTACACGGCGCTGACGCGCCGGGCTCACACCATCCCGCCCTTCGGGCTGGAATCGGCTCCAGATTTGCGGGTCACTCCCAACTCGTTGATTCGCCTACTGTCCAGCGTGAAACTTCCGAGACACCCAAGGTCTCGGACACGGCATACTCTTAGCCGCCGGTGTCGCCGCTGTACACTGTCCGCATGAACGACCAGGCACAAGATGTTCAGTGCCCCACTTGCGGGGCTCCGCCGCGAACTCCCTGCCGCCGCGAGAATGGGGCGTCGCTTACCGAGTCGCACCTGGCACGTAAGACCCTTGCCAGCGTCGAGATCGCCAAGGCAAAAAAGAAGAAGGCATCCCAGGCTGAACCTTCCCGTAAAGATTAAGACACAACTCTGTGAGTTCGGAGCGCAAATACGCGACTCCTTCCAGCACCACGCTGACACCCACGCCAGCTACATTTGACCCGCCTTCTTGTACTCATCAAACGCTTCCAGAAAAGCTTGGATGTCCTTCTGTCGCAGGTAGTAAGGAGTCGACAATCGTAGCTTCGATGGCTCGCCTCCGCGTATCCGAATCTTCTTCGTCTTCCATAACCAATCTTCTAATTTCATCCGCTGGATCGGCGGAACGTTGACAGTGACGATCGCGCAGCGCAGCTTAGGATCCGGCGAGGTCCACGACTCTGCGCCGCGCTTGGTCATCTCAGCCAACATGAAGTTGGCCGACGCGCGATGCCGCGCCTCGATCTTGTCCATGCCGATCTGGTTCGCCATCTGAATCGCCGCCCTCAGCCCATCCAGCGACGGCACATTCGACGAACCGATCCGCTGGAAGCGCTCTGCTTTGATCTTCTCGTCTTCCCAACCTTCGGTCGCGATGGTGTTCCAGACGCGGTCGACCACCTCTTCGCGCACATACAGATACCCTGAGCCCTTGGGCGCCTGCAGCCACTTGTGCGGGCTGGAGCTGTACATATCGCAGCCAATGTCGTGGATGTTGAGCTGCATCATGCCGGTAACGTGCGCGCCATCCACCGCCGACAGAATGCCCTTCGACCTCGCCAGCGCGCAGATATCTTTAGCCGGCAGCACCACACCGGTCACAGTCGTGATGTGGCTGAAGAAGATGACCCGCGTGCGTGGCGTGATGGCATCGTTGAACAGGTTCAGTACCTGCTGCCCGTCCTTCACCGGCCTGGGTAGCGTGATTTTCTTCAGCACCACACCGTAGCGCTTGGCCTTCAACTGCCACGGCTGTTCGCCGCCCGGATGCTCCTGGTCGGTCATCAGCACTTCGTCGCCGGCCTTCATGTCGATGCCGTTGGCGATGTAGCTGTTCCCTTCCGTCGCGTTGCGCACCAGTGCGATCTCGTCGCGATTGCAGCCGACAAACGCTGCCAGCGGATCGCGATATTCGTTCCACGGTCCGTAGCCCCAGATTGGATAGTCCTCGGGATCGGTCTCGTCTAGCCTCTCCGTCGATGTGTAGCCGTCGAAGACCGCGCGCAGCACCGGCGCCGGGCTCGAACCAACGGTGCCATTGTTCAGATAAATCTCATCTTCCGGAATGAGGAACTGCTTGCGAATCTCAGCCCAGTAGGCTTCTTCGTCGTTGACGTACCGCTTGGGATCAGGCAGCGACAACGGCATATTTTGCAGTTGGGCGAAGAGATCGCTGCGAAAAGCGAGCGCAGCGGCGAATCCGGCAGTGTGGGTAAGAAAGCGGCGACGGTCGAGCAAAATCACCTCCCGTGGACGGCAGAATCTTACACCCTGCCTGCACCGATTCGCAGTGCATCGGCAGACTATGGGAGCGGGAAGAAGGCCGCGAACTGCTTCACGATTTCGTTGGGGAGGGTCTCTCGGTTTGATTTCTGGAGGAGCGAGTGTCCCGCGCCTTCGGCTGGGACAAGCTTCGTTGACGCAGGAATTAACTTGATCGCCTGCTGCAGTTCTTCGATGGAGCCGAAGGGATCGCGCGTGCCGCTGACAAACAGCGCTGGCGCCTGAATCTGCGGAAGATGCGCGGTTCGCAACTGCGCCGGGCGTCCCGGCGGATGCAGCGGATACGACAGCAGCAGCAGCCCGTTAACAACCGAAGGCTCCGCTGCGACCAGCATGCTAGCCTGGCGTCCTCCGTACGAAGCACCACCCAGAATTGCGCGTCCGCCGAACTTGTCTTTCATCAACATCACTGCGCGCCGTAAACCTTCCTGATCGTGTTTGGCGTCTGACGGCGAGGGCGGTCCAGAGGGGCGTCGTTGGCGAAATGGAAGGTTGCAGCGAAGGGTATTGAGCCCGGCGGCGGCGAAGCGATCGGCCAACGCGACCAGCAGCGGCGCGTTGCAGTTTCCTCCCGCGCCGTGCGTCAGCACCAGGAATCCGGAGCCGGCCTCAGCGTGATGCAGAAACCCCTGCACCGGCGCCTCTCCGGTTCCGCGATCTACAAACGATTCTGTCTTCACGCCGGCCACGATAATTACCGAACAAAAATCTTATACAGCATGATGTAGATGATGACGCCGGTCACAGAGACGTACATCCAGATGGCGAAGGTATACGGCGCGATCGCCTTATGCTTGGCGAACTTCCCTTTCAGCGCGCGCGCCAGCGTGATCAGGATGAAGGGAACAACCACGGCGGCCAGAATCGTGTGCGAGGTCAGCAGCGCGAAGTAGAATGGCCGCGACAGTCCCTGCCCCTGGAAGTGGGTTAATCCATGAAGCACCAGATGATAGTAGAGATAAGAAATCAGGAAGAGCGTGGATGTGACGAACGCCGCCAGCATCATGCGCTTGTGCGCTTCTCGGCGGCCGCGCTTGATGCAGTACAGGCCGGAGCCGATCAGCACCGCGCTTGAGCCATTCAGTACAGCGTCGAGAGCGGGGAAAAATGTCGGCGTAATCTGCATTAGGCTGCCGGGTTGGTCGTGCGCCGGTTCGCAATCAAGAATGACAGTACAAACATGACCAGCGTAAACAGGCCGAGAACTGCGAAGTTACCGCTCAGTGAGAGATCAGTCGACGCTGATGCCGGGAACAGCAGCGCACGCAGCGCCTCGGTTCCGTAGGTCAGCGGATTGATGCGCATCAGCACGCGAATCCACAAGGTCGCTCCGGAGAGCGGAAACAGCGAACCCGACAGCAGCCACAACGGAATCAGGAACAGATTAATGATGGCGTGAAACGCCTGCGTCGAATCCATCGGCCACGCAATGATAAAACCCAGCGCGGTCAGTGAAAACGCCACCAGGAAGATCGCCAGCACGGTCAGAGCAAAGCTGACCAGCGTGAAGTGAACGCCTACAGCCGGCGCGAACACCAGGAAGATCAAGCCCTGCAGCGTAGCCAGTGTTGCGCCGCCCACCACCTTGCCCAGCACGATGACCGAACGGCTTACCGGAGCTACCAGCACGGAAAGCAGGAAGCCTTCCTTGCGGTCTTCGATCACCGACATCATGGTGAAGATGGCGGTGAACAGGACAATCATGATGATCGCGCCCGGAAAGAAGAACTCGAGATAATGCTGGCCGCCGGCGCCGCTGGAGCGGAACGAGGTTCCGAAGCCTGAGCCGATGACGATCCAGAACAGCAGCGGTGAAGCGATGACGCCCACCACGCGAGCGCGCTGGCGATAAAAGCGAACAACCTCTCGCCACCACAGCGAAATCGAAGGCATCAGCAGCCCAGCGCTGGCGGAAGCGGTAGTCGCGGGAAGTGTCTGTGTACGAGTTGCCATAATAATCAGTTGTCAGTGGCCAGTTGTCAGTTTTGGTGTCGGCGTTGCTCTTTCGAATTGTCATCCCGACCTAGGGCTTCAGCCGGAACGGAAGGATCTGCGGGTCGTCGCGGAGTGGAAATGACGCGCGCCGCAGACAGACCGCAGATCTCTCGGCTTGGCTCGTGATGACAACTCAAACGGCACCTCATTCTTCCGACGACTCGCCATTATCCTCTTCCGTCCAGAATCGATGTCCGGTGCGACGGATGAACACGTCTTCCAGGCTCGGCTTATGTACCGACACACCTTCGATCTCGCCCGGAAACGCTTCCACGACGTCCGTCACAAACCTGTGTCCGCTCTCAATCTCCAGCCGCACTCGGCTATCCAGGACCGTCGGGTGCAATCCGAAATGCTGTTCGATTCGGCCGGCCAGGTTTTCCGGATCCTTCGTCTCCAGCATGATCACGTCGCCGCCGATCTCGGCCTTCAATACGGACGGCGTGCCTAGCGCGACCACGCTGCCGTTGGCGTAAATCGCCAGACGATCGCAGCGTTCGGCCTCTTCCATCAAGTGGGTGGTAACCAGAACGGTGACACGTTCTTCATCGCGCAGGATCTGCAAATATTGCCAAAGATCGCGTCGCGCGCCCGGATCCAATCCCGTGGTCGGCTCGTCCAGCAGCAGCACGGAAGGATGATGCAGCAACCCTTTCGCCAGTTCCAACCGCCGCTGCATGCCGCCGGAAAACGTTTCAGCCTTTTCCTTCGCACGATCAGCCAGACCGACACGGCTCAGCATCTCTTTCACACGATTCTTCAAGGCGGCGCCGCGCAGGCCATAAATGTGGCCAATGACCGTCAGGTTTTCTTCGGCTGAAAGCTTTACGTCGATACTCTGCGCCTGGAAGACCACGCCGATATTGCGGCGCACTTGCGCAGGCTCGCGGGCGACATCATGTCCCATGATCAGCGCTCGTCCGCCCGAAGGAATCATCAGCGTCGAGAGAATGCGGAAGGTCGTAGTCTTGCCGCTGCCGTTGGGGCCCAGCAATCCGAATATCTCCGCCGGACGCACATCGAACGACACACCCGCCAACGCGACGCGATCGCCGTACTGATGCCGCAACGATTTAAGCTGAATGACCCCGGAAGCCGAAGGATCGTACGCGGAATGTTCGGACGTCTTGCTGTCAGCAGCGGGAGTTGTTGTTCGTGAAGCCACAGATCAGTCTATTACGTTGTTGAAGGCCTGGTCGAATGTTGCCCTCAATTCTGCGTGCGAACGGCCAAACTTACTGCAGCGCCGCGCCGCACTTGGGACAGAAATTCGAACGCTGAAGACCCAGGGAGTAGATCGTCGCACCACATTGCGGGCAAAATCGGGTGAGACGATAAATCAAAAACATGATCACAATCACCGCAACAACAAAAAACAATGGGAGTTTGCCCTGCATTAGCCATTCCGCGAACCCCAGAAAAACGACGCCGTAGGCGACCGTCAGGAATGGATGCAGCGATTTCTTGGTCTGATAACTGGCTTTCGAGTAGAAGATCCAAGAGGCGATCCCCATAGCAATCCAGCACACCATGAAGACGAGAAAGGAAGTCGGCGTTCCCGCTGACGCGCCAGGCATTGAATCTTGAAGTAGGCCGAGCAACACGCCTCATCATAATCAACCGAAGCGGCGTTTGCCCAGTATTTATGCGCGGTTGATCATCATCAGGCCAAACAACAGCGGCAGGTAGATGACAGAGGCCTGCAGCACATTGCGCGCGCGAACCTTCGATTCCTTCGCGATCGGCGTCAGCTTCATGGTCCACATGCGCAGACTGAACCACAACATGCCCCCGCTTAGTATCAACGCGCCGCAGAAATAGGTCCGGCCGGCCATTCCCATCAATGTCGGCGCCAGCGATACCGGAACCAGAGCCAGCGCGTACATCACGATGGCGAACGCAGTCGAACGGCCGTCGCTCTCAACCACGGGCAGCATGCGAATGCCGGCGTTTTCGTAGTCTTCGCGATAAAGCCATGCGATGGAGTGGAAGTGCGGGAACTGCCAGAAGAATAGGATTGCGAAAAGCACCAGCGCTCCGCCGTCCAGACGACCGCGAATCGCCGTCCAGCCCAACACGGGTGGCATCGCTCCGGGAAACGCACCCAGAAATGTACAGATAGGATGGACGCGCTTCATCGGAGTGTAGACCGCCAGATAGCTGATCGAGGTCAAAGCAGCTAACGCCGCTGTCAGCCAGTTCGTCGTGAACCACAGATACAGCACGCCGCCGATGGTCATGCCGAATGCGACAACCGATGCGTGCAGCAGGCTCATGCTGCCGGTGACCAGCGGGCGACGCGAGGTGCGACGCATCAGCGCGTCGACATCGCGCTCCACTACTTCGTTGATCGCCGCCGTCCCTCCACTCACCAGGCCGATGCCGACCAACGCATTCAGCAGCGTCCATGAAAGCAGCGACACGCCCGACTTGGCGCCGGCAAAGTACGCGCCTGCCCAGGCGGTCATCACGATCAAAGTGGTGACCCGAGCCTTGGTCAGCGTAGCGTAATCGCGTGCGAGCGACGCAATTCCCTGCCGCGGCACTGCAAGAGGCTGGCTTACGCTGCTCACGCGATCACCGCCTTTCCGTGCGCGGACTGCGTCGCCGTCTGGCTGGCCTCGACGGTGATCATGCGTCGTGTCTGAATCGCGAGTACTACGGTCGCAGCCAACACCAGAGCTCCGCCGGCAACATGGGCGACAGTGCTTACGACCATCAACGTCAGCGGTTGAACGGCGTCGTGTCCCCAGACTACGCGAGTCATATACGAGCAGAAGCCCAGGCCGAGTTGCAGCAGCAATAGCGCCAGCAGAATCTCAGCCGGCTTACGAAGATGCTGCACTCTGCCATAGCGCGAAAGCACTCGTACGATCGTCCAGCACAGCATGACCGTGACCACGCAGGCGCCGATCA
>DATHQX010000096.1:0-5605 GCA_035482295.1 Verrucomicrobiia bacterium
AGGTCATCCAGTCCCAGCGCGTGGGGTAGTACATGCCCCAGGACGAGGTGAGGAAATCGCGGTGCAGGCTGAGCACAACGATGACGAAACGTTCCAGCCACATGCCGACCAGGACCACGCCGGAGATGAAGAAGAGCGCGACGGGACTGGTGCGCAGCTTCTTGATCCACAGCAATTGCGGGATGAAGATGTTGCAGATGAGCAGCGACCAGTAGGCCGGCGCGTAGGGGCCATGCAGGCGGTTCCAGAGGGTGAAGGCGTCGTAACGGTCGCCGCTGTACCATCCCATGAAAGCCTCGATGCCGTAGCCGTAGGCGACGATCAGGCCGGTGGCGAGCATGACTTTCGCGGAGTTTTGCAGATGGCGCTCGGTGATGAAATCTTCGAGGCCGTAAATTTTGCGGATGGGGATGGCCAGCATCAACACCATGGCGAAGCCGGAGTAGATGGCGCCGGCGACGAAGTAGGGCGGGAAGATGGTGGTGTGCCATCCCGGGAGGATGCCGACGGCGAAGTCGAAGCTGACGACCGTGTGAACCGAGAGGACCAGAGGCGTGGCCAATCCTGCGAGAAGCAGATACATGGTCTCGTAGCGGTGCCAGTGGCGGGCGGATCCGCGCCAGCCCATGCAGAGCATGCCGTAGACAATTTTCAGTGCCTTGTTGTCGGTGCGGTCGCGCAGCGTGGCCAGGTCGGGGATGAGGCCGACGAACCAGAACAGCGCCGAGATGGTGGCGTAGGTGGAGACGGCGAACACATCCCACATAAGCGGGCTGCGGAATTGCGGCCATACGCCCATGGTGTTGGGGATGGGAAACAGCCAGTAGGCCAGCCAGGGGCGGCCGACGTGAATGGCGGGGAATACGCCGGCGCAGGCCACGGCGAACAGCGTCATGGCTTCGGCGAAACGGTTGATGGAATTGCGCCAGCTTTGACGCAGTAATAAGAGGATGGCGGAGATGAGGGTGCCGGCGTGGCCGATGCCGATCCACCAGACGAAGTTGACGATCTCAAAACCCCAGCCGATGGGCGTGGTGTCGCCCCAGATGCCAATGCCTTTGAGAAAGAGGTATCCGGCGGCGTAGAGCAGCATCATGGTGAGCATGAAGAAGAGGCCGAAGCCGACGAACCATCCGTTGGAAGCGGGACGGGTCAGCACGATGGCGCTGATTTTTTCCGTGACCGTGCCGAAGGTGTGGCCGGGCTCGATGACGGGAGCGCGCTCGAGTTCGGTGGTCGATTTGTATTGCTCGGGCATGCGGCTTGCGAAATTCCTCGGGGGCTAAAGCCCAGTTCCTTTTGTGCCTTTACGCGGCCCTAAAGGGCCGCTCTTCCACGTTTTAGCCGCGCTCCGCGCGGCGGACGGCCGATTTCGGTTGCGCCCCCTTAATGGCGCTCTTCTATCCCTCCAGTTCCGGGTTCGGGTTTCTTATTTCTGCTAAGTATGTTGTTCTTGGACGCGTGTTCAGTTCACCTAAGAGGCTGTAATTTCTTGACTGCGCTTTCAACTTCGACACTTTGCTGTTGGGGTCGTTGATGTTGCCGAAGACGATGGCGCCTGCGGGGCAGGACTGCTGGCAGGCGGTTTGGAGTTCGTTTTCGTGCGATCCGTCGTTGATCTTTCTATCTTCTTTTTCGGCGTCGATGCGGCGCTCGTTGATGCGCTGGACGCAGTAGGTGCATTTTTCCATGACGCCGCGGCTGCGGACGCTGACGTCGGGATTGCGCATCATCTTGTATTGCGGCGTGTCCCAGTCCTGGAAGAGCAGGAAGTTGAAGCGGCGCACTTTGTAAGGACAATTGTTCGAGCAGTAGCGCGTGCCCACGCAGCGGTTGTAGACCATGTCGTTCAGGCCTTCGGTCGTGTGGTTGGTGGCTCCGACGGGGCAGACCACTTCGCAGGGAGCGTTTTCGCACTGCTGGCAGGGGACGGGCTGGAAGAATGCTTTGGGATTGTCGCGGTCGCCCTGGTAGTAGGCGTCGACGCGAATCCAGTGCATGTGGCGGCCGATGACGACCTGCTCTTTGCCGACGACGGCGATGTTGTTTTCCGACTGGCAGGCGATGATGCAATTGTTGCAGCCCACGCAGGAGTTCAGGTCGATCGTCATGCCCCAGGCGTAGTCTTCTTCTTTGTAGGGATAGTTGGGATAGAGCGTGACGTCGTAGGGCGTTTCTTCTTCTTTGGCGAAGGCGGGCTCTTTGCGGTATTCCTCGAGCGTGGCTTCGCGGACCAGAGGACGATGGGCGCCGTCGGGCGTGTCCATCGATTGCATGCCTTGGGTGGAGGCGAGTTTGTAGGTGTCTCCAGTCTTTTTTATTGTGACCCCTGAAGCGATCCATGGGGCGGTGGTGGTGCGCAGGGCGTAGGCGTTGAAACCTTGCGCGGTACCGACGCGGCCGGCGCGGGTGCGTCCGTAGCCGAGCGTGATGGTGACGGAGTTGTCGGGATGGCCGGCTTGAATCCAGACGGGGCCAGTGATCTTTCTTTGGTTTCCACCGCCGTTCAGTTCTAGCTCGACTACATCTTCGGTGGCGATGTTGAGACGCTTCGCCATCGCCGGACCGATTTGGATGGCGTTGTCCCAGGTGAGCTTCGACATCGGCTTGGGGAGTTCCTGCAGCCAGCCGTTGTTGGAGAATTGTCCGTCGTAGATGGTGGGGTCGCGGCGGATGTTGAGCTCGACAGTCATCAAGTCGGAAGTTCTCGGCTCAGCAGGAACGTCGGCCTTTAACTCAACTTGCTTCGGCGCAAAGGTTGTCCCCTCGACCCAGCCATCATGCAGCGACTTGCGCCAGAACTGCTCGAAATCTGCCCCGGAGTGCTGCTTCTGCCAGTAGGCGCGGACGAGATCGTATCCAGTCGCGTCGGCTTGGCCGGAGAGCAACGCGACGAATTCCAGCGAGCTCTTGCCGTTGTAGAGTGGAGCGATCAGCGGTTGGATGATGCTGACGGTTCCGTCATAAGCGCGGGCGTCGCCCCATGCTTCGAGTTCATGAGTCGCGCTGACGTGCCACTGGCAGAGTTCGGCGGTTTCGTTCTGGTAGAGACCGTGGTGGACGCGCAGCGGGACCCTGCCGCTCTTCAGCGCATCGGCGAAATTGAGATCGGCGGGTGCGTCGTATGAGGGATTACCGCCGAGGATGACCAGCAAATCTACTTTGCCGGCGTTCATATCGGCGACGAGATCTTTAATGGATTCGGCGTGGTTGATCGGATTCGCATCGACTGGTTCGGTGTAGAAAACAGTCTTGCCGACATTGCCCAGCTTTACGTTGATCGCGTGTGCGAGTGCATGTACAGCCGGCGGCTGGTGATCACCTGCGATGACAACGCTTGATCCCTGATGAGAATGCAGGTCGTGAGTAGCGGCAACGGAGAGCTTGTCCTGCTGACCTGTCCTGCCGACATCAATTCCCAAGGCGGATGTCATGTTGCGCATCAGCCACTCCATCTCCGACGATCGCAATGGCAGCCGATGATCCGCCTTGGCGCCCGTCGAGCTCGGCGTGCTCTCGATGACGTACAAGCGGTTCATGTTGCCGCTGTCGGGATTGCGGCGGGCGGCGAAGTCGCGGATGTAGCGGGTGTTGCCGGGGAAACCGGCGGAGAGGAAGTCGGCGTCGAGGGAGACGATGACGTCGGCTTTTGAGAAATCGTAGCGGGTTTCGACGGGCTGCCCGAAGGCTAGCTTCGCGCCTTCGAGGACGTTGTCGCGATTGATGGGCTCGTAGACGTGCCACTTGGCTTGCGGATAAATCTTCAGGAAATTGCGCAGTTGGTCGGCGAGCGTGGGCGAGGAAACGGTCGGCGTGAGAATGCGGATGCCGGCGCCTTGCAGAGCTTTCTGTGCGCTGAGCGGGCCGCGGATGGCGCCGAGGAACGACTGCCAGGAGCGGACGTCGCCCATCGACATGACGGTCTGCGAGCGGTCGGGATCGTAGAGGCCGAGGATGGAGGCTTGCGCGAAAATGTCGGTGCCGCCGAGCGAGGCCGGGTGCAGGTCGTTGCCTTCGATTTTTGTGGGGCGGCCGAGATGGCTTTCGACCAGGAGCGGGCTGGCGTATCCGCCGAGCGTGGAGGCCGTGGCGTAGTACATGGGGCGGCCGGGGATGACGCCTTCGGGCTGGCGCACGTAGGGGACGATGGGCTCGAGCGGAAGGCGGACGCATCCAGTCATGCCGGCGAGGCCGAGGGAAGCGCCCATGACTTTGAGGAATCCGCGGCGGGAGACGGAGTCGACCCATTCGGAAGCGCCTTTGGGGAATTCGCGGTGCAGGGCTTGTGCGAATTCTTCGGAGCCGGCTAGTTCTTCGAGGCTGCGCCAGTATTCGGGGCCTGTTTTTTGGGCGGCGTCATCAGCCGTCGCCTGGTCGATCTTTTCGCGGACGGAGGCCAGGTCCAGTTTTTTCGAAGGACAGACGTCTTCGCGCTTTTGAATCTGGATCAGTCCGCCGGGATTTTTTTCGTCGTTCGTCATTCCAAAAAGCCTGCGTCCCACTTACCTCGGGGGCTAAAGCCCCAATCGATTGGATCGCTTAACGCGGCCCTAAAGGGCCGCTCTTCCACCAAACTCTTCCACCGAACTCTTCCACCAAAGTCATCGGTGACAGGTGCTGCAGGTCGTGATGTCTTTCACGTTGCGCACGTTGTACTTTTTTAGCAGGTCGGTGCCAAGTTCTGATTGATCGGTGTAGCTTTTGCCGTCGAGTACTACTGGATTCGCGGTTGTTGGTTGCTGATAGCGCATGTTGAATACCTGGCTGCGGGGGCGCAGATTTTTTTCTGGGGCGCGGTGGCAGCTCAGGCACCACTCCATTTGCAAACTTTCCTGCTGGTACATCAGGGGCATCTGGTCGACGGGGCCGTGACAGGTGTTGCAGCCGACTCCTTTGTTGATATGAATGCTGTGATTGAAGTAGACGAAGTCGGGGAGCTGGTTGACGCGGGTCCACTGCAGCGATTCGCCCGATTTGTAGCTGGCGCGGACGGGCTCGAGGAGCTTGGCGTTGGTCCAGATCTGGGAGTGGCAATTCATGCAGGTCTTGGTTGGCGGGATTCCGGCGAAGCTCGAGGTCTCGACCGAAGTGTGGCAGTAGCGGCAGTCGATGCCGAGGCCGCTGACGTGGTGCTGGTGGCTGAAGGGGACGGGCTGCGGCTTGCGGACTCCGGCGTAGGTGACGTAGGGCGAACGCTGGATTTCCATCGCCATCCAACCCAGCGCCGCGACGACAAAGACCGCGCCAAAGATGGTGGCCCGGGACAGAGTATTCGTACTGCGATGGAAAATCTGTGACATTCCCTTAGTAGATCGTGCTTAAGAGACCCGGCGGATCGTTTCTGGTTTGATCGTTGTCTTGTTTAATCGTCCGCAGCGATGCGTGACAATAATGTTTAAGATACGGCCAAAAAGAAAAAGGTACGTTGAAAAAGAAAATCACCCACTGGTTTTCTGAGTTGGCTGTGAAACCCGAAATTATAAATAGTTCACTGGAGTTTGTCGCGTTTTTTTGAGTTTCGTAGAAGAAAATAAATTCGATGGGAGCGTTTTGGGAAAAGTGTTCAACTTTATCAACGGCGGAATCGTGTCGTTCGATTCAGTGG